>CAZBQQ010000220.1:0-7639 GCA_964493965.1 uncultured Solibacteraceae bacterium
CGCCCGCCCAGTTCGCGGTAGCGGCGGTCGTCGAAACTTTTCAGATCGACTTTGTAGAGGTCCAGCCAGGGGCGCAGGTACTCGAGCACTTCGGGCGTAGCGTTGCCGTTCGAGACGAACCCGGTGAGAAGCCCCGCCGCCTTCGCTTCTTTGAAGACCGCCACAGCCCATTCGGCGGTGATGAGCGGCTCGTTGTATGTGCTGACAACGGCCTCGGCGCCTCTGGCGAGCGCCGCCCCGACCAGTTCCGTGGGCGTCATTTGCACTCCCGACGAGATCGCCTGGGGGTCGCGGAGAGCCTGGGAGGTCACCCAGTTCTGGCAGTAGCCGCAATGCAGGTCGCAGCCCAACATGCCGAAGCTGAGCGCCTCCGCGCCCGGGCGAACGTGGAAGAACGGCTTCTTCTCGATGGGATCCGAGTGCACCCCGGCGACATATCCCCACGGGATGCGGAGCCTGCCGCCGGAGTTGAACCGGACCTTGCAGACGCCCGGCTGTCCCTCAAAGATTGGACACCGGTGGCCGCAGGCGAAACACCGGATGCGCTTGTCGTCCAGGCGCTCCCAGAGTTCGCCTTCGCGCGTGCTTTCCGAGAGGACCTGAGCCAGGGTGGGCATCGCTTTGCACCTCCATGGTACGCCCGCCAGACTCCTGCGACCTCCCTTCGCCGGCCTGCATCCAATTGGCTTACGCCCACATTCGAGATGCGGGATAATGAGGTAGATTTATTACGGAACCGCGACCCTCGGGGAGCGGACACTCAAGGGAGATGAAACTATGGCAGCACTCAAAGGGACACAGACCCACCAGAATTTGAAGGACGCATTCGCCGGAGAATCGCAGGCCAACCGCCGCTATCTCTATTTCGCGAAGCAGGCGGACATCGAGGGCTATCCCGACGTCGCCGGCCTCTTCCGCGACACCGCCGAGGGCGAGACCGGCCACGCTCACGGCCACCTGGACTACCTGAAGGAAGTCGGCGACCCCGCCACCGGGCTGCCGATCGGCGACACCCAGGAGAATCTTGGCGCCTCGGTCGCGGGCGAGACCCACGAGTACACCGACATGTATCCGGGCATGGCCAAAACCGCGCGCGAGGAAGGCTTCGCCGAGATCGCCGACTGGTTCGAGACTCTGGCCAAGGCCGAGAAGTCCCACGCCGGACGCTTCCAGCAGGGTCTGAACTCGATTTCGTAGCTGGCTGTCATGCCACCCATCAAAGGCGCGCCCACGGCGGGGTTGTCCTATAACCCCAACGACGATGTGTATTGGGACCCGGCCGCCCTTCGCGGGGAGATCGACCGGGCCTTCGACATCTGCAACGGGTGCCGCCTCTGCTTCAATCTCTGCCCCAGCTTTCCGGAGCTGTTCAAGGCCGTTGAAGCGCACGAGGGCGACGCGCGCCAGGTCTCCCAGGCGGAGGCCGGCCGCGTCGCCGATCTGTGCTTCCAGTGCAAGATCTGCTACGTCAAATGCCCCTACACGCCGGACGACAAGCACGAGTTCCAGCTCGATTTCCCGCGGCTCATGCTGCGATGGAACGCGGTGCGGAAGAAGGCTGACGGGCTCAGCCTGCGCGACCGCGTGCTCTCGCGCCCCAGCCTGCTCGGCCGGGCGGCGGGCATGTGCGCCGGCCTGGCTAACTGGTCGAACCGCCAGCCGCTGCTGAGGATCGGCCTGGAGGCGACGCTCGGCATCCACCGCCAGAAATTGCTGCCCGATTTCCACGGCGAGACGTTCGAGGACTGGTTCCGCAAGCAGCCGCCACCGCCCGGCGACCCGTCGCGCGCGGTGCTCTTCTACACCTGTTCGGTGAACTACAACGAGCCGCAGGTGGGCAAGGACGCGGTTGAAGTTTACGCAAAGAACGGCATTTCGCTCTCCTGCCCGAAGCAGGTTTGCTGCGGGATGCCGGCGCTCGAGCACGGCGATATCGAGCTGGCCAAGAGCCTGGCGCGCCAGAACGTGGCGTCGCTCCATCCGCACGCCCAGGCGGGAAAGAAGATCATCGCCATCGACCCCACGTGTTCCTACACGTTGCGCAAGGAGTATCCCGAGTTGGTGGGCACGCCGGAAGCGCGGGAGGTGGCGGCAGCCACGCGCGACGTGTGCGAGTTCCTGTTCGAGCTGAAACAGGAGGGCGGCTTTTGCCGCGACTTCCGGTCCACGCCGGGGAAGGTCGCCTACCACCTGCCCTGCCACCTGAAGGCGCAGAACATCGGCTACCGTTCGCGCGACATGATGCGGCTGATTCCGGGGACCACCGTGAAACTGGTGGAGCACTGCTCGGGCCACGACGGCACCTGGGCCATGAAGCGGGAATTCTTCCCCCTGGCGATGCTCACCGGCAAGAAGGCGTTCGACGCCATGGCCGCGGCAGAGGCCGACGTAATGGCGAGCGACTGCCCGCTGGCATCGATTCAGTTCGATCAGGCCCTGGGCACTCGGCCGATCCATCCGATCCAGGTACTGGCGCGCGCCTACCGCCCGGACGGATTCCCCACGGCTGTGGCATGAAACCAATCGAGCTTTCCGAAATCACGAACATCGCCGACTACGAGTTGGAGCGGACGACGCTGCGCCCGCGGATGATGGCGCTGAAGGACCGGCGGCGGGTGCGCGTGGGAGAACACCTCACCTTCCTGTTCGAGAACCGCGAGACGGTGCGCTACCAGATTCAGGAGATGATGCGGATCGAGCGCATCGTGGATCTGGCGGCCATCCGCCACGAGGTGGAGACTTACAACGAGCTGATCCCGCCGGCGGGCGGACTCTCGGCCTGCCTCCTGATAGAGTACGCGGCGGCGGAAGAGCGCGACGAGAAGCTGCGCGAATTGCTCGGCCTCGAAGACCACGTGTTCCTCGCCGTCTCCGGCCTGCCGCCCTCGAAGGCCGTGTTCGACGCCCGGCAGATCGCATCGGACCGTATCAGCGCGGTGCAGTACATCCGGTTCGAACTGACGGCCGAGCAGCGCGCGGGCTGGCGCGAGGGCGTGCGCATGGTGATCGATCACCCGCACTACCGGACCGAGACGCCGCTGAGCGCCGATCAGACGGCGGAACTCGGGCGCGATCTCGAGGAGTAGCTAAGTGGGGCAGGCGTCCACGCCTGCAGCGGGTCTCCAGACCCGCACCAGCCAACTCTGGAGAGCTGCCCCACATGCTAAAACCGAAACATGCGCTGTCCTTGGGCTCAGACCGAATCCATGATCGCCTACCACGACAACGAGTGGGGCGTGCCGCTGCATGACGACCGGGCTCTGTTCGAGTTCCTCATCCTCGAAGGGGCGCAGGCGGGGCTGAGCTGGTCCACGATCCTGAACAAGCGCGAGAACTACCGTGCAGCGTTCGACGGCTTCGATGCCGGCAAGATTGCGCGCTACGGCGAGCGGAAGACCGCGTCTCTGCTAGCCAACGCCGGCATCGTTCGCAACCGGCTCAAGGTGGCGGCCGCCGTCACCAACGCAAAGGCATTCCTGGCGGTTCAGAAGGAATTCGGCAGCTTCGATGCCTACCTCCGGGGCTTCGTGGATGGGAACCCGATCCGTAGCGCCTGGAAGGAGCCTGCGGAGGTCCCGGCACGAACCGCCGTCTCAGACGCCTTGAGTAAAGACCTCGCCAAGCGCGGCTTCCGCTTCGTGGGATCCACAATCTGCTACGCCTTCATGCAGGCCACGGGCATGGTCAACGATCACCTGGTGAGCTGCTTCCGCTACTCCGAAGTCGGATTCAAATAACGGCCGGATGGCGCGGCGGCGGGATGTGGCGCGGTTTCGCCCGGGGGGCCGGACGGCTGGCGAGGTACGCGAGCATGTGCTGGTCGGTAAGCGTATTGTGCAGGCCGGGGTCGGACGGGCCGGTTTCGAGCGCACGCAGGCAAAGACCCGGACCTTCCTGAAGCCCCACGCGATGCTTGGTGAACAGCGCCATCTCGGCGGTCACGACCAGAGTCTCGGTGGGCTCGCCGGGCTTGAGCCGCTCGAACTTGTACAGGCGCGCGGTGCCCGCCTGATTGAAGCCCACATAGCGCAAGGGAATCCGGTCCTGCTGCTTGCTTGCCGGAAGAGGGATCCGGTGCTGACGGTGGACGGAAACGTTCACGGCGACGGGCAGGTTGCCGATCTCAAGGTCGAAGGTAACCATCTGGCCGACGGCAAGGCAGGTGACGTCATACTCGAGCACCGACTTGGAGAGGAAGTGGGCGCTGACGCCGTTGTCGGCCGTGATGCAGCCCGATCCGTTCCCGTTGCTCAGGCTCTTGATCCGTCCGGTCATGGGGTCGGATCTTGGGGCGGGTTGGGGCTGCCTGCGTCCGCGGCATGGCCATCCGCGCCTTCGGCATGGCCGTTTTCGCCTTCGATGGCACCGTCCAAAGGCTCGCCGTCCAGGCCCTCGATGGCGCCATCCGCGTCAGGAGATTGCGGATTGTTCTTGTCAAGCTTACGCTGTGCCCGCTTGGCAGCCTTGTCGCGCTGCTTCTCCATTCGGGCTAATTCTTTTTGACGTTTCTTGTAGGTCGTGTGTGGGCGAGACGCCATAGACTCCCTTCGCGCTCTCCCGGCCGGCGTTCTCACACCGGCCGGTCAGGTTGGAAAAACCGATTTACCAGCGGGCGGCGCGGCGTTCGCGCGGTGCACCGCCGCTACCGGCGCGGTCCACCTTCGGACGAGCTTCGTTGACGTTGAGCGCGCGACCGCCGAGGTCGGTACCGTTCAGGCCGGCGATGGCCTGGTCCGCCTCGTTTGCGTTGGTCATCTCGACGAATGCAAAGCCCCTGGAGCGACCCGTGTCCCGGTCCCTCATCAGGCTGACGCGTTCCACGGCGCCGTACGGTTCGAACAGCGAACGAATTTGATCTTCAGTGGCGCCGAAATCCAAGTTGCCTACGAAAATGTTCTTCAAAGTGATCTCTCCTCATCCTTGCATTTGATAGCGGGCTATACGAGGCGAGCTCGGAATCGCGGCGGCCAGGATATGCGCAAACAATCAAACGTTCCTTCAGTATACCAGCTTTCCGCATCCCCAACCTCGCGACGGCTAAGCCAGCGCCGCTCGCCCTTCGGTTCCTTTTTCGAGCCGCCGGCCCCAGGCAACCAGCCCCGCAAGCAGTTGGCGAATCAACTCCTTTGCCTTCTCATCTGTCAAGTTCCCGTGCTCGTCGAAACGGTGGGAAGCGTCCGCGATCATCACTTCGGGCCGGTTGAGCGGGTGCATGTTCGTGAAGACGAAGACCTGGCGAAGGTGATATTGTGCGCGAGAGGTTCCATGCTGGCCCACGGAGGCGCCCATCACCGCCACCGGCTTGCCGTCCCAGGCGTTGTCGCCGTAAGGGCGCGACGCCCAGTCGATGGCGTTCTTGAGCACGCCGGGAATGGAGTAGTTGTACTCGGGGGTGGAGAACAGAATCGCGTCCGCCGCGCGGATCCGGGCTTTCAATTCCGTGACTCTCGCGGGAGGGTGGGGCTCCTCGTCCTCGTTGAAAGGAGGGATCCCATCCAGGTCGAAAACCTCGAGCGTCACCCCCTCGGGCACCAGCCCAGCCGCGGCGCGCAAAGCGGCCCGATTATAGGAACTCTTGCGTAAACTTCCGGCGATACCCAGAATCCGAAAATGCCCTGCCATAAGCCCCCTTCTCCCTATAAATTACCACTACAGAATCGGACCGGCGCCGCCGATGTTAAAGCCGATGCTAAACTGGTTCTCGGCCTGTCCCGACGCCGGCGTTGCCGCTTGCTGAGGCGCGCGGTTCGGCGGGGAGCGCCCTGGCACCAGACCCTGGGCCCGCGCAAGAGGCGTTTTGGGCTGCCCGGCGGAGCACGAGAGTTGAATGTATAACGCATTCTTTGGCTTCAACGAGAACCCGTTCAACCTGACGCCCGACCCTAGTTTTCTGTACCGCAGCCGCCAGCATGAAGAGGCTCTGGCGAACCTGATTTACGGGGTGCAAAGCCGCAAAGGCTTCGTGGTTCTCACCGGCGAGGTCGGAACCGGTAAGACTACGCTGCTTGAGTGCCTGCAGGATTTTCTCGCCGAGCACCAGTTCGATTTCGCTTTCCTGTTCAACTCGCGCCTCACCGTGGAGCAGTTCTTCGAGATGATGGCCTACGATCTGGACCTGCAGTGCGAGCACCGGTCCAAAACCGAGGTGCTGATTGCGCTCAACCAGATGTTGCTCGCGAATGCCGCACTCGGGCGCACGACGGTGCTCATCGTCGACGAGGCGCACAACCTGGAGTGGGACGTTCTGGAGGAGATCCGCCTGCTCGGCAACCTGGAGAACCGCCACGGAAAGCTCCTACAGATCGTGCTGGCGGGCCAGCCGGAGTTCGACCGCAAGCTGGACGCCCCCAGCCTGCGGCAGTTGAAACAGCGCATCGTGCTGCGCTGCATGCTGCAGCCGCTGAGCCTGGACGACACGACCGACTATATCCGTGCGCGCCTGGAGAAGGCCGGGATGACCGAGCAGACCGTGTTTCCCCCGGAGGTAGTGGCGGAGCTGCACCGCCGCTCGCAGGGTATTCCGCGGCTGATCAACGCGATCTGCGACAACCTGATGCTGACCGCCTTCGCGCTGGAAAGCAAGATCACGACCCTGCAGATGCTCGAAGAAGTGTCCGAAGACATGCGCCTGGAATGGCCGGGGAAGCGCATCGGGATCTCCCGCTTGTCGAGCGGCCAGCACGGGCCGACGCTGTTCCGGGAATAGCGCCCGTCGCTGGCGCGACGAACCGCGAAGCGAAGCACACGAAGCCCGCAAGAACCGATCGACGAGCGACGGGCGACAAGCGACGAGCGCCTTATAAGTTTTCCCTATCGCCCTCATAGAAACATTGCGTTTGTTGCGCGCGGGCCGCCGTTGCATCATGTCATGAGAGGTCCCGAACTTGCAGCGAAACCGCGTCGTTTCTCTATTACTACTCGTGTCGGCAACCGCCCTGGCGCAAGGGACGCAAGATGCCGGCGCTCGTTTAACCGCCCTCGAAAGCCAGGTGAAAGCCGCGCAATCGGCCGGCGACAACTCCTGGATGCTGGTCAGCTCGGCCCTGGTGCTGATGATGACCGGCCCCGGACTGGCCTTGTTCTACGGCGGACTGGTGAGGAAGAAGAACGTCATCGGAACGATGATGCAGAGCTTCATTCTGATGGGCCTGGTAACCGTGCTTTGGGCGGTAGTGGGGTACAGCCTGGTGTTCTCCGAAGGCTCGCCGTTTCTGGGCGGCCTGAAGTATTTGTTTCTGAATGGGGTCGGTGCGGCGCCCAATCCAGACTACGCCGCGACGATCCCGCAGCAGACGTTTATGGTCTATCAGTTGATGTTCGCCATCATTACCCCGGCGCTGATCAGCGGCGCGTTCGCGGAGCGGATGAAGTTCAGCGCCATGCTGCTGTTCATGACGCTGTGGTCCTTCCTGGTCTACTTCCCCATGGCGCACATGGTGTGGGGCAAGGGCGGCCTTCTGAACGCGGCGCTCGGAGGCAAAATACCCTGCTTCGATTTCGCGGGCGGCACGGTGGTGCACATCACTTCGGGCGTTTCGGCGCTGGTGTGCGCCCTCTACCTCGGCCGGCGCAAGGGCTACCCGCATGAGCCGATGAAACCGCACAACCTGGTGCTGAGCTTTATCGGCGCATGCCTGCT
>CAZBQQ010000221.1:0-3571 GCA_964493965.1 uncultured Solibacteraceae bacterium
CGCAGCTTGACAAGCTGCCCCACATACGAACCAGATCAAGCGGTCAGAGACCTAGCTGGGCCATCGCTTCACCTCGGCCGTCGTTAGGTTAGACACGCGGTCGCGGTGAAGAGTTTCAGTCGCCGTCAGCCCAACTTCTCTTTGAGCAGCTGGTTCACGGCCGCCGGATTCGCCTGGCCTCGGCTGGCCTTCATGACCTGGCCGACGAAGAAGGCGAGGACGCTGGTCTTGCCGCCCTTGTACTGCTCCAACTGCTTGGGATTGGCCGCCAGCACCTCGTCCACGATCTTCGCGAGCGCACCGGTGTCGCTGATCTGCTTCATCCCCGAGCGCTCGATGACGGCCGCCGCGGATTCGCCGCTCGTGAACATCCCGGCGAAGACTTCCTTGGCCATCTTGCCCGAGATATCGCCCTTGGCTATGCGCGCGATCAGCTCGCCGAGATGCTCGGCAGAAACCGGCGATTCGGCGATCGACTTGCCGGCATCCTTCAACGCCGCGGCCAGGTCGCCCATCACCCAGTTGGCCGCCGCCCGCGGATCGCCCGCCGCCGCAGCCGCCTTCTCGAAGTAGTCGCTGTTCTCGCGGGTCGCTGTGAGCACATCCGCGGCATACTCGCCCAGCCCGTAGGCGGTGACGAAGCGCGCGCGCCGCGACGCTGGCAGCTCGGGCATCTCGCTCCGCACGCGCGCGCGCCAGGCGTCACCGATGCGCAGCGGCACCAGGTCCGGCTCGGGAAAGTAGCGGTAGTCGTGCGCGTGCTCTTTCGAGCGCATTCCCACGGTCTCGTTCGCATCGGGGTTGTAGAGGCGCGTTTCCTGCTCCACGCGGCCGCCGCTCTCCACCAGCTCCACCTGCCTCGCGATCTCGTAATCGAGCGCCATTTTCAGGAAGCGGAACGAGTTCAGGTTCTTCACCTCGGCCTTGGTGCCGAGTTTCTCCTGGCCACGTGGGCGCACGGAAACGTTGGCGTCGCAGCGCAGGTGGCCCTTCTCCATGTCGCAGCTCGAAACCTCGATGTACTGCAGGCGCTGCTTCAACTCGGTCAAGAAGACGTAGGCTTCCTCCGAGGTGCGCATGTCGGGATCGGAGACGATCTCGATGAGGGGCGTGCCGCTGCGGTTCAGATCCACGTAGGTGTAACGCGAGGAGTCGGGAAAGCCATCGTGGAGGCTCTTGCCGGCGTCGTCCTCCAGGTGAACGCGCGTGATGCCGATGCGCCTGGCGGCGCCGTCCACGACGATATCGAGGAAGCCATGCTCGGCCAGCGGCTGATCGTACTGGCTGATCTGGAAGCCCTTGGGAAGGTCGGGATAGAAGTAGTTCTTGCGCGCGAAGCGCGAGAACGGCCGGACCTCGCAATTCAATGCAAAGGCGGCCTTCATCGCCATTTCGATCACCGCGCGGTTCGGCACTGGCAGCGCGCCGGGAAGTCCCAGGCACACCGGGCAGACGTTGGTGTTCGGGGCCGCGCCGAAGCCGGCCGGACACCGGCAGAAGATCTTCGACCGCGTCGCCAGCTGGACGTGGACTTCGAGGCCGATGACCGCTTCGTACTTCGTGAGCGCTGTGGTGGCGGAGGACATTCTCTACATTATCCACTGGTGCTCGGCTTTCAGCCATCAGCCATCGCCCATCGACCATCGACTGTTCCCCATCTGCTATCCTGTGGCGCGGGTCCAAACTATGTCCTCACCGAGTCCGGAAACCGTGCGCAGCGCCACCGCCAATCCCATCGGGCCGGCTGGCCGGCTGGTCTCGCTCGACGTTTTCCGGGGCGCCACCATCGCCTCGATGATCCTGGTGAACAATCCCGGAAGCTGGGACGCGGTCTATCCGCCGCTGCGGCACTCCGCGTGGCACGGCTGGACCTTCACCGACATGGTCTTCCCCTTCTTTCTGTGGATCGTCGGTGTGGCCATGACGTTCTCGTTCGCCAAGCGCGTCGAGCGGGGTGACGATCGCATGCGGTTGTTCCTGCATACGGCCCGGCGCGCCGCCATCATCTTCGGACTGGGCCTGGTGCTGAACGGTTTCCCGCACTTCGATCTGTCGACGTGGCGCATTCCCGGAGTGCTGCAGCGGATTGCCGTGTGTTACCTGATTGGCGCGGCCATCTTCCTGTGCACAAAGTGGCGCGGCCAGGTGATCTGGATCGTCGGCCTGCTGGCCGGCTACTGGATGTTGATGACGCTCGTGCCGGTGCCCGGCGCGGGCGTCGGATGGATCGAGAAGGACGCGAACCTGGCGAAGTACGTTGACGGTCTGGTGCTGGGTAATCACATGTGGGGCCAGACGCGGACCTGGGACCCCGAGGGCCTGCTCAGCACGCTGCCCGCCATTGCCACCGTTCTGTTCGGAGCCCTCGCCGGCGGCCTGCTGCGTTCCGCCCTCACCGCGGCCGAAAAGACCGCGTGGATGTTCTTGGGGGGCAACGTGCTGGTATTCGCCGGGCTGGTCATGAACGTCTGGTTCCCCATCAACAAGAACCTCTGGACGAGCTCCTATGTGGTCTTTATGGCGGGTCTAGCGTCGATCGTCTTTGCGTGCTGCTACTGGCTGGTGGACGTGAAGGGACACCGCGGGTGGTGCCGGCCGTTTGCGATTTACGGGATGAACGCGATCGCCGTGTACGTACTGGCGGGAGCGCTCGAAACCATGCTGGACATGATTCACGTGGGCGCGCCGCCGGAATCGCTGCACGGGGTCCTGTACGACCACTTATTCGCGCGGCTAGCCGGCCCGCTGAACGCGTCGCTGCTGTGGGCGGTGTGCTGCGTGCTGCTGCTTTACGCGGTGGCGTATGGCATGTACCGGCGCAAGTGGTTCCTGAAGGTGTAGGGTGCGTTTAGAGACTGCGGATGAGCCAGACCACGAGCACGATCACAATAACGGTTCCAAGTAATCCTAAACCAAGCATTTGAGTTCTCCTTTTTACGTTGCCACTTACTTTGACTTACTAACAGCGACTCCCCAGCCTCCTTCTTGAGGCTCAGCGGAGAGTCGCTGGCTTCCCGCTGGGCGGTCAGGGCTAGTGGATGTTGATCTTGAGCAGGGCGTCCGAGTGCTCGTGGCGCCATCCCCAGTAATTCTGGCGGTCGTTTTCCTTGATCCTGGAAAAGTCTTTGTACTTGCGGTGGTTCTCTTTGCCCCACGCGCGATACGCCTGATCCTCATTGTTGTTCCATTGATGATCATCGTTGCGTTGTCTGTCGTGGTACGTGCGCTCGACCTTATGGTCGTCGGCTCGCAAAACTGTCGGCGCCATCGCTATAGGCACCGTAAGGGCGGCACTCAGCAGGGCCGTATTCCAAAAACGTGTCATGTCACTCTCCTGTTCGCTTCTGATAGAGCAGTTGTCGTGCCAAGCCTTGTCCGGCGCGTAGCTAACAGAATACAAAGGCGAGCGCCGTTCGCTCGGGCTTTCCCGCCACTCTGGATCGAGCCGTCGCGTGCAGCAGATGCCGTCCATCCTCGGCGGCCGTGCATATCCTGCACGTCCACCTTGGCCGGCCCCGGTCAGCCGGCCAGCATCGGCCCGAAACCCCTTGAGCCGCGCCCTGAAGAAACT
>CAZBQQ010000221.1:3671-7583 GCA_964493965.1 uncultured Solibacteraceae bacterium
ACTCAGAGGAGCAGCAGTAGTAGTCTGTCTTGCCGCGGCGCTGGCGTCGCCAGGGTCCGCGGCCAACCTCAACAACCATGAAGGCATTCGCCGTGTTCTGTTGATCAGCATCGACGGAATGCACGCTCTCGACTTTGCGAATTGTGCGGCCAGCGGGCTATGCCCGAGCCTGGCGGCGCTGGGAGAACACGGCGTGACTTACACGCGCACGTCCACCTCCAAGCCCTCGGACTCTTTTCCAGGGTTGATGGCTCTGGTAACCGGCGCTTCGCCACGGACGGCGGGAGCGTTTTACGACGTCGCCTATGACCGCGTGCTGGCGCCGCCCCAGAACACGACCGGCAACGGAGTCGCGGGAGGCACATGCACGCCGGGAGTCGCCAACGGCACCACCACCGAATACGAAGAAGGAGTGGAACTCGACCAGACGCAACTCAACGGCGGCGGCCCCTACAGCCTGACCGATGGCGGTGTCAAATCCATCGATCCCACGCGCCTGCCCCGCGATCCTTTCAACAACTGCTCGCCGGTCTACCCGTGGCAGTTCATCCGAGCGAACTCGATTTACGGCGTGATTCACGCCGCGGGCGGCTATACGGCGTGGTCCGACAAGCACGCGGTCTACGCCGCGGTCTCCGGCCACGGCAATACGGCCGGCAACGTGGATGACTACTACTCCCCGGAAGTCAATTCCAACGTGATTGCCCTGACGGGCGTGACCACGCCTACCGGACATGCGTGCGACCCGATCCGCGACGGGAACGGAGCCTGGACGGACAGCTTTCTGGACATACAGTGCTACGACACGCTGAAAGTCAACGCGGTTCTGAACTGGATCGACGGTAAGACGCATGACGGCCTGCACACGGCCAAGGTGCCGAACATCTTCGGCATGAATTTCCAGGCGGTGAGCGTGGGCCAGAAACTGATCGAGCACGGGGTCAAGGGCGGATACACGGATGCGGCCGGGACCCCGACCGCGCCCATGGCGGACGAGATCGCGTTCGTCGATGCCAGCATCGGCCAGATGGTGAGCGAACTGAGGAAGCAAGGGCTCCTCGACTCTACGCTGATCATCATTACGGCCAAGCATGGCCAGTCGCCTATCGATACGCACCGGTTCATGCCGATTTCGGGCACCTCGCCGGCCGACTTACTCGCGGCGTATCTCCCCTTCTCCGAATCGCCGACCAACCCCAACGGAATTGGGCCGACGCAGGATGACATCTCACAGCTGTGGCTGACGCATTCGAGCGACACGCTCGCGGCGGTGGCGATCCTTGAGGCGAACGCCGCGGAGGCTGGGATCGGGCAGATCTTCTACGGCCCGTCGCTCGAGACGATGTTCAATGCGCCCGGGTTGCCTCCCAACGGCGACTCGCGCACGCCCGACATCATCGTGCAGCCGAACGTGGGCGTGATTTACACGGGGAGTTCGAAGAAACAGGCCGAACACGGCGGCTTCGCCAACGACGATACCAGCGTGATGCTGCTGGTGTCGAACCCCGATCTGGAGTCGAGGACGGTCACAAGCTTCGTCGAGACTATGCAGGTGGCCCCCACCATTCTGAGAGCGCTGGGACTCGACCCCGGCAAACTTGATGGCGTACAGAAGGAAGGCACCCCGGTGTTACCGGGATTGCAGCTTCGCTAGCGCTGGGGAGGGGGCAGGCGCTGGTCGGTGCCTGCCCCCGGCCCCGCCTGCTCGAGCACCAAATCGTCTTCATTCGATCTGACTTCCAGCTTCATTGCGGGCGCAGTCTGCGATGGCGCCACGGCATGCTTAAGCGGGCCGAGCGTCTGCGCGATTGCCACTCCGCCGATGCCGGCGCTGAAGACGGCGAGGTCGAGCGGCTCGCCGCCTCCAACGAGCCTCAACCGGTAGCTCTTGCCGGGCTCGAGGCCGGTCGCTGCAATCTGCAGGTTGTCGATCGGCCCGAGAGAATTGACCGAAACGCTTGCGTGGGCGGCAGAACGGGCCGTTGACGGCGGCACTAACTCGAGATGCAGCGCCTCTGACGCTGTGCCGAGCGGCTTCAGATTGGCGGTGCCTCCCTCGGACGCGGTTGCGTTCGGCACATATACCAGTGCCTGCGGTAACTGGCCGACGGGAATGGTGGCTATGACTTGGTTCGTAGCCGTGTCGATGGCCTGCACGGCGTCGCCGTTCTCCAGGCCGACGTAGACGCGACGGCCATCGGCCGATCCCCACACGCCGTGCGGCAGATCGCCGGTCTTGATTGTCGCGACCAGCGTGGGCGCGGAACCGGGGCTGCGCCGATACACCAGCACCTCGTCCTTCCCGCCGACGGACACGTATGCGAAGCGCCCCGCCGCGTTCGTGATAAAGGTGACGTGATTTGTAATTGGACCCGTATCAAGGACGGTAATCGTGCGGAAGGGCGGCGTCGCACTTACAATCTGGGTCTTACCCGAGTCCTTCAAGGTAAACCAGACCTCGTCCTGATCGACCGCCAGGTTCGGCGAGAATGGGCTCGCCTGCGGAACGCGCGCGACCACCCGATATGTCGCGGTATCGATCACGTCCATCTCGGGCGTGAAGCTGGATGGCACAAAGGCGTACCTGCCGTCGGGGCGGAAAAGAACCATCCCCGGGCCGTTTGCGGTCTCGATCCGCCGGACTTCTTTCTGGCGCACCGGATCGATCACGCTGACGTAGTTCTCGCCGCGCACGGTTACCCAGAGCTCACGGCCATCGGGCCGGAAGAACGCCTCGTGCGGCGAGCGGCCCACGTAGATCGTTCCCTTGACCGTGTTCGTCTCCGTGTCGATCAGCGTGACCGAATTGGAACCGATGGAGACAACGTCGAGCGTCTTGTGGTCTGGTGAGAAGCCTAGGCCGTGCACCAGCAGTTGGCCGCGATACAGCGGGCTCAACGCTGCCGGCACGTCTTCGCCAAGGTGAATGGCGCCGAGTATGGTGTTGGTTGCGGGATCGATCACCGAAACCGTGTTGGACGTCTGGTCGGCGGTGTATACGCGATCGCCGGCCCGAGCGGCCGCGGCGAGCACCAGCAGAGTGACGCAGAGTCGCATATCGACTACCTGTCCTTCCTCTTGCTCAGCCAGAGCCGCATGGCGTCGATTTCCGATTGCTGATCGACGAGGATTTCCTGCGCGAGCCGGCGCATCGCCGGGTCCTTGCCGTAGCTGAGTTCCGCCTTCGCCATATCGATGGCGCCCTGATGGTGGGGAATCATCATGGCGGCGAAGTCATGGTCGGGGTTGCTGTTCATGGGAGCCGCGGCCATGTCGCGATCCATTCGCTTCATGCCCGCGTCCATAGCCTGCATGAACGCCGGCTCCATCCGGGCCGCCGCTGCGGCGAGCAGCAGGATGAAGATCAGGCACGTGACTCTCCCCATGGCCCCTCCGTGCTTCCCATTCTGACGCAGGTTTGGTGTGCCCGGCTATGTCTTGTCCCGAGAGATCGGCCCCGGCGTGGCGCCCGCCGCGCGGAGGTAATCGGCCGGAGCGAGCAGGATCTGGGTTCCGCGGACTCCGGCCGACACCGAGATCACGTCGAAGAGCTCGATGGTTTCCTCGGCCCAGACCGGCAGCGGGCGCTTGAGTCCGAGCGCCGTGACGCCGCCGCGCACGTAGCCGGTGAGGGGCTGGACTTCTTTGAGCGGAACCAGTTCGACGCGACGATCGCCCGACAGGCGCGCCAGGGCCTTGGGATCAAGTTCCGCGTTTGCCGGAATCACGGCCATCATCACGCCTGTGCGGTCCCCGCGGGCGACCAGCGTCTTGAAGACCTGCTCGGGCGGGAGGCCGACCTTGGCAGCCACGGTCTCGGCATCCAGGTGCTCGGCTTCGACCTCGTACTCGCGAAGCTCGTACGAGATTCCCAACTGATCGAGCTGGCGTGCGGCGTTGGTTTTCATCGGG
>CAZBQQ010000222.1:0-7571 GCA_964493965.1 uncultured Solibacteraceae bacterium
AGCGCGCCCGAAGGGCTCTGGATAATGCTCAATCCGTGTGACGCACTACACTAGGTTCCCGGTCGGCGCAGGAGCCCCTTCTCCAGTGCTTTCGATAGAATCCCCTGACTGTGAGCCAACTTCTCCATGCGAGCAACAATCTTGCCCGATTCCCGTTCAATCGTCGCGCGAACAGAATCATCGTCGAGGGCACACTTGTTGCCCATCAGGGTCGGCAGAATCTGAGCGATCGTAGCGAGGTTCAGACCCGACGAGAGAAGGAACTGGATCGACTTTACCCACTCCTCGGACTCCTCACCGTAGTTGCGGTACCCGTTCTCTCCGCGCCGACTGTGAATCATGCCCAGCTTCTCGTAATGACGCAGAGCGCGAGTGCTGACGGAGGTCCGAGCCGCCAGTTCTCCAATGAGCATGCTCAAGTGTCACTTGACATTGACACATACGTCAAGGTTTACGCTGTTGGAGGGAGTACATCATGGGCAACGACAAGATTCGAGTGGGGATTATCGGAGCGGGGGGCTGGACGAAATACGGGCATATTCCCGCCCTGCAAACGTTGGAGGAATTCGAGGTGGTCGCAGTGTCCAGCCGGAAGCAAGAAACGGCCGAGAAGACGGCGGCACAGTTCAACATTCCGAATGCGTTCGGAGACGAACAGGCCCTCATCGACCATCCTGATGTGGATCTGGTTGCCGTGGTCTACCCGGCTCCTGAACATGCGCGACTGGTGAAAGCTACGATCGCCGCGGGCAAGGATGTATACAGCGAGTGGCCGCTGACCACCGGCACAGCGGATTCCGAAGAGCTTCTTTCTCTGGCCGAAGCAAAGGGTGTGAGGCACGTAATCGGGCTGCAACGCCGGATGGGGCCTAGCGCTCGCTATACGCGCGATCTTGTGAAGCGAGGCTACGTCGGGAAAACTCGCGGTGTTCACATGAGGGTCAGCACAGATGCGTTTGTCCCAACGATGCCTGGAAGGTACAAGTGGGCGTTCCACGCCGCCAACTTCTCCCACGTCTTGTCTATCTACGCAGCCCACTTTGGAGACATGCTCTTTCGCTCCGTCGGCTTTCCCAAGAAGCTGACCGCAGTTGTCGAAACCCAGTTTCCGTTCTTCACGGTGCTGGAGACCGGAGAACAAATCCCAAACACCAACCCGAACGAGGTGATGGTTATCGGTACGCTCGAGGGTGGCGGCTTGTTTTCGATGCAGGTGGAAGGCGCACAAAAGCATCGCACTGGCCTTCAGATCGACATCTCAGGAACGGACGGCGTTCTCCGCATCACGAATCCCATTGCCTTTCAGAACAAGAACGACAACACCATCGAAGGCATGCAGGGCGACGCGACGACCTTCTCAACGCTGCCCATTCCCGACAAATACGAATCTCTTGCTAAGTCTGGCCTCGACGCGAGCGCGCAAGACCTGGCGTACCTCTATGTGGCGTATGCAAGCGATAAGAAGGACGGAACATCCGAAGCGAGCAACTTCAAGGATGCGGTGCGGCAACATCGTCTCATCGACGAGATTTACAGAACCTCAGAGGACTTCTTCGGATAGGTTCTCATAGACGCCCCGGCTTCCGGCCCTCCTACCACTGCTCGACATTGGCGACGCGCGCCGCTAGCGTTTCAGATTCCGGAGCTGTAGTTCCCGGGTTTGCGGCCAATTCCGATGGGCGACGGAATCCACGGCGCCGTTCGCTGACGGCGCGCTCAGTAGGGCAGGTGGTTGGGCTGCATGTCGTCGACCTTCTGACTGCCCGACCTGGGCAGGAGCCACTGGACTCGCTTGTCGGCGGCGACGAAACCGGTGGGCCGCGCGAGCGTGAGTTCGAGCGTCAGACCGAGCATGGTGGGCTTGGGCTGCCAGGTTCCCGAGACCGTCGCGGGCTGATCGAGATCGGCGAAGTCGCGGTCGCCCGAGGCCACCAGCGCACCGTCGCGATCGCGCACTTCCCAATGCAGGCGGTAGTCGTGCAGGGGATAAGAGGGCAGCTCCGTGTACGGACGGCGGCGGATGGTGGCGTTGAAGCCAGCGGGCGTGTCGTTGGGAGTGCCCGTGAACGCCGCCTCGATCCGGGCCGGGGCGTTCAACTCCTTCCAGACGTAGTAGGACGGGCGGCGCTGGCGGTCCTCATCGACCACGCCGATGTCCACGATACCTTCCGTGTGGCCGGGCCAGAGATTTTGGTGCGACTTGTAGTCCTGATAGCACCACAGCAGCGCGCCGATGATCCAGTCGTGGCGGGCGAACTCGGCCATCTGGGAGCGCATGGTCTGGACTCGCAGGCGGTCCGACTCCTTCGCGTTCTGTGCGAAGATGCCCGCGAAGCCGAATTCCGAAATCAGCACGGCCTTGTTCGGAAACAGGCGGTCGATTTTGTCGAGCGCAACGGGCAACTGGTCGGACGGGCCGGTCCAGGTTCCGAAGTACTGGTTCATCATGATGAAGTCGGCGTCGTTGGCGGCGTCGTCTTCGGCCTTGGAGATGGTGGGCAGGTCCTGGTCGGCGAAGGTGACGAAGCGGTCGGGGTCGAGCCCGCGGATGAACGTCTTCATCTGGCGGAAGTAGGCGCGGCCTTCGGGCGAGGTGGTATCGCTCTCGTTGCAGACGCTCCAGCCGAAGATGCTGGGATGGTTGCCGTCCTGCTCGATCATCTCGCGCATCATCTGCTTGGCGAGAGCGATTAACTTGGGGTCGGCCATCTGCTTTCCGGTCATTTGCCAGATGGGAATCTCGGGGACCAGAAGCACACCGTTGCGGTCGGCGAAGTCCAGGATGTAAGGATTCTGGGGATAGTGCACGGGGCGCGTGACGGTGACCTGGAGCGCCTTCAGGTCGCGCCAGTCGTGGAGCATGGTGCCGCGGGTTTCGGCCAGGCCCTCCCAAGGCGACTCCTCGTGGCGGGTCATGCCGGAGAGGCGCACGCGTTCGCCGTTGATGAGCAGGTGGCGGTCGCGCAGTTCGATGGTGCGGATGCCGAAGGTGTCGGTGTGGCTGTCGAGGGCGCGGCCTTGGGAGTCGATCACGTTGACGCGCATCTCGTACACGTTCGGATGGTCGATGCTCCACAGCCGCGGCGCGGCGATATGCAGCTTCACCGGAACTTCATTCTTGCCGGGGGCGAGTTCGACTTCGCTCGACTCGGGGACGCCAGCCGCGGACCCGTCCGGACTCATCGCCTCTGCTTTCACGCGTACGCGCCGCGCCTGGGTGCCGTAGTTCTCCAGGTAGATGCGGTCGGACACCAACGCGGTTCCGGGCTGTACGGTGCTGCGGATTTGCTGGCGGCGGACCAGCACCTCGTCGCTCACCGAGAGCCAGACGTCGCGCACGATGCCGCCGTAGTGCCACCAGTCGTACCAGATGTTCGGGACGAGCCGCATGGCCCAGCCTGGAATCGTGGCCAGGCCGGGACGGTTGTCGATTTCCACTGCGAGGAAATTGGTCTGGCGCGCCTTCGAGGTGATGTCGAAGAAGTACTCCGTGTGGCCGCCCTCGTGCTGGCCCAGTTCTTGGCCGTTCAGCCAGACGCGGGCGTTGTAGAACGTGGCGCCGAAGTGAATCTCGAGATGCTGGGAGAGCAAGGTTGGGGGGATTTCAAACGTCTTGAAATACCAGGCAACGCCTTCGTAGTCGTCGTGGGCTCCGAGGTTCCAGGTGTGCGGGACGGAGACGGCCTCGGTCTCGGGGGGCAGAGCTTTGGTCCAGTCCGCTCTTGGCCCTTCCTCCGGCGGATGGGTTCGAAAGCGCCAGTCGTCGTTTAGGCTGATGCGGGTGGCGGCCGGCGCTACCGCGCAGAGGAGAAGACAGGACAGCAGCGGAAGTTTGATCATGGTGTACCTCGCGACAGGTCCGCTCCCTTACGGTCGCGGTTCGGTGAGGCCTCCTTCGTTTCAGGAAGTTGGACGGAGGCGGGTCTGGAGACCCGCTGCAGGACTGGAGTCCTGCCCCACGGCGTCGCGCAGAGGTACATGGCGCCACCCATGAGCTCAGGGTTGGGCGGCGGGGGCGGCGGCGGCGGCTTTTGGCTCGGCGGGTTCCGCCTCCGTCGCGACTGCGTACTTGACGCTCTGCTCGACCGAATCGCTGCCCTGGAGCGCGGTGACTCTCAACTCGTAGTTGCCCGGCTTGACCGGCGTTCCGCCGATCACTACCGGGATGGCGCCGGAGGCGTCGGGGGCCGCCAGGTCCTGCTCCTGTTCGGCGACCACCTGGCCGTCGAGCGTCACCTGGATCTGGACCGACGGCTTTTCGGAGCTCGCCTTATCCGGATAGACCACGAAGTACACATAGGGCTGGGCGGTGGGGGCGAGGGTCGCGGCCATGTCCGGGACCACGCGCCGGCCCTGGAACTGGAATGGATCGGTGGGATCGCCCGCGCCCACCACCTGCTCGATCTGCTTGGCCAGTATGACGCTGCTCAGGCTGAGCCCCTTTCTTTCGGGGTTGTCGACCTGCATCGTGCCGGTAGTGGAGTGGCGTGCTTCCACGTCCACCAGCACGCTGTCTATGGTGTAGTGTCCCGCTGGAAGGCTGAGCGGGTGCGAATAGGAAATCGGCTGTCCCTGCACGTCCGCCATGTTGGCATCCGGAATGTCGTAAGCGAAATCCTGGCTGAACTTATCCACCACATCCCCGTCTCCATTCCTCACCAGCGCGAACAGGGCGAGGTGCAGGCGGTGCTTCTGCTGCGCCGGAATCGGCGTAGCGGTCAGAGTGGAAACCGGCACCTCATAGGCGACGCCGATCTGCGAGTTCTCGGCTTGCGGCCGGAACTGATAGGCGCCCAGCCGGAAGTCGAAGGCGTGCGGCAGGGGCGGGGTGCTCAACGTCACCAGGGCAGCCACTTCGAAGGGCTTCAGGGGGGCGCCCTTGAGCTCGGGCATGGCAAAGTAGCCGGCCCGGGTTTCGACGGTCAAGTCAGGGCGGGCCGTCTTGATCTGGATCTTACGGAGACGGCCGTCGTACTTGCCGGCTGGATGGTAGACCGCCTCGTAGTGGGAGTCCACATCGTCAACAATGTGTTGGAAGGGCTTGTGGAGGTCGTTCGTATTGGCGATCAGGAAGCCGCCGGTGCCTTCCGCAAGGGCGCGGAGGGCGGCCTGGGGATCGGAGCCGCGCACGGCATTGTGCAATTCGTCGTCCTGGCGCATCTCCGCCATGGCGGCTCCCGCGCCGCCGGTAGGAGTTGTCGGGGCGGTAGTGTTGCCGCCCTGGTTGGCGGGGACTGCCGCATTACGAGTGCCGGCGCTCCCCTGTGACTGGCTCAGGGCACTCACATGGCCCAGGGCCGAGGCGCCCGCCATGGCGGTCGAATTCTCGCTCAGGCCATGAACGTCAATGCCGTAGAACGTGATCTTCGCGTTTGACGCCGTCGTCAGGATTTTCTTGAAGCGGTCAGGATCGCCGGTGGAGGTCAGGCCCGGGGTCATCAGCAGGACCGTCTTGTGGCCCGGCAGCGTCGCAAATTGCTGGATCATGGCGTTAATCTGATCCGTCTGGCGAGACGCTTCGATGTGACTGAACTGCCGGTTCTGCGACGCCAGATCGGCGCGCTGGAAGGCCGCGGACTGCGACGTTTCCACATTCACGTCGCCGGTGGCTCTGCTGAAGAGCTCCCCGCCGGAGATGTTCATGCCGTTCTGGTCCGCGGTAACGACGGCCGGATTCATGCTCAGCACCGTGTTGGCCGCGCTGACGAAATCCAAAGTGGGGCCGGTGAACGCGTGACTGGCACTCTGGATGAGGGCGTTGCGGTCCGTTGTGAATGGCTGGAGCACAATGAGACGCGAAGTAAGGTTGAAGATTCCAACCCACGCGTCGGACGGCAGGTCGCTCTGGAGGAATTCCCTGGTGGCGTCAACTGCCCACTTCTTGGTGTTCGGGTCCAGATTCTGGAAAACGATGCAGACCACATTCAGCTGCCTAAGCGGCAAGGACACAGGCTTGGCTTTGGCTGGTGTGCCGGAAGAAGCGGGAACGGGAGCGGAGGCTTTCTGCGGCGTGCCCGGCCCGGTGACAAGCCGGAAATCGACCAGCGGCTGGAGGACGCCGTCCTCGTAGACCTGGATGTCCCCGGGCTTGAGGTTCTTTACGACCTTGCCCTTCTTGTCGCGCACAACCAGATCGAGCGACACCTCGGTGACGGAGGTCTTGATGACGGTGCCGGTGTCGGCCGGAGGTGTGTTCTGGGCCACGGCCACGCCGGCCAGGGCACAGCAGGAAGCGCAGAGAACGGCGAAACCAACGATCTTCTGCATATCGCTCACTCCATCTTGGCAGGCCGGAGCCTGTCACACTCTAGTGGGACGGCTCTCCAGAGCTGCGCCGGACGTCCACGTCCGGCTGCACGGAGGCGGGTCTGGAGACCCGCTGCAGGACTGGAGTCCTGCCCCACTGTACTATGGGTGTCCCGCGCCTTGGTCCTTACAGGAAGCGCAGAGAACGGCGAAACCAACGATCTTCTGCATATCGCTCACTCCATCTTGGCAGGCCGGAGCCTGTCACACTCTAGTGGGACGGCTCTCCAGAGCTGCGCCGGACGTCCACGTCCGGCTGCACGGAGGCGGGTCTGGAGACCCGCTGCAGGACTGGAGTCCTGCCCCACTGTACTATGGGTGTCCCGCGCCTTGGTCCTTATGGCCGGCGGCTTCTTCCGCGTGCCCCGGGGCGGCTCCGGTATTCCCGCCTGCGGCCGGGCGACCGGCGACGCCTCCCGCTTCTCCCATGTACTTGATCCCCGAGGTAGTCGAATACTTGCGATAGTTCTGGAACGCCCGATCGCTCTTCATGGGCTGCCTTGAATTGAGCCCCAGATACACCCAGGTTGAGTGCTGCGGCACCAGATACCGCTTGGCGCCGATGCGGACGAAATCGTAGTCGACCGCTATGGCCGATTGCTGGATGGGGAAGTTCTTGGGCAGGTCGACGGCCTCTACAACCACGCGCCGGATGGCCATGGTGTTCGCGTCGATCATGAAGGTGCCCTGGTAGGCCGCGAGGAACTGCGATCCCTGCTCGCCTAAAGACAGCAGGTAGCCGGAGTTCTTGCGCTCCACGCGATACTCGAAAACGTGGACGCGGGCGCCCTTCAATTCCGACATGCCCTTCCACTCGATGCGGGCGTTGTGAGCTTCATTGAAGACCAGGCCGAGCACTCCTCCGAGCTCGCCGAAAAGGTCGAGCTTCTTCATGACGGAGGGCATGTTCGCTACCTGCCTGGAGGCCAGCATCTGGGTCCGCTCCTCGCCTTCGACATATTGCATCAGGTCGGTGGCGGAAGCGGCCGCGGACCAGTCGGCGTCCTTCTTCTTCGAGAACTTGGTGGTGGTCCGGGTGCAGACGAAATTCGGAAGGTTTTCCCGGTAATCGTTGGCGCGCTCGCGAGCAGCGGTGAGAATGCGCTGCAATTCAGCCTCTTCCGGCTTGGGGGCGCCCTCGATCAGCTTCGCCGCGAGCAGGGAGCCGATTCCCTCGCTCGAGGCGCCGGTCTTGGCGGCATCCGCCGGCAGCGACGCAATGATCGGGGCCGGCGGTGTGACCACCTCGAAATTGAGTTTCCGTT
>CAZBQQ010000223.1:0-7536 GCA_964493965.1 uncultured Solibacteraceae bacterium
CGGATAATGGACTGCTCGTATTCGTCGAGCGTCACACCCTCCGGCAGGAAGTCCCCCCCACCGGCCGTGCGCTCGCGTGCCCTCGGCGCCGTGTCCAGCCGCATGTCCTCCGCCTCCAGGCGCGTGCCGGAGCATAGCACCAGGCTGCGCTCGATCACGTTCTCCAGTTCCCGCACGTTGCCCGGCCAGTGGTATCCGAGCAGCCTCTGGATCGCGCCCTCGCTGATCGATTCCACCGGGCTGGCGTTGGCCGCGGCCAGCTTTTTCACGAAGTGCTCGGCCAGGAACGGGATGTCCTCGGGCCGGTCGCGCAGCGGTGGAATGTTGAGCGGCACCACGTTGAGCCGGTAATAAAGGTCCTCGCGGAAAGTGCCCTGTTCGAGCGCGGCCCGCAGATCCTGGTTCGTCGCGGCGATGATGCGCACGTCGATGTGCCGCGTCTTGTTGCTCCCCAGCCGCTCGAATTCGCGCTCCTGGAGCACGCGCAGCAGCTTCACCTGGATCGCCGGCGGGACGTCGCCGATCTCGTCCAGGAATACGGTGCCCGTGTCGGCCTGCTCGAACCGGCCCGGCTTACTCGTGTTGGCGCCCGTAAATGCGCCCTTCTCGTAGCCGAACAGCTCGCTCTCCATCAGGTTTTCCGGCAGCGCGGTGCAATTGATCTTCACCAGAGGACGGTCGCGCCGCGGCGATTTGAAGTGGATGGCGCGCGCGATCAGGTCCTTGCCCACGCCGCTCTCGCCCGCCAGCAGCACCGTGGCCCGCGTCGGCGCCACGCGCTCGATGGTGGCGAAAATTTCCTGCATCGGCGCGCTGCGGCCGATGATGTTGTCGAACTCGTAGCGGTGGCCCAGCTCCTCGCGCAGGCTGCGGTTTTCATCCTCGAGCGCGCGCACGTCGAGCGCCTTGCGGATCACTGTCATCATGTGGTCGAGCGAGAAGGGCTTCAGCAGAAAATCGGCCGCGCCCGCTTTCATAGCGTCCACGGCGGTCTCGACCGTGCCGAAAGCGGTCATCACCACGATGGGCGTGCGAGTGTTCTGCCGCCGGATCATGTGGATGAGCTCGAGGCCGTCCATGCCGGGCAGCCGCAGGTCGGTCAGCACCAGGTCGGCGTGGTCCACCAGCTTGAGCCCGGCTTCGGCGGTGCCCGCCTGTTCCACCTCGAAATCGGCGGAGCGGAGCTGCAGCTCCAGGACGCGCCGGAGCTTCTCTTCGTCTTCGACAATCAGGATGCGGGATTTCATGGGTTGACGCCGGCCATGGGTTGTACCTAGCTATGCTGCCGGCAGGAAGACACGGAAGATGCTGCCCTTGCCGGGCTGGCTTTCGACTGTTATTTTACCGCCGTGCAGGTCCACGATCTTCGAGACGATCGCGAGGCCGAGCCCCACGCCTTCCTTCTTGGTCGTGAAGAACGGGTTGAAAATGTTTTCCAGCTGGGCAGGTTCGATGCCGCTCCCGCGATCGATGACCGAAATCTCGACGCCGCCGCCGAGCGCGCGCGTCTTCACCGTGACCTCTCCGCCCGGCGGCGTGGCCTGCGCGGCGTTGAGAATAAGGTTGTAGAAAACCCGCTCCAGCAGCTCGGCGTCGCAGGCGAACGGCCGCACGTCGGGCGAATAGTTGCGATAGATCGTGACGTCGTAGTGCGGCTGGCCGCGTTCGAACTGTGCGATGGCGCTGTCGAGGACCTCGGCCAGCTCCGCCCGCCCCGGCATTAGCTCGAGCGGCCGCGCGAACTCCAGGAAGCGCGTGACCAGCGAGTTCGTGCGGTCCACCTCCGAGGAGATGAACCCGGCCAGTTCGCGGGCCATCTCGCTCCCCTCGGGCACGTTCTTCAGAAGCATCTCGGCCGACGCCCGTATGGTGCCGAGCGGATTGCGCAGCTCGTGGGCCAGGCCGCCCGAGAGTTGCCCCAGCGCCGCCAGCCGTTCCGACCGCCGCACCGCGGCCTCGGCCTCCTGTAAACTGCGGTTGGCTTCGGCGAGTTGCTCGGCGGTGGCTTGAGCCCGCCGCGCCTCCGTGCGGAGCGCCTCCGCCAGCCGTTGCGTGAGGTAGCCAATCACCGCCAGGCAGGCCAGGCGCAGCCACAACAACCGCAGTTCCTCGGGCGGGATGGTGTACCGCTCCCAGTCGTAGAAGAGCAGGAAGGACAGGTAGGCGCCGCAAGCCAGCACCGCGAAACTGACCGTGCCCGCCTCGCCCAGGGTGGTGGCCGCGGAAACCACTGGCACCAGCAAAACCCAGAAATAGGGGCTGTTGATGTCGCCGCTCTGGCTGAGGATGGCGTAGCCCAGAACCAGTTTGAGCAGGTTGGCCAGGACGCTTCCCCGCACGGGCGCGAAGAACGGAATCTTCTGCTCCAGCACCTGCAGCACGGCGAGGGCGAACAGCAGCAGGATGAATTCCGGCCGGCGGGTAGGGCCGGTCGCCGCCATGATGGCGAACAGCGCCAGCCAGACCGCGTCCTGGATGCGGAACCGCTCGCTCGGGCGCAATGGGCTCACGGGGACAATATAGCGCTGGCTCGTCGCTCGTCGCTTGTCGCTCCGGTCGCGCGTCTTCCGACCCGCGACGTGCGACAAGCCACGCGCGCGCCGCAGGCGCTTCATCTGTGCCAAAATGGAAGTCGTTTCCCAGCATGACTTACCAAGACCCCCCCAACGATCTCGACTTGCAGAAGCCGTCCGCGCCGGACTCTTCTTTCGGCGAGATCCTCAATCAGTTTGAACGAACCCAGAAGCCAGGCCAGACCGAAGGCGGCCGCCCCGGCAAGGTCGTCTCCGTGTCGAGCGACGCCGTCGTCGTTGACATCGGATGGAAGACCGAGGGCATAGTGCCGCTCGCGGAGTTCCGCGATGCGTCCGGAAAGACCGACGTCGCCGTCGGCGACCAGGTCATCGTGACCGTCCGCGGCCGCGAGGAGGGCTATTACCAGCTCTCCATGATCAAGGTTGAGCGGCCCAAGGACTGGTCCGCGCTCGAGAGCGCTTTCGCCGAGAAGCGTCCCATCGCGGGCACCGTCACCGGCGTGGTCAAAGGCGGCCTCACCGTCGATGTCGGAATGCGAGCCTTCCTGCCCGCTTCCCGCAGCGGCGCCAAGACGCCTGCCGAGATGGAAGCGCTCGTCGACCAGGAGATCACCTGCCGCATCATCAAGCTCGATACGGCGGACGAAGATGTCGTGGTGGACCGCCGCTCCGTCCTCGAGGATGAGCAGCTCAAGGCGCGCCGCGAGCAGTTCGGCGCTCTGCAGGAAGGCGCGGTGGTTCGCGGAACCGTGCGCACGCTCACCGATTTCGGCGCGTTTCTCGACCTGGGCGGCATCGACGGCCTGCTGCACGTTGCCGAGATTTCCTGGCACCGCGTCGACAAGCCGTCCGACGTGCTCAAGACCGGCGACGAGCTCGAAGTCAAGATCCTCAAGATCAATCGCGAGACGCACAAGATTTCGCTCGGCCTGAAGCAGATGACCCCCGACCCGTGGTCGCTGGTCGAAGAGAAGTACAAGCCCGGCGAGCGCGTGCGCGGCAAGGTTACCCGCACCGTCGAGTTCGGCGCTTTCGTAGAGCTCGAGCCCGGCATCGAGGGCCTCATCCGCATGTTCGACCTCACCTGGTCGAAGAAGGCGCGCAAGCCCGAGGACGTGGTCAAACCCGGCGATCTCATCGAAGCCGTGGTTCTCAACGTGGATGCGACGGCCAAACGCATCGGCCTGGGCCTCAAGCAGGCCCTGGGCGATCCGTGGGAAGAGGCGGTGAAGAAGTTTCCGGTCGGCGCCGTAGCCGAGGGAAAGGTCACCAGCCTGGCCAAGTTCGGAGCTTTCGTCGAGCTGGCCGAAGGCGTCGAAGGCATGATCCATGTCGGTGACATCACCGCCGAGAAGCGCATCAATCATCCGCAGGACGCGCTCAAGCTGGGCGAGACGGTGAAAGCCCTGGTGGTCGAAGTGGACCAGACCAGGCGCCGCATACGCCTAAGCATCAAACAGCTTCAGCCCACCAGCGTGGACGAGTACATTGCCGAGCACAAGGCCGGCGACGTGGTGTCGGGACGGATCGTCGATGTCGCCAAGGGCGCCGCCCGCGTCGAACTCGGCGAAGGCCTGACCGTCACTTGCACGCTTCCAAAACCACAGAAGGTGGCCGATGTGGCTCCGGTCGCGGCCGAAGCGAATGTCTCGGCGCTGTCGGCCATGCTTTCCGCACGCTGGAAGCAGGGCGCGGCCACGTCCACCGGGGACGCCGGCGATGCTCCCCGCACGGGTCAGGTTCGCAACTTCCGCATCTCCGCCCTCGACCCCGCAAGCAAACGCATCGAGATCGACCTGGCGAGTTGAGTCCGAGCCGGGTGCTCAGCCATCAGCTAGGGTATCCGCATGCATGGTGTAATGGTAGAATAAAGGCTGTATTCTACCATGGCGCTCAATATCAAAAACGTTGACGTCGAAAGGTTGGCCGGTGAAGTGGCCAACCTGGCCCACGAAACTAAGACCCAGGCCATCAAGCGGGCGCTGGTGGAGCGACGGGCAAGGCTCCAGGCTCGGACTGGCAAGCCCGGTGGCCGCAAGAGCCTGCGGAAATACCTGGAGCAGAACGTGTGGCCGATGATGCCGGCCGGCGAACTGGGTCGAGTGATGAGTCGCGAGGAAGAAGACCGCATCCTGGGCTATGGGCCGGAGGGCTACTGACGCATGGTCCTCGACAGCTCCGCCATCGTTGCCATTCACCTGCGGGAACCCGGCCACGAGCGGCTGATCGAGAGAATCGACGCTGCCGAGGTAGTGGTCGTCGGAGTCCCCACTCTTCTCGAAAGCGCAATGGTGTTGACAGCGCGGCTCGGGCAGGATGCTCGTCCGATGCTCTTCGCATTTCTGCGCCGCCTGGAAGCTGAGGTTGTGCCGTTTAATGAGGAGCATCTCGACGCCGCCGCAACCGCGTTCATCCGGTTCGGACGGGCTCGCCATCCTGCAGCTCTGAATTTCGGGGACTGCATGTCGTATGCGGTCGCATCGGTCGCCGGCATGCCGCTATTGTTCGCTGGTGAGGATTTCAAGCGGACAGACATCGCTCAAGCCTGATCCGCCGTCAGCGGTCCTCGACCGTCCCCTTGCCATTGGCCCAGTAGCCGGCACGCGTGAGGACGGTCAGCGGCGCCGGCCCCGTCGCCTTCACCAGAATGCGCCGGTACATCCCGTCCAGCACCTGGTTCGTGGGGCTGTAGGCCAGCGTGTACTGATTGCGAATATTGTGCGCGATGTCGAGCGCGGTGCGGTCCGCCTCCGAGCTCTCCTTCAGGTAATAGGACTGGCCGCCGGTGGCCTGCGTCAGCGCGTCCAGGTCGCGCTGGGCGCGGTGGGTCTGTTGGTCGTCGATCTCACTCAGCAGGCCGATGGCATAAATGAGCACGCCGCTCTGCTGCGCCGCGCGGATCACATAGTCCTGCCCGATGACGCTGGTATTGTCCTCGCCGTCGGTGATCAGGATCAGAACCTTCTTGTCCTCGGCCGCTTTCCGCTGCAAGTGCTCGATTCCCAGCCGGACCGCGTCGCGCATGGCTGTAGTTCCGCGCGAGTCGAACTTGGCGAGACCCTCGCCGAGGCGTTTGCGATCGTGTGTGAAATCCAGATCCATGTACGCCTTTTCGTTGAAGTGCACGACGAAGACCTCGTCATCCGGGTGCGATGCCTCGACCAGCGCAAGGGCCGCGGCCGCCACGCGGTCTCGCTTGTTGATCATACTGCCGCTGTCGTCGATGATCAGGCCGATCGATACCGGCGCGTCCTCACGCCGAAAGATCTTGACCTCCTGCTCGACGCCGTTTTCGAGGACGTGGAAGGCGCCCTGCTGGAGGTTGGTCACGAGCCGGCCGTCCGCATCGAGCACGGTGGCGTGCAAAACCACAAGGCGAGAATCGCTCCGAAAGACCGTCGGCGGCGGGTCCTGAGCCGCGAGGGGCACGGCCAGGCAGGCCACCATCAGAAGACACTTTCCCAGAGTCACACCACTATTGTGACGTAGTCCGCGGCCGACTTGGTTCAGGGACTCAGCAAGGGGTGTGCGCCATAGAACGTTCGTTACCGAGCCGCGACCGCAATGGAGCGGGCCGCCGCGCTGCGCGTTAAGCCACAACCCGTTCCCCTGTGCTATGTTCGCAGCCATGACCGGACGCAGACAATTCCTGGCGGGCCTGGGTGCGTTGGCCACCGCGCGCGTAGAGGCGGAAGCGGGCCCGCCGCCCGCGCTGCTGCGCCCTCCGGCCCTGAAGGAAGGGGACACCGTGGGGCTGATCACACCCGGCACCTACGTCTCGGACCCCGACCGCCTGGCAATGGTCGTACGCACCGTG
Organism: uncultured Solibacteraceae bacterium; assembly: GCA_964493965.1. GTDB lineage: Bacteria > Acidobacteriota > Terriglobia > Bryobacterales > Bryobacteraceae > DASWZN01. Next base: position 6,352 of record CAZBQQ010000223.1, read on the forward strand.
GAGTACTTCGGACTGCGGCACAAGATGGGCCGCAACGTCGGCCAGCGGTCGGGCTATCTGGGTGGCACCGACCAGCAGCGCCTGGACGACCTTCACGACATGTTCCGCGATCCCGCGGTGAAGGCCGTCTTCGCCATCCGTGGCGGCTACGGTTCCGAGCGCCTGCTGGACCGCATCGACTACGGCCTCGTGCGCGCCAACCCCAAAATCTTTCTCGGCTACAGCGACATCACCTGCCTGCACCTGGCCATTCACAAGCACGCCGGCCTGGTGACGTTTCACGGGCCGATGATGATCTCCGCGTTCACCGATTTCACGCAGAAGTGGTTCCGCCGCGCGCTGTTCTCCACCGAACCGCTGGGGCTGGTGACGAACCCGGCGGAGATCAACCAGCTTCGGCCGGTCCACACGCTGCGCACGGTGCGGCCAGGCAAGGCGCGGGGCCCGCTCGTTGGAGGCAACCTCTCTCTGGTTACTCGCACCCTCGGCACGCCCTATGAGATCGACACTCGCGGCCGCATCCTGTTTATAGAGGATGTGGACGAGCAGCCCTATTCCATCGACGGCATGCTGACGCAGTTGCGCCTCGCCGGCAAGTTGGACGCCGCCGCCGGCATCGTTTTCGGCGAGTGCAGCGATTGCCGCCCGCGCGACTTCAAGCCCGGCTATGAATCGACTTTCTCAGTGGGCGAGGTGGTGGACCAGATCCTCGGCAAGCTCTCCATCCCGGTGCTCTCCGGTCTCACCATCGGCCACACCGACGATCAGCTCACCCTGCCGCTGGGCCCGCTGGCCTCGCTCGACGCGGACAAAGGGGAGTTGGCGATTGAGGAGCCGGCGCTGGTCTGATGGCGCAGCACCGAACCGCAGTTACCGAGCCGCGACCGCGAGGGGGCGGACCTTCCGGGCGCCCGATTTCGGTTCCGATTTGACAGTCCGCGGTCGCTCGCAGACAATAAGATGGTACCGTCCAAATCGTGCGGATGTGGCGGAATTGGCAGACGCGCTAGATTCAGGTTCTAGTCCTCGCAAGGGGGTGAAGGTTCAAGTCCTTTCATCCGCACCATGAAGCCTGGGCTCAGACCCCAGGATCATCCTTTTGGTCCCGGCCCCAACTGAACCCGTGCGGGAGGTAGTCGGGACCGAGGCGGACCGGATCGAACCACTCCTCGAGGGATTCCGCCT
>CAZBQQ010000224.1:0-7515 GCA_964493965.1 uncultured Solibacteraceae bacterium
GCCCGTGGCGCAGGCGCTTCCGCCGGCGTCGGCCAGCCCAAACCGTCTGACCCATCCGCCACAGCCCGTGGCGCAGGCGCTTCCGCCTGCGTCGGCCACCCAAACCGTAGCCCACCACCACCCGCGCCGCCACCGCGCGCCCGCGCCGGCCGCCGAACCGCTCCTCGTAAAGCTCGAAACGTCCGATCCGAACGTGGTCATTTACTGGATTGTCGAAGGGAAAGGAAACTGAAATGAAGAAAGCACTCGTAGTCCTCGCAACGCTTTTCGCCACCGGCGCCTGGGCGCAGGAACAACCCGTCAAGGTCTTCACCGTAAAGCCGCCCAACGTGGAGCGAATCCAACGCACCCTGAGGATGGTGGTTGGCGATCAGAACGTGACGGTCGACTCCGCGTCGGCCACGCTCGTGGTCAAAGCCTCCGCGGCGCTCATGCCGTCCGTCGAACAGGTGGTCAAGGAACTCGATGTGGCCACCCCCGCGGCTAAGAACGTCGAGCTGACGTTTTACATCCTCCACGCGACCAACGAACCCGCCGCGGACTCCGGACCGCTCCCGGCCGCGCTGCAGCCCGCCATCGCGCAGCTCAAAAGCGTTTTCGCCTACAAGGGCTTCCACTTGCTCGACACGGCCTTCATGCGCACCCGCGGCGGGGAGTGGGCCAACGTCTCCGGCAAGGCCGAGATGCCGTCCGGCCCTTCGAACTACGTACTGAAGCTGCGACTGTCCGTGTCCGCGGAGGCCCATCCGGCCACGATTCGCCTCGACAGCCTGCACTTCCAGGAGTGGATATTGTGGAGGAAGGGCACCGAGTCAGGCAGCGACACCATCGGCTTCGACTCCAACGTCGATCTCCAGGAAGGCCAGCAGGCCGTCATCGGAAAGACCAGCATAGAAGGCAATCGCTCGGCCATCATCCTGGTAGCGAGCGCTAAAATCGTCGAGTGAGGCTGCTCCTCGCCGGCGACCGATAGAGGCGGCCGCGAAGCGCCACCGCCGTTGCGACGGGCGACGGGCAACGAGCGACGAGCGGCCGCCGAAGGCGGCCCTGCTATACTCGTCTTTCTACCCGTGTTCCATCGACTCGAAACACTCCTTCTGGACAACGTGTCGCGCCATGTCCGCGAGCGGTACGGCATCGACGCCGCCATCGCGGTCGAGCAGCCCAAAGAACCGCGCTTCGGCGACCTGGCTCTGCCCGTCGCCTTCCATCTCGCGCGCCAGTTGCGCCAGCCGCCCCGCGCCATCGGCACCGAGATCGCCACGGGCCTGGGCTCCATTCCGGGCGTCGCCTCGCTCGAAGTGGCCGGCAACGGATACATCAACGTGCGCCTGGACCGCGGCGCCTACGGCGAGTCGCTGCTCCAGCCCGCCGAGCCGCCCGCCGAAGCGGCAGACAAGATCATCGTCGAGCACACCAACATCAATCCCAACAAGGCCGCCCACATCGGCCACCTCCGCAACGCCGTTCTGGGCGATACCTTCGTCCGCATGCTGCGCGCGCGCGGGCGCCGCGTCGAGGTCCAGAATTACATCGACAACACCGGCGTCCAGGTCGCGGATGTCGTCGTGGGCTTCCATTTCCTGGAACAGAAGACCGCCGCCGAGGTGGAGAAGCTGATCCTCGCCGAGCGCTTCGATTACGTCTGCTGGGACCTCTACGCCCGCGTAGGCACGCATTACCGCGACAACCCGCCCGCGCTCGCCTGGCGCGCCGAGACGCTGCACGCCATCGAAGCCGGCGAGGGCGAGATCTACCAGCTCGCCGTGCTCGTCTCGGAAGCGGTCGTGCGTTGCCACCTGACCACCATGTGGCGCCTGGGCATCGTCTACGACGTGCTTCCGCGTGAGAGCGAAATCCTGCACCTGAAGTTCTGGGAGACGGCGTTCGACCTGCTCAAGCAGCGCCAGGCGATTTACCTCGAGACCGAGGGCAAGAACGCCGGCTGCTATGTGATGCCGGCGGCCGCGTTCTCCGGCGACACCGCCAACGAGGACAACAAGGTCATCGTGCGCTCGAACGGCACCGTCACCTACGTCGGCAAGGACATCGCCTATCAGCTCTGGAAGTTCGGCCTGCTCGGCAAAGATTTCTTCTACCGCCCGTGGCTGGCCTATGGCGGGCACATGGTCTGGGTCTCCACCGCCGAACCGCAGCCGCCCGGCGGGCCCACCTTCGGACACGGCACTCGCGTGTACAACGTGATCGATTCGCGCCAAAGCTACCTGCAGGACGTCGTGATGGCGGGCCTGCGCCAGTTAGGCTTCGCGGACCAGGCCGCGCGCTCCGTGCATTTCTCCTACGAGATGGTGGCCCTCTCGCCGCGCAGCTGCGCCGAGCTGGGCATCGAGCTCTCGGAAGAGGAGCGCCGCCGCCCCTACGTCGAAATGGCCGGCCGCAAGGGCCGCGGCGTGAAGGCCGACGACCTCATCGACAAGCTGATCGAAGAGGCCCTGGCCGAGGTCGCCTCGCGCCACCCCGAAGATCCGCCCGAAAAGCAGCGCCACATCGCCACCCAGCTCGCCGTCGGCGCGCTGCGCTACTTCCTGCTGAAGTTCACGCGCAACACCGTCATCGCTTTCGATTTCCAGGAAGCGCTGAGCTTCGAGGGCGAAACCGGCCCCTACGTGCAATACGCAGCCGTGCGCGCCCGCAACATCTGGCGCAAGCTCGAAGAGCGCGGCGAAGCCATCCCCGATTTCGCGAACGAGCTCTCGCGCGAGGCCTTCGCGCGGCAACTAGCGAACGAGGACCTCTGGCAGCTAGCGCTAGCGGCCTCAAAGGCCGACTGGACCATCGAGCGCGCCGCCGCCGCCGGCGAGCCCGCCCACGTAGCCCGCTACGCCTTCCAACTCGCCCAGGCGTTCAACAACTTCTACCACGCCTACCCCGTCATCACCGAAGAGAACCGCGAGCGCAAAGTCTTCCTCCTCTGGCTCACCGGCTACGTCCGCTCCCAGCTCGAGCGCACGCTGGCCGTGCTGGGCATCGAAGTGCCCGAATACATGTAGACGCCGCTAGCCTTTCGCCGCCGTCCTCGTGCGCAGGTACTCCGCGATTTCGGTATTGCCCGCGTGCGTTGCCCAGCCCTCTGCTGTACCCTGCCACATCGTGTCCTTCAGATCCAGCCGCGCGCCCCGTTCCACCAGGAGCCTGACAACGTCGTAATGCCCCGCCAGGGCGGCCTGATGCAATGGGGTCGAGTGCGAATGGATTCCCACCGGGTTGTAACGATTCGGGTCCTCCCCTGCGTCCAGCATGCATCGCACGATCTCCGTATGACCAAATTGTGCAGCCAGCGCGAGTGCTCCGTGCCGCTCCTCGCTGCTGGCAGTCGCCAGCAGTCCGCGGGCGTCTTCAACACGCCCCAGAGCCGCGGCGACGGTCAGGTCTATCCGGGCGCCGTTCCGGATCAGCGCGTTCGCCGCCTCGAATTCCCCGTGAGGAAGAGCGGACGGCATGCCGCTGTCGGCGTGCGCTCCGTATGCGCAAAGGAGATCGATGAGCGGGATCTGCGCACCGCATTCCCGAGCAACCCTGCCCGACGACACCAGCCCGAGTGTTTCGTTCAACGCCGCCTGATCACTCTTCGCGCCCGCATCCAGGATCGCCCTGGTTACCTCGACGATGTTGGGCGGCAATTTCCCGCGTCGAATCGGATTCTCCGCCACAAACTCCAGCAGCGCCGGATTGCGAAAGTAATTTCCGCCCTCGAGCAGCACACGCTGATGAATCAGACCCGAATGCGTGTTGAGGTGCGCGCGCAGACCGTCGACGTCGCCCGCATCGACGAGATCCACCGCCCTGCGAAACATTGGATCCTCAATGCGGTCGTCGAGAGCGAGGCTCATACTGTCGGCAAGCGCCGTACTCTCCAGGTGCCTCTTCAGCGCCGTCCAACTCTCGAATCCACATTCTCGGGCGATGGTGAGCCGAGCGTCGCTGAGCCTTAGCGGGGCGTCAAAGATTTCGCCATCCGTCGCCTTCTGGAAACGGGGGTGAAACTCGCGGATTCGCTGGGCCGCCTGCGGTTCGCGCGAACCATGCTCCTTGAGCAGATCCTTCGCTTGATACTTGAGCTGGTCGAGACTGGCGTTCGGCGGGAGCTCTTTTACTGGCATGACGAACTTCCTTTCCCGAATCGCGCCACCTGTGCGTTGTGCCCGCCGCCGCGCGAGTGCGTGTCTAGCGCCCCGCCTGTGCCGCCCGCATCGCCGCGATCCGCTCCTCCATGTGCCGCGTGAGGTGCGGCGTGATACCGAGCATCCGCTCAACCAACATCAGCTGCCCGCGATGATGCATCTCGTGTTCCTTGGCCGCCATCAGCATTTCGAACCGCGATTTCGTCCGCGGCCCCATCCCCTCCGGGAACTCGACCTGCTCACCCAAGAAGTCCTCCGAGGCGCCTTCCAAAATCTTGGCGAACTTCTCGCCCTCCGTGCGCAACAGTTCCAGCACCTGCGCCTTTGTGCGCGGCGTCTTCACTTCTGCTTGCAGCTTAGCCCCGAGCGCGAAGAAATCGAAACCAACCGTCGTGCTGCGGTGCTCGATCGCATGGATCTGCTCCGACATGCGCGTCATCACGGCCACGTGCACCAGCGTCTCCGCTACCGAGCGACATCCCTCGGCCGGACGAAAGCCGTACTTCTCTTCCGGGATCTCCTCGGCAATTTTGATCGTATTACCGCGGACCGTGCGGAACGATCGCGCGAGCTCTTTTGCTCCGTAATAAGTCATGGCTGACATTTCCCTCCTGAGGTTCTGAAGACTAGTCTATCGCGCCACTCCCGGAAGGCGGCGGCGGGCCCGGCCGGGTCACGGGCGGCGAGCGATAATGGTGTCAGAATGTCATCCACCAACAGTTTTTCCTCCAGGACCAGTCTGCGCCTCGACGGCCGCACCTACGAAATCTACTCCCTCGCGGCCATGGAGAAGGCCGGTTTCGGCTCCGTTTCCCGACTCCCCTATTCCATCCGCGTCCTGCTCGAAAACCTGTTGCGCCACGAGGACGGACGCACCGTCAAGGCCACCGACATCGAGTTCGTCGCCCGCCGCGCCAGCGTCGAAACGCGCGAGATCGCCTTCATGCCCGCGCGCGTGCTGCTCCAGGATTTCACCGGCGTCCCCTGCGTGGTGGACCTCGCCGCCATGCGCGACGCGCTCAAGGCAATGGGCAGCGACCCCGACCGCGCCAACCCGCTCATCCCCGCCGACCTGGTCATCGACCACTCGGTGCAGGTGGACGAGTTCGGCACATCGGGCGCCTTCGCCGCCAACGCGCTGCTCGAATTCCAGCGTAACCAGGAACGTTACGCCCTCCTGCGTTGGGGCCAGTCCGCGTTCCGCAATTTCCGAGTGGTGCCGCCCGACACCGGCATTGTCCACCAGGTGAATCTCGAGTACCTCGCGCCCGTGGTCTTCACCGCCGAGCGCGACGGCCGCCTGCTCGCCTACCCGGACACGCTGGTGGGCACCGATTCTCACACCACCATGATCAACGGCCTCGGCGTTCTCGGCTGGGGTGTCGGCGGCATCGAGGCCGAGGCCTGCATGCTAGGCCAGCCCGTCTCGATGCTCTTGCCCGAAGTGGTCGGCTTCCGCCTCAGGGGCAACCTGCCCGAAGGCTCCACCGCCACCGACCTGGTTCTCACCGTCACCGAGATCCTGCGCAAGAAGCGCGTGGTCGGCAAGTTCGTCGAGTACTTCGGACCCGGCCTCGCCGAGCTGAGCGTGGCAGACCGCGCCACCATCGCCAACATGGCGCCCGAGTACGGAGCCACGGCCGGCTACTTCCCGGTGGACGCCGAAACGCTGCGCTACCTGCGCCTCACCAACCGCCCGCCGGAACTGGTCTCGCTCGTTGAGGCCTACGCCAAGGAGGCCGGCTTCTTCCACACCGCCGCCGCGCCCGAGCCGATTTTCTCCGACGTGATCGAGCTCGATCTCTCGACCGTCGTCACCTCGCTCGCCGGGCCCAAGCGCCCGCAGGACCGCATCCGCCTGCCCGACGTGAAGGCTAACTTCGCCGCCTTCCTCGGCGCCGCGCCGCGCGAAACCGCCGAACTCAAAGACGGCGCGGTCGTGATCGCGGCCATCACAAGCTGCACCAATACCTCGAACCCGTCCGTGATGCTCGGCGCCGGCCTTCTCGCAAAGAAGGCCGTAGAGCGTGGCCTCAAGAGCAAGCCGTGGGTCAAGACCAGCCTTGCCCCGGGCTCCAAGGTGGTGATGGATTACCTCCAGCAGGCGGGCCTCGTCCCGTACCTGGAGGAGCTGGGATTCAACCTGGTCGGCTTCGGCTGCACCACCTGCATCGGCAACAGCGGCCCGCTCCCCAAGGCGGTCGCCGAAGAGGTCGAGCGCGAGAAGTTGGTGGTCGCCGCGGTCCTCAGCGGCAATCGCAACTTCGAGGGCCGCATCAACCCGCACGTGAAGGCCAACTATCTGGCTTCGCCGCCGCTGGTGGTCGCCTACGCGCTGGCCGGCTCGGTCGATATCGACCTTCAGCAGGAGCCGCTGGGCACCGGCAGCGACGGCCGCCCCGTGTACCTCCGTGAAATCTGGCCCTCGCCCCAGGAGATCCGCGACCTGCTGGCCAGCTCCGTCCGCACCGAAATGTTCCACAAGGAATATGCGGAGGTCTTCGAAGGCGACGCGACGTGGAAAGCGATGCCCGTGCCCCACGGCGGCCTCTTCGCCTGGAGCGACGCCTCCACCTACATCAAGCGCCCGCCCTATTTCGATGAGATGGCCGATCCCGAGACTTTCGTGCAGGACCTCTCCGGCATGCGCGTGCTGGCCCTCCTGGGCGATTCGATCACCACCGACCACATCTCTCCCGCGGGTTCCATCCCGGTCAAGAGCCCGGCCGGCGAGTACCTGATCGAGCACGGTGTCCAGCCGCGCGACTTCAATTCATACGGCTCGCGCCGCGGCAACCACGAAGTGATGGTGCGCGGGACGCTGGCCAACATCCGCCTGCGCAACCAGCTCGCGCCCGGCACCGAAGGCGGCTGGACCGCGCACCTGCCCGCGGGCGAGGTGATGTTCATCTACGACGCCTCCCTGCGCTACCGGCAGGATGGTGTTCCGCTGCTGATCCTAGCCGGCAAGGAATACGGCTCCGGCTCCTCGCGCGACTGGGCCGCCAAGGGCGTCAACCTGCTGGGCGTGCGCGCCGTCATCGCCGAAAGCTACGAGCGCATTCACCGTTCAAACCTGGTGGGGATGGGAGTCCTGCCGCTCGAATTCCTGCCGGGCGAGAGCGCCGCGACGATAGGCCTCACCGGCCGCGAGACCTATCACATCGAGGGGATTCGCGAGGCGCTCGCCGGATCGCGCCGCGCCCAAGTCCGCGCCATAGCGGACGACGGCGCCGCGCGCTGCTTCGAAGCCCTGGTAAGGGTGGACACACCCCAGGAAGGCGAGTACTACCGCAACGGAGGAATCCTGCCCTACGTCCTCCGCCAACTGGCGTAAGCTGCAAACCGGGGACTGGATCCCAATTTCGCCGCC
>CAZBQQ010000225.1:0-7484 GCA_964493965.1 uncultured Solibacteraceae bacterium
GCTTTCCGTCGTTCGGCTACGGCTGCGCGGTGTTCATGCAGTCGGACATCGTCGACTTCCAGCGCCAGGGCTGGAAGGCGGAAGAAATCATGGCGGGCCTGTGCAACGTCCTGCCGAAGAACATCTGGCTCTACGTTTCGCAGATTCCGAACATCTCGGCCATCGGCACGCGGTTCCTGCTGCAAGGCGGGACGCAGTACAACCTGGCGGCGGTGAAGACGCAGGTGGACTTCATCGAGTCGCGGTTCAAGGGCAAGGACACGCAGCCCGACGTGATCGTCCACAAGTACTGCGGCGAAGCGGGCGCCATCGGCGCCGCTCTCGAAGCGGGCCGGCTCTTCGACCGTGGCCGCCAGACCAGCTTCATCGGCATGGAAGCCGTGAAGGACATCAAGTACAAGACCACGCGCAACGAAGAGACGCGCTGCTACTTCTGCAAGAACAATTGCCTGCGGACGTTCATCGACGTCAAGACGCCGAAGCTGACGGCCATACAGCCGGTGAACTCGAAGGTGCCGCTCGAATCGGGCTCGCAGCGGCTGATCATCGCTACGTGCGAGAAGGGAACGGTGGAAGACGTCGATCACATGCGCTCCATCAAGGGCGAGATCGACCGCATAAAGGAGGCCAACCCGAATTTCGCCGAGATCGCCGCGCGCGCCGTCTTCCGTATTCCGAACGCACCGAACGTTTCCGATCCGCCGCCGCGATTCCTGATCACCCCGGCGCAGAAGAAGCGCGCCGAGCTGGTGAAGAAGCGCGCGAAGATTCGTATCGGCATGCCGCGCGTGCTGAACATGTACTCTTCGGCGCCGCTGTTCACGGGCTATTTCGCTTCCCTTGGCGTGCAGCCGCAGAATATGGTGTTCTCGGATTTCACCACCGAGGATCTGTACAAGGAAGGCGCCAAGCGCGGCGCGATCGACCCCTGCTTCCCGTCGAAGCTCGGGATCCCGCACATACACAACCTGCTGATGACGCACCACGCGAAGAAGCCGCTGGACTACATCTTCTTCCCGGTGATCGACGATCTGACCAGCGACCTGAAGTGCGCGGCGTCGCACCGCTCCTGCCCGACCGTGGCCTCGACGCCGGAAGCGGTAAAGGCGGCGTTTACCAAGGAGGGCGACGTCTTCAAGGAGAAGGGCGTCATTTACCTGGATACGTTCGTGAACCTGGCGAACCCGACGCTGCTCGAGCGGCAGATGTACGAGGAGTTCAAAGACATCTTCGGGCTCTCGCCCGAGGAGAACGCGCGCGCAGTCGAGCAGGGCTACAAAACGCTGGCCGACTTCAGCCGCAATCTGCGGAAGCAGGCCCGCGAAGTGCTCGACCAACTCGAGCGCGAGGACCGCATCGGCGTGGTGATGCTGGGACGCCCGTATCACAACGACCCGGGCATCAACCACGAAATCCTCGAGGAATTTCAGAAGATCGGCTATCCGGTCTTCACGCAGGATTCGCTGCCCATCGACGAAGACATACTCGACCGGCTCTTCGGCGAGGAGGTCCGCGCCGGCGATATCCCGGACGCAATGGCGGTCACTGACGTTTGGAAGAATTCCTACAGCGAGAACACGTCGCGCAAGGTGTGGGCTGCCAAGTACGTCGCGCGCCATCCGAATCTGGTGGCGCTCGAGCTTTCGAACTTCAAGTGCGGGCACGACGCGCCAATCTACACGGTGGTGGAGGAGATCGTCGAGCACTCCGGCACGCCCTACTTCTGCTTCAAAGACATCGACGAGAATAAGCCGTCGGGCTCCATCAAGATCCGCGTCGAAACCATCGCCTACTTCCTGAGCCGGTATCGCGAGGACCTGGCGGACGCCAAGAACAAGAAGACCGACATCGAGCGCCAGCTCGCCGAATTCGAAGCGCGCATTCGTCGCGAGGCTCTGCGCAAGCGACTGGAGCAGATCAACAGCGACGAGCGGATCGGCCGTGCGTTCGAGGGCGGGCACCTACCCAAGATCGACGTAACACTGGCGACTCTGGCCAATAGCCGGCCGGCGGCGTAGCGCGGCGCGGGTCTGGAGACCAGCTGCAGGCGTGGACGCCTGCCCCACGGTAGGATAGGGACATGCGTGCTCTGGCTGCGGTTCTCATCTGGATAGGGGTTTGCGCGGGTGCCGATCGTGGCGGATTTGAGCCGCTCGAGAAATGGAAGACGGCGGTGCTGGCGGGCGACCAGGCCGCGCTCCGCGCCCTCTACATCTCCGGGTCGGGCGCCTTCGCGCAGACGCCGGAGGGCAAGAACGACGACCCCGCGACCGAGGAGCCGGCGTTCTGGTCAGGGCTGAAGGCGCAGGGCCTGATCGGAATCAATCCCAAAACTCTACAGGAGCAAGCGACCCCGGACACGATGCGGCAGGTGCTTCGCATCGAGCTGGCATTCCGTCCCGGCAGCCCCCTGGAGAAAGGCCTGGTCTCCGCGCACCTGGTCTGGGCTCTGCGCGACGGCCAGTGGCGCATCATCGTGACGGCTCGCAGCGAAGTGCGGCCGCTGCCCAAGATTCAACTTCCGCAGCCCGCAAAGCCCAACACCAGAATCTATCCCGATCCGGAAGAGGCACCAGCCGAGTTGAAGGCCGCGCTGGCGGCCGCGAAAGCGGATCACAAGCGCGTGCTGGTGATCTTCGGCGCCAACTGGTGTTACGACTGTCACGTTCTGGACACGACGCTCAAATCTCCCCAGGTGGCTCCGCTGGTGGCGGCGAGCTACCACGTCCTGCACATCAACATTGGCGACGAGGACAAGAACACGGATCTGGCGGAGCGATTCCAGGTGCCGCTGAAGAAGGGGATCCCCGGCCTGGCCGTGCTCGATGGCGACGGCCGAGTGGTCACGAGCCTGAAGAACGGCGAGTTTGAGTCCGCTGCGAAGATCGGCATGAGCGACGTGACGGGCTTCCTGGAGCGATGGAAACCAAACAGCCATCAGCCGTCAGCTGTCAGCCATCAGCCCGGAACGGCGAACTGAAGTTTGCCGCGGCCCGGTGAAGGGAGCGCGACATCACCGCACGGACTCGAACGGGCTCGCGCTCGTCTCCGCCTGATACGGCGTCAGGCGCGGCGGCCAGGCGTCCGGCTCGACGAGCCACGCGGTCCGGTCGGGGTAGTAGCGCAGAAGCTTCTCGTTCTCGACCGACCCCAGGTCGAGGGCCCAAACCACACGCGCGCGGTCGATATCGGCGGCGTTCTGGATCCACGTGCGGAAGCGGTGCCGCGGCCAGTAGCGGACGAAAACCAGCTGCCTCCCGGGAGCCTCAGCCAGACGCTGGTTGATCTGGATTCGCCCTTGCGGATCGCCCCAGTTGATGTAGTCCCAGGTCTCGTATTGGCCCAGACCCATCAGGAAGCGCTGGTTCGCCGTGGCGTGGAGTCCGTACCAGATCCCGAAATGAGCCGCGCACAGCAGCAGGATCACACCGGCGGCCTGCCGGCCTACGGGTTTCCACCTGCTCAGCAGCTCCAGTCCTTTCACGCTCATCAGCACGCACAGGCACGTGATCGCCGCGACGTAGTGGGGGTGGAAGTACGGGTCGAAATTGGTGCCGAGAGCATACACAAGCGCGCACAGCAGCACCCACAGAAAACGGTATTGGCGGACGCACGCAAGAAAGACCGGCAGCGCCAGGTAAAGCGCGGGAAGGAAGAAGAAGCGATAGTAGCGAACGCTGTTGCCGAGCAGCCCCAGATAGCCGCCCAGGGTCAAAGGCTCCTCGCCGTGAATGGTGACCTCGGCGCGATAGCCCTGCTCCTGTTCCATGGTCAGCGGCCGGTGCGGCACCGGATTCGGTTGAAACGTGAACGTCTGCGGGATGCCGTACTGGTAGCGGCTGAGCTGGTAGGGAAGCGTAGCCCAACTGCCGGTGACCGCCTTGTTGTGGAACAGGATCAGCGGGACCACGGGCGATGCCGCCAGCACGGCGACGGCGGCGGTGCGTAGCAGGCGACGCCACTCGTTTGGTTTACGCAGCACCGGCATGAAGAACAGCAGCACTCCCAGAACCAGGAAGATCGATTCAAACGGGCGGGTGATCATTTGCAGAGCGATCCCGGCGCCGAGCAGCGCGGCGTCCCTGGTCCGCCAGCCCTCGCGCAGCCGCGGCAGAGCGCCGAATACCAGGCATCCCGAGCAGGCGGCCACCGCGCCGCCCCAGTAGCAGTTCATCCACTGGCTCAGCGGGCCGAACTGGACCACCGCAAGCAGCCCCCCGACGAACGCCCACAGAGGCGAGACCCACGCCCGCAGCATCCAGTAGCACAGCGCGCACAGCGCGGCCACCGATAGAACTACGCCGGCCCACGGAAGGCCAAAAACCAACTGCCCGATCGCCAGCACGATGCCTTGCCCCAGCGGATACATGGAACTGTAAGTGGGCTCCTGCAGCGTGAAGACACCTTCAAAGAACTGGTGCAGTACGTGGGGCGGATTGGCCAGCCGGAAGTGCGCCAGCGTGTCGCCCAGGAGGATGTAGCTGAAGTCGTCGGCACCGCTGGGTGTGGGAACCGGATGCAGAGGCAGCAGCGCCAGCCGCAGCGCGACGGGGAGAACCGCCAGAACAAGCATCGCCCATCCCGGCCTCGCCGCCAGCCTGCGCAAGAGCGGTTCAATCCAACTCCTGGTCAGCAACAGCGCGACCAGCACCGCGGCAACCGCCAGTTCGACGAAATCGCTCGCGCCGAAGCCGATGGGATTGTAGAGCGGGAGGAAGGAACGAAAGAGATACTCAATCATGACGAGAGGGTGTCACTCGCCAGTATAAGCTCAGGTGTACACCGTCGGAGGCGCTATTGCCGCATGGTCCAGCTCGCGCTGCCGCAGTACTTGCATCCCCGCGCCGTAGCGGGCAGCGCCTCGCCGCACCGCAGGCAGTACACCGTAAGCCCCCTGGCCCGATTTCTAGCGCGATAGAACCGATAGCCGAAGATCCCCGCCAGGCAGGCCGCGCCCAGACCAAAGCCGGCCATCAGGCCTACGCTTTCGATCACCACCACGGCCGCCAGCACCGCCGCGACCGCGATCAGCCACAATCGTACGCCACCCATTAGGCTCATTATGGAGCACGCGTGAGCAGGACAACGTCGGCGTGCAATCCCCGCAGCCTGTCGATGACGGCGAGCACCTCCTTCAGTTCCATGTCCCCATCTCCCTCGACACACACCGGCCAATCCGGCGGCCGGCGGCTGAGCTCTTCGCGCAGCAGCGAGTCAAGCCGCTCCGGGGAGACGGGCTGCCAGTTCACGTAGAACCGCGCGGGATCGAGGCCGCGGCGTTCGACTCGGACAATCAGCGGCTGTATGCCGGGGCTGGGCTGGGCAGATACTCCCGGCCTCAGGAGGCGGACCTTGAACCCTATTGGGGTCGGGTATTCCAGGGACACCATGACGACTACCGCCACTGCCGAGGGGAGCAGGATATTGAGTAGAAGCGCAATCCAAGAGAGCCCGGATAGCGGCCGGGAGGCGGATGTTCGCGGGTCACCGATGTATTTCCCCTCGCTCCATGGGTGAATCACACGAACGTTTCGGAAGAGCCCGCTGGCGACCGCCAATGCCGGTTGCGGTCCAGGCTGAGTGAGAGGCCAAGCTCGTATCAGCGAGGCTTGCTTGTCCTGGCGGCGCAGGATCGCCGCACCTACCATCAGGCAAATGCCCACGGCGCCGAGAACCAGCAGGGCACCGAAGGCAAAAACCCCTCCAGGTCGGCACGCACACGCTCGTCCCCAGTCTCGACCACCACCAAATGGGGCTCGTAGGCGCTGTAGCGGCTCCCGTCCTGAGAGACATCCACGTCCAGGGCGTAACGGCCTTTGCCCGCGGCAAACCTGCCAATATCGCTGTCGTCTGTGCCGCTCCCGCGCGCGAGGACTCGCCCTTCCTTCCGTAGGGACCACGACACCGCGAGGCCGAGCGGGCACCCGAAGCCGGGGTAGCAGTGGCTGTACCAGTCGCCGTCCTTGACATCAAGCACTCGTTGCAGGGTGATTTCAATTCGGTAGGTGCTTTCTACGTTGATCTCAAGTTCCGGGGCGCGGATGTGGCCCGGGGCGAGGGAAACCGGCATATCGAGCGGCACCCAAATCTGGGTAGACGCCCACCAGCACCAACCACCAAACCAGGCGGCTCCGATCAAGATCAGAACGAGTCCGACGCGAAAAGTCACCGGCAAGGCGCGCTCGCGGCGTGCGTCCGCAGACTCTTCCATCCCCAGGATGGACACCACCAGCGGAGGGGAAGTTCCAAGCTGGGAGTCCCGAACCGCCATCGACGGCCAAAGCGGGCATCTACGTTACAATGGCCCTTCAATGCCTCGGGGCTTCCTGGTTTTTCTGGTGGTCGCGCTCGCGATCCTGCTCGGCTTTCAGTACTTCATCTACTTCTCAACCACGCGTCTGCTGGAAATGAACGGCAAGACTGGCCGGAGAATCCTGGCGGCGGCGCTTCTGTTTCTGATGGCAGGAGCCGTCACGTCCGTGTTCCTGCAAAGGCGCGTGGACAGCGTGCCGGCGCGGGCGGTAGCCGGAACGTTTCAGCTCTGGCTGGGCTTCGGACTGGCGCTCGCGATGGCGTTCCCGCTCGCCTGGGCTCTTTGGGGCTCCGCCCGAATCTGGAACCCGCGACTCGGTAGCGCACCGTTCGGCTGGAGCGCGATCGTGCTGGCGTTCCTGTTCTCGGCCTTTGGGTTTTGGAACGCGACACATCCGAAAGTGGCACGGGTCACGGTGCACATGCGGGACCTTCCCGCGGAATGGCGCGGGAAGACCATCGCGCAGATCTCGGATCTGCACCTCGGGTTCAGTGTGGGCCGTTCTTTCGCCGAGCGTGTCGTCGAAATGGTGAACGCGGAACGCCCGGCCGCGGTGGTGATCACCGGCGACCTGTTCGACGGCGACGACGCCGGCCTGTCCAATCTTGCCGGCGTGCTTAACGGACTCAATCCTCCCATGGGGATCTACTTCGTCACCGGCAACCACGAGACCTATGTGGGAGTGGAGCGCGTGGAGGAAGCCCTGCGCGGGACCAAGGTGCATGTGCTGAACGACGAGATGGCGACGCCCGGCGGCCTCGAGATCGTCGGCATCGCATACCCCGATCGAGGCGAACACAAAGACGTAGCAGCGGCCATCCGCAACGTTCGTGGCTTCGATCCCGCCAGGGCATCCGTTCTGCTTTACCACAGCCCCGTGGGGATACCCGAGATTAAAGCTACGGGCATCCGCCTGCAGCTCTCCGGCCATACGCACCGGGGCCAGCTGTTCCCATTTCAGTTCATCACACGGCAGGTCTATGGCAAGTACGACCATGGTTTGAACGTCGAAGGGAACTTCGCGATTTACACTTCCTCGGGGACGGGAACGTGGGGGCCGCGGATGCGGACCTCCGCCCGCGCGGAAATCGCGATCATCCGGCTGGAGCCGATGTAGTAGATGGTGGGCCCGACAGAACTCGAATCTGTGACCTCTACCGTGTCAAGGTAG
>CAZBQQ010000226.1:0-4175 GCA_964493965.1 uncultured Solibacteraceae bacterium
GGGGGCATCGCCCCCGCTGGTCAGCACGGCGATTCTTTTCATTCAGGGCAGTATACAACACCGCCCTACTCAGCCTTGAGAGAAGCCATATCGATCGAGAACCGGTACTTCACATCGGCCCTGAGCAGTCTCTCGTAGGCTTCGTTGACCTTCTGAATCGGGATGACTTCGACATCGGCCGTGAAGTGATGCGCCCCGCAGAAATCGAGCATCTCCTGCGTCTCGGGGATGCCGCCGATCGGCGATCCAGACAGGCTGCGCCGTCCCATGATGAGCCCGAAGGCAGAGACCGCGAGAGGCTTTTCGGGCGCCCCGACAAGCGTGATGTTACCGTCGCGCCGCAGCAACTGAATGTAGGCGCTGATGTCGTGATCGGCCGAGACCGCGTCGAGGATGAAGTCGAAGCTGCCCGTGTGCTTCTGCATCTCGCCCGCATTCCGGGAGACCACGACTTCGTCGGCCCCCAGCCGTATCGCATCGTCTTTCTTGCCCGGTGAGGTCGTGAAGACCACCACGTGGGCCCCGAGCGCATGAGCGAACTTCACGCCCATGTGGCCCAGCCCGCCCAGACCCACCACGCCCACTTTCTTCCCCTTGGTGACGCCCCAGTGCCGCATCGGCGAGTAAGTTGTGATTCCGGCGCAGAGGAGAGGCGCGGTGCCGGCAAGATCGAGATTGGATGGAACGCGCAGCACAAACCGCTCATCCACCACCACACTGTCGGAATACCCGCCATAGGTGACGCCACCCAGATGCTTATCCGGGAAGTTATAAGTGAGCGTCCCGTTCGGGCAGAACTGCTCCAGCCCGGCCTGGCATTCGGGGCAGGTGCCATCGGAATCCACCATGCAGCCGACCGCGCCAAGGTCGCCCGCCTTGAACTTCGTGACCGCCGAGCCAACCTTACTGACGCGCCCGACGATCTCATGGCCCGGCACGCACGGATAAACGGTCGGCATGACGCCGCTCCATTCGTTGCGCACCTGGTGTAGATCGGAGTGGCAGATACCGCAGAAGAGGATTTCGATCTGCACGTCGTGTTCGGTCGGATCCCGGCGCGCCACCGTCGTTGAGGCCAGCGGCGATGTCGCACTGCCGGCAGAGTAAGCCTTCGCTCTGTACATAGATTTACGCTCCGTCCTTGTATTGTTCCTCGCTGACCTGCTCCATCCAATCGGCCGTCTTGCCGTCGAGGTGTTCCTGTATCGCGATGTGAGTCATCGCCGTCGTCGGCGCGGCGCCGTGCCAGTGCTTCTCACCCGGCGGAATCCAGATCACGTCACCCGGCCGGATCTCCTCCACCGGTCCGCCCCAACGCTGCACCCTGCCGCAACCCGCCGTCACGACCAGGTTTTGGCCGAGCGGGTGTGTGTGCCACGCCGTCCGCGCGCCGGGCTCGAAAGTCACACTTGCCGCGACCACGCGCGCCGGACCGGGAGGGTTGACCAGCGGGTCCACCCGCACCGTGCCTGTAAAATACTCCGCCGGTCCTTTGCCGGAAGGCTGCGAACCGCTTCGTTTGATATCCATTTCTTGAACTCCTTCGCGCGGCCGCTCAGCGGCCCGTCATCCGCTCCAGCTTTTCGGGATACCGGGCGCCTTGCACCGTGATCTTCGACGCGGCGTTCTCGATATCGCGCAAGTCATCGGGCGTAAGTTCCACCGCGACAGACCCGATGTTCTCGTCCAGTCGATGCAGCTTCGTGGTGCCCGGGATCGGCACCATCCACGGCTTCTGCGCCAGCAGCCAGGCCAGTGCGATCTGAGCCGGCGTCGCCTTCTTCCGTTCTCCGATACTGGCCAGCAGATCGATCAGCGCTTGATTCGCCTTCAGGGCTTCCGGCGTGAAGCGAGGCAGAGTACTGCGAAAGTCGGTGCTCTCGAACTTCGTACTTTCGTCCATCTTGCCCGTCAGAAAGCCCTTGCCCAGCGGGCTGTACGGGACCAGGCCGATCCCGAGTTCCTCGAGCGCCGGTATGACTTCCTTCTCCGGAGTCCTCGTCCACAGCGAGTATTCGCTCTGCAGAGCCGTGACCGGCTGGACGGCATGTGCGCGGCGGATCGTCTGCACCCCTGCTTCGGAAAGGCCGAAGTGCTTGACCTTGCCTTCCTGAATCAGTTCTTTCACCGCCCCCGCCACGTCTTCGATAGGCACGTCCGGGTCAACCCGATGCTGATACAGCAAGTCGATGACATCCGTCTTGAGCCGCTTGAGCGAGCCCTCGACGGCTTGCTTGATGTGCTCCGGCCTGCTGTTCAGGCTCGGCGCGCCCTTCATCCCCCGCGGATCGGCATCCGGGCTGAGATTGAATCCGAACTTGGTGGCGATCACCAGCCGGTCACGGAACGGAGCCAGCGCTTCGCCCACCAGTACCTCGTTCAAGAACGGCCCGTAAACTTCGGCGGTGTCGAAGAACGTGATGCCGCGTTCCACGGCCGCCCGGAGCAGAGCGGTCATCTCCTGCTTGTCTTTGGGCGGGCCGTAGGAAAAGCTCATTCCCATGCAGCCGAGCCCGAGAGCCGAAACCTCCAGGCCGCTATTTCCAAGTTTGCGCTTCTGCATTCGTTCATCCTCCTCCAATCTCCAGGTTAGATCGGGCGCCCCGGAAGCGGTATCCCGATCCTTCCGATTTATTGCCTATTCCTCTTGCGCTGTTGACCCGCGACCAGCCCCGGCGGTTATCCTATGGTAGAGGAAAGCGACACCGCCACCATGAAAAAGCACAAGGGGCACGCAACTCCGCTGCCGGATCCAGCGTACGCATTGCGGCTGGAGCTTGCTCGCAAGATTGCCTTGTTCATGGGCTCGGAAGAGAAACGGGTAACGGACATTCCAGGCCTGATGCTGGTGCGCCGCACCTCCCCTACCGCCCCGTGCTCCATGACCTACGAGCCCAGCCTGACCGTGATCGCCCAGGGGCGAAAGCGCGTGGAACTAGGCCGCAACGTCTTCATCTACGATGCCTCGCGCTTCCTGCTGACGTCGGTAGACCTGCCGGTGGTCAGCCGCGTGATCGAGGCGAGCGAAGCGGTGCCCTGTCTGGCCCTGTCGCTCAAACTCGAAATGCCCATGGTCCGCGAGCTTCTCAGCCGGGAGGAAATTCAGGTAGAGGCGGCGGCCGACAGCCCCGGGATGGCCACCGGCGAGACCACCGTGGAATTCCTCGGCGCATGCTGCCGGCTCGTGGACCTGCTGAACACCCCGCGCGACATCCCGTTTCTCAGCGGCCTGATTCAACGCGAAATCATCTACCGCGTCCTGCGCAGCGCGGAGGGCGCGCGCCTTCGAGCGATCGCGACGCTGGGGGAGCAGAGCCACCGGACCGCCAAAGCAATCGCCTGGATCAGGGCCAACTACGCCAAGCCGCTCCGGGTGGAAGACGTCGCGGAGATCGCGGGCATGGGCGTCTCCACGCTGCACCATCATTTCCGGGTGCTCACCGCCATGAGTCCTCTTCAGTATCAGAAGCAGGTCCGATTGCAGGCGGCGCGTGGCCGCATGCTCATGGATGGTCTCGACGCCGCCAGCGCGGCCTTTGAAGTCGGATACGAGAGCGCCAGCCAGTTCAACCGCGAATACAGCCGCTTCTTCGGCCAGCCGCCGATGCGCGACATTCGGACGCTCCGCTCGCCCAGCGCACCACCGTTGGAGTCGGCCAGCAACGCGTAAGGAAGTATGCCCGAGCTGCCAGACATCTCGGCTTACATTGCGGCCCTCGAGCCGCGCGTCGTGGGGCAGCCGCTCGAACGCGTCCGGCTCGCCAGCCCGTTTCTTCTTCGCACCACCACGCCGCCGCTGTCGGAAGCCGAAGGAAGAACGGTGCGCGAGTTACGCCGCATCGGAAAGCGAATCGCGTTCGGCCTCGACGGCGGCATGTGGCTCGTGCTGCATTTGATGATCGCCGGCCGCTTGCATTGGAAGCCCGCCCAAGCCGCCCTCGGGGGTCGCCAGAATCTCGCGGCATTCGATTTCCCGGCCGGCTCGCTCACACTCACCGAAGCCGGCGCCAAGCGTAGGGCATCGCTCCACGTCGTTGCTGGCGAGCCCGGCCTGCTTGCAATGGATCCGGGCGGCATCGACGTTCTCGCCGCCGATCTGGACTGCTTCCGCGCCGCGCTCACCCGCGAAAACCGGACTCTCAAGCGGGCGCTCACCGATCCCCGCATCGTCAGCG
>CAZBQQ010000226.1:4275-7410 GCA_964493965.1 uncultured Solibacteraceae bacterium
ACCCGCGAAAACCGGACTCTCAAGCGGGCGCTCACCGATCCCCGCATCGTCAGCGGCATCGGGAACGCCTACTCGGACGAGATTCTCCACGCCGCCCGCCTCTCGCCTCTCGCCCTGACCCGCAAGCTGGCGCCGGAGGAATGGGACCGCCTCTTCGCCGCCACGCGCGGCACGCTCGAACTCTGGCTCGGCCGCCTCTGCGCCGAGGCGCGCGAGCGGTTCCCGGAGAAAGTAACCGCGTTTCGCGAGGGCATGGCCGTTCACGGACGCTACGGACAGCCCTGCCCCCGCTGCGGCGCGAAGGTTCTCCGCATCCGTTACGCGGACAACGAAACAAATTACTGCGCGATCTGCCAGACCGCCGGCCGCGTGCTAGCCGATCGCAGCCTTTCCCGCCTCCTAGGCGCCGACTGGCCCCGCACCCTCGAGGAACTGGAGGATCTGCGGCGCCGTTGATCGCGCTGCGCGCGCGCCCTCGTGCCAGTTTCGTCGGGTGTAAAATAGCAGCCACCTGCAACTTGTGTCTGGAGGCGGCATGGGAAAGAACATCGTCATCTGCTCTGACGGAACTGGCAATACCGCGATTAAGGGCCGCGGCACAAACGTGTTCAAGCTGTTTGAAGCGATCGATCTGAACGGCCACCGCACAAATCCACATCTCGACCCTCAGGTCGCGCTCTATGACGATGGCGTCGGGACGGGCAGTTTTGTGCCCCTCAAGGTGGCGGGTGGCGCGTTCGGCTTCGGCCTGGCACGCAATGTGAGAAAGCTGTACAAGGAACTCGTGCGCGTGTACGATCCCGGCGACCGGATCTACGTATTTGGGTTCAGTCGAGGTGCATTCACAGTACGCACGCTGGCGGGCATGATCGCGAAATGCGGCGTGCTTGACCTTGAGAGGCTCACGACCAGCGGGCAGCTTCAAAGCGCCGTCTCTGAAGCGTACCGGGTGTACCGGCGATCCTACCGCACCTGGATCCAGCGTCTCTTTCATACCATTCTGCACAAGGCCGGGCTTCGCAAGTCCGATCCAGACGTATTGGCGGCGTTCCGCGAGGCCCGCTCCCTCAAGTGCGACGTGAGGATCAGATTCATCGGCGTCTGGGACACGGTGGATGCCGTGGGTGGCCCATTCCATACCAGCGACATCATCAACGCGCTGTTTCATCGATTCAAGTTCCCGGACCAGAAGCTGAGCGACAGGGTCGACTGCGCCCGGCAGGCTCTGGCAATCGACGAAGCCCGCGCCGCGTTCCAGCCGCGGCTTTGGGAATCCGACCCGCGCATCCAGCAGGTCTGGTTTTCGGGCGTCCATTCCAACGTGGGGGGCGGCTATCCCAAGCAAGGGATGTCGCTGGTAACGCTCGACTGGATGCTCAGAGCCGCGGGCGACAACGGCCTCAGGATTCTGGAAAGGGACGCGCAGTACTACAGCGAGCATGGAAATGCGGATGACAAGCTTTACGACTCGCGCGCGGGACTAGGCATCTTCTACCGCTGGAAGCCGCGCGGGATGTGGGATGTATGCGAGTCGCAGAAGGCTGGATTGCCGCCGGCGATTCACCTCAGCGTGATCGAACGAATCGCGCATGGCACGGATGGCTACAACCCGGGAACGCTCGCAGGCGAAGCGAGCGTTGCCTTCACGCGGAGCCGCAACCCTGATCGGGCCGTCGCCGCCACTGAAGACGAGTCTGCCGCTCTGCGGTCCAATCTGGCCGAACTGGCGCTGCGGCAGGCGTTCGCCGAAACGGGAGCGAGCCTGAACGTGGCCGGGCACACGCTGTGGCTCGGCAGTATCGCGTACTACCTTTACGTCGTCTCGTGCCTGGCCGTTTTGTTTCTTGCTTCCGTCCCGGAGGACAACCCTGCGCTTACTCCCTGGGCGCTGCTGAAATCCGTCTCCGTTCTTGCATTCGATATGATCACCGGACAATGGGCGCCGGTGCTGAAAAGCGCGGTGCGCCTGGTGACCACACCTTGGATGATCGGCGGCCTGCTGGCCGCGTTCGGGCTATCGTTCCTGTTGACAACGTACGCCGATCGGGTGCGAAGCAAGACATTCTCTCGCTTCTGGCACATCCCGCGCCAGAAACTGCGCGAGGCATTGAAGGAGTCCAGGAAGCAACTTCAGGGAGCGCCGAAGACCGCGGGCTCGGCCTCCGCGACCTAGCGGCTTCTGTACACATCCGTGCTCAAGTACTTCAGGCCGGAGTCGGCCATGAGCGTCACCACCTTCGCATCCGGCCCCAGTCGCCCGGCCACCTGAATCGCAGCCACCACGTTCGCTCCCGACGACGTCCCGGCGAAGAGCGCCTCCTCCCGCGCCATGCGCCTGGCCATGTCCTTCGCGCCCTCCGTTCGGACCCCCACGATCTCGTCCACCAGAGCCGGCTCCCAAAGTGGAGGAACGTAACCGATCCCGACCCCTTCGATCTTGTGCGGCCCCGCCTGGCCTCCCAGCAGCACAGAGGATTCCGCCGGTTCGACGGCAATCACCCTGATGGTCGGTTTATGCCGCTTCAGCAGCGTAGCCACGCCGCGCAAAGAGGCCGCCGTGCCCACCGAGTGGACGAACGCGTCGATCTCGCCATTCGTCTGACTCCAGATCTCCTCGCCCAGTGGGTAGTAGCCGGCGATGCTGTCGTGGTTGTTGAGCTGATCGGTCCAGTACGTGTGAGGCTCCCTGCTCAACTCGCGCGCGGCTTCGATCATGTCCAGGATTAGCTTTTTGGTGGTGAGGCCTCCCTCGCTCGGGACCAGCGTCAACTTCGCCCCCAGCGCCGCCATGTGATCCAGTTTCTCCCGGCTGAACGCGTCGGAGGTGACGATCCGGATGCCATAACCCTTGGCCGCGCACACCAAGGCGAGCGACGTCCCCGTGCTGCCGCCCGTGTACTCGACTACGGTGTCTCCGGGCCTCAGCCGCCCATCCTCCTCCGCCCGCAAGATGACGGCCCGCGCCATCCGGTCCTTCATGCTGCCCGTGGGATTCTCCCACTCGAGCTTCGCGAAGATCTGAGCGGAATCAGGTGGAACAACCTGGCGCAGCCGGACGATCGAAGTGTTCCCAATCGCGCCGAGAACGTCCATGAATTGAGTCTACGTCCCCTCCCAGCACCGAACCGCGACCGT
>CAZBQQ010000227.1:0-7398 GCA_964493965.1 uncultured Solibacteraceae bacterium
AATATGACGTCCACAGGATGTCCAGGGACGGCCTGCGAGGCCTCGCCCACGAACTCTACATCGCCGGCGCAATCGGCTTGTCGGACGCCCGGCTCCTGTCGCTCGAACCCATAACCTATGCGTCCGATTGGCCGGGCTGGAGTATTTTGGAGACCGCTCCAGAGAGCGATGGCACCCTGGACTGGATCCGCGAGATTAAGGCGCGAATCGTCAGAGGGAGCACAGACTCCGCGTACTTGGCCTACCAGCAGTCGTTGCTATCCTTGCTGCAGCGCGTCGAGGCGGCGCGCCCTGCTCGCACGGAGCCGGCTGTACTGCAGACGCCAGTGCATTCCGCGGAGCTGCCACCTGGGGCCTATGGCGTCGGATATCGCTCTGCCTGGAGGTGGACAGCCAGCCGTTAGCGGAGTTCAGTCCCCTCGGCTCCCCACGACCCGCGAGCGCGCCCTACCTGAGGACCTTCCCCGCCATCCCCCGGATCAAGGCGTCCAGCCCCTCGCCCGTTGCGCTCGAGATGGCATAGAACGGCAGCCCCCGCTCCTCGGCCATCCGCCGAAGAGAGTCGATTCGCTCGGGATCCTGCGCCGCGTCGAGCTTCGTCGCCACCACGATCATCGGCTTGGCCGCCAGGTCCGGACTGAAGCTGGCCAACTCCTGCATCACGACGTCGAAGTCGTGGACCGGGTCGCGGCCGGTGGCCTCCGACACGTCCACCAGGTGCGCCAGCAGCCGCGTCCGTTCCACGTGCTTCAGGAATCGCGTGCCGAGCCCGTGCCCCTCGTGCGCGCCCTCGATCAGCCCCGGAATGTCGGCCACCACGAAGCTCCGGTCATCGTCCAGACGGACCACTCCCAGGCTCGGCTCCAGCGTCGTGAACGGATAGTCGGCGATCTTGGGATGCGCCGCCGAGATGCGCGAGATCAGCGTCGATTTCCCGGCGTTGGGGAACCCAACCAGGCCGGCGTCCGCCAGCAGCTTCAACTCCAGCCGCAGCCGCTTCTCGTCCCCCGGCCGCCCCGGCTCGTGCTCGGTCGGCGCCTGGTGGACCGGCGTCGCGAAGTGCTGGTTGCCCTTCCCGCCCCGTCCGCCGCGCGCCACTGTGAACCGGTCGCCAATGGTCGTGAAATCGTGCAGCATCTCCCCGCTATCGGCGTCGTAAACCACCGTGCCCACCGGCACCGGCAGATCGATCGACGCGCCCTCGCGTCCCGTCCGCTGGCTGCCCTCGCCGTGCCGCCCGCGCTCGGCCTTGTGCTCGGGATTAAAACGGAAATGGAGAAGAGTGTTGTAATGCTCGCTCGACACCAGCGTGATGTCCCCGCCGCGTCCGCCGTCCCCGCCGCTCGGACCGCCGCGCGGGACGAATTTCTCCCGCCGGAAGGCCAGGCATCCGTTGCCGCCGTCGCCGGCCTTCACGCGGATGATGACTTCGTCGATGAACATGGATTGAAGAGAACTGGAGACGTCCGCCAAAAAATCAGGAAGTCCCTGCCCGCACAACCGAATGTCCGCCAAAAATCGGGGACACCCCTGACCACCCACGCCGAAATGCCGCCTCACAGAAGAGCAGGGGTGTCCCCGGTTTTTGGGCCCGGAATGTCCTGGTTTCGGTGCGGCGGGCTGTTACTCGGCGGGCACCACGTGAATCGAAATGAACTTGCCCATCCGGCCCCGATCGCGGAACTCCACTTCGCCCGTGATCTTCGCAAACAGCGTGTCGTCCTTGCCGCGCCCGACGTTGTCGCCCGGCTTGTAGATCGTGCCCCGCTGTCTCACCAGAATCGAACCGCCCGGAACTACCTGCCCCCCGAAAGCCTTCACGCCCAGACGCTGCGCGCACGAGTCGCGCCCGTTACGGGAAGTGCCTTGACCTTTTTTATGTGCCATTGCCGCTCCTACGCCACAATCTCGGTCACCTTCACCGCCGTGAATGACTGGCGATGGCCGGTGTTCCGCTTATATTGCTTCTTGCGCTTGAACTTGAAGACGCGCACCTTCACGCCCTTGCCCTGGTCCACAATCGTGGCCAGCACCTTGGCGTCCGCGATCTGGGTGCCCGTCAGCAACTGCTCGGTGTCTTTCGAGACCGCCACCACGCCGTGCAGTTCAAGCTGCGAGCCCACTTCCCAGGGCAGCTTCTCGATTTCGACTATGTCGCCGGGAGCGACGCGGTACTGCTTCCCGCCGGACTTTATCACTGCGTACATACGAACCTTCCTGTTCGGAATTCCCTGGAGGCATACTACAGACGTCAGCGCATCGAAGGGTTCAACCGTTTATTCTACAACAGAGAAGCAGCCGCGTGCTCGGTGGGGAGTCGGGTGGGGCAGGCGCCACGCCTGCAGCGGGTCTCCAGACCCGCCGTTTGCTTCAGAACAGCCCCGGGACCTCGCCCATGCGTGGGATCATGATCACGAGGATCGCGAGCAGCAGGAGCAGTATCCCGAAGCGCTTCATACCTAACGTAGTTACTATAGATATCGACCTGGGTCAACTAGTTAGGCCAAATTGAGAGTACCACGTCCAGAGTACCCCCTCTTGGGGGAGGTGGCCACCCCTCACTGCCCGGCCGACTTAGCCCGTACCCGTAGCCCGAAACGTTCCACATCAATGACAAACCGCTCGTGCGTGCCCTCTCCGATCTTTTCGCGGTCGTCCCAGGCGTCCACCTTGCAAAGGACGCGCCTACCCTCCACGGAGACGGTCTCCGCCCGGAGCCGTATGTGCATCCCGATCGGCGTAGCCGCCAGGTGCCGCACGTTGACCACCGTTCCTACGGAGTCCTCGCCCGGCTCCACGTACTTTTTGATCAGGTTCCGCGCCGTCATCTCCAGGAACCCGATCAGGTGCGGGGTGGAAAGAACGCGCGCCGCTCCAGGCCCCAGAAAGCTGATGGCCATTTCTTCGGTAACTACCCTGTTCTCTTCATGATCCACACCCAGAGGGATGAACATGTCGTTATCTTAGCAATTCCAGGATCGCCAATCCTGGTAACCTCGTAGGATGGTTTGACATCGTATCCTATGATAGAGTTGTAAAATCATACCTGTAGGAGTCTCATTGAAGGTCTTCGCAGTCGTTCTTTTGCTGGTCGCCGTTTTCGTTCCGCTTCAGGCAGCAGGCGGCGCGACAGGTGCGCCTGCCGCTATGGACCCCACAGCCGCGGGCGTGATTGCCCGCTACGTGACCGCCATCCAGTTGCAGGAAAGCCGGGCGCAGGCAGTCTCCATGGACGTCGACATGGACGCCGACCTTCCCCAGCTCAAAAAGCACGGACGCTTTCACGCCTTTCGCTTCATGACCAAAGTGGGCCAGATTTTCTACGACAAGCGGCGCTTCGAAGGCGACGGCACGATCAAGAAAGAAGTGATCGGCCGGTACCTGCAAGCGGAGAAGGACGCGAAAAGCGAATATGGTGCCGCGGCGGCGGTCACCCCGGCCAACTACAAGTTCAAGTACCAGGGCATGACGGATTACGCCGGCCGTCCGGCATACGTCTTCCAGGTCGATCCTCGGAAGAAGCAGCTCGGTTTATACAAGGGCGAGCTGTGGATCGACAAGGAGACCGGTCTCCCCCTGCGCCAGTGGGGCGAACTGGTTCGGAATCCGTCGATGTTCCTCAGAAGCGTGTATTTTGTCCGTGACTACGAGATCTATGACGGCGTTTCGGTGCCGCGCCGGCTGATCAGCGATGTCAGCACACGGCTGTTCGGCAAGGCACACCTCACCATCTGGTACGAAAACGTAAAGCTGGGTGAGTCGTCCACGGCGGCCGCGACGCCGAGCGTCCCCGCCGAGACTGCCCTGGCCACCGACGGCGGCCACCATTAGCGGAACACTGCAAGACTTGATGCTCAGGGGAGTGAGATGAGAACCCTATTTCTGAATCCCCCGTCCTTCGAGGGGTTTGATGGCGGCGCAGGTTCGCGATGGCCCGCCACGCGGGAGATTGAATCCTACTGGTATCCGGTGTGGCTCTGCTACCCCGCGGGCCTGTTGCCGGACAGCAGAGTCGTCGACGCGCCGCCTCACAAGATCTCCATCCAGCAGACCGTCGCCATGGCCGACGACTACGAGTTGCTGGTCCTATTCACCTCCACCCCCGGTCTGCACGTGGACATCCGCATCGCGGAGATGATGAAGGACGTCAATCCCAAGCTCAAGGTCGCCTTCGTCGGCCCGCCCGTCACCGTCGACCCGGAAGGCGTGCTGAAGTCCTCCGCGGCCGTAGACTTCGTGGTGCGCCGCGAGTTCGATTACCAGATCGCCGACTACGCGCGCGGCAAGGCCCTCAACGAGCTCCCCGGTGTCAGCTATCGCCAAAACGGGAGCATCATCCATACCCCCGAGGGCGGCACCATCGAGAACCTGGACGAGCTGCCCTGGGTGACCAAGGTCTACAAGCGCGACCTCGACTTCACCCGCTACAACGTGCCGTTCCTGCTCAACCCCTTCATCGCGTTCTACACCACGCGCGGCTGCCCGGCTCTATGTACGTTCTGCCTGTGGCCGCAGACGCACTCCGGCCATCGCTGGCGCGTGCGCTCGGCCGACGACGTAGCCAACGAGGTGCGCTACACGCTCGAGAATTTCCCCGGCCTCAAGGAGATCTTCTTCGACGACGACACCTTCAACTACCGCAAGGCGCGCACGATCGAGGTGGCCGCGAAACTCAAGCCGCTCAACTTCACCTGGTCCTGCACCTCGCGCGTCACCACCGACTACGAGACGCTCAAGGCCATGAAGGACGCCGGCTGCCGCCTGGTGATCGTGGGATACGAGACCGGCGACGCCCAGATCCTGAAGAACATCAAGAAGGGCGCCACCATCGAGATGGCCGAGCGCTTCACGCGCGACTGCAAGAAGCTCGGCATCATCGTCCACGGCGACTTCATCGTGGGCTTGCCCGGCGAGACTCGGGATACCCTGCGCACCACCATCGACTTCGCCAAGCGCCTGGACTGCGAGACCATCCAGGTCTCCATCGCGCACCCTTACCCCGGAACCGAGTTCTACGATCACGCCGCCCGCAACGGCCTGCTCTCCATCGAATCGATGACCGACGAAGGCGGCCACCAGCTTCCCAAGGTGATTTATCCCGGCCTCGACCGAGCCGAGCTGGTGGAGTGGACCGAGCGCTTCTTCGGCGAGTACTACTTCCGTCCGCGCGTGATCTGGCGCGTAGTGCGCAAGGCCCTCTGGAACGGCGCCGAGCGCCGCCGGCTCTATAAAGAGGCCCGCGAGTATCTGGCCCTGCGAGCGAAGCGCAAAAAGTTCGTCGCCGCGAATAGGAACGGCTCCAACGGCACCGTCGCCGCCACACCGAGCCGCGACCGTAAGGGAGCGGACACCGGCGTCGCATCGCCGCGCTCATGACCTCCGACCTCCGCCTGAAGACGCGCCTCTTCACCGCCATCGTCGTCCTGGCCAACGTCTTCGGCAACCTGCTCATGACCGTTGGAGTGAAGCGCCACGGAGGCGCGCTCGGCTCCTCCGTCCTCGAGTACCTGCAAGTGATGTTCAATCCCTACGTGGCCACCGGCATCTGCCTCCTGATCGTGTGGATGCTGGCCCGCATGGCGCTGCTGAGTTGGGCCGACCTCAGCTACGTCCTGCCGGTCACTTCGATTGGGTACGTGCTCACAGCCGTGGTAGGCCGCATCTTCCTGGGCGAACAGGTGACGCCGCAGCGCTGGCTCGGTACCGTGCTGATCATGGCGGGCACGGCGCTCGTCGGTTCGACCGCGGTTCGCACGCACGACGCGGCGGCTAGCGAGCACTTGGTGGAGACCGCGCCATGATGAAGTGGATCCTGGTTGCGGTGATCGTAACCGCCACGGTGCTCTGCGACGCCTTGCAGACCGTCGGCGTTCGCCGTCACGGCGAGATTCACGACTTTCGCCCTGGCGCTCTCGGCCGCGCGGGAGCGGCTCTGGCGCGGAACGGCTACGTCATCGCGGCAGTCGCGTTGATGGCCATTTCCTTCTTCACTTTTCTGACGCTCATCTCGCTGGCCGATCTGAGCTTCGCCGTGCCGGCGACGGCCGCGAGCTTCGTGATCGAGACTTTCGTGGCCAAGTACTTTCTCAAAGAGCGGGTGGCATGGCGGCGCTGGACCGGCGCGGCCCTGGTCGCCTGCGGCGTAGCGCTCCTGGCACTGTGATCTATCTACTGCTGGCCCTCGGCGCGGCGGCCGCCGCCTACCAGTTGCTCGCCCTCGCGGCCGGCCTGCGCCAGGCGCTCAGACGCCCGACGCCCGGAACGTTCCGCCCCCCCGTGTCCATCCTCAAGCCGCTCCACGGCCTCGATCCGGACTTCTACCAGAGCGTGCGCTCGCACGCCCTGCTCGACTATCCCGAGTTCGAGCTTCTGTTCGGAGTGAGCGACCCGGACGATCCGGCGATCGCCGAGATCGAACGTCTGCGAGCCGAGTTCCCGGCCGTTCCGATCAGTCTGCTCCGCAGCGACGCCGGCACGCCGAACCGCAAGGTGGGCGTGATGGCGGACCTGGCGGCAGCCGCGCGATATCCCGTGTTGGTGGTCAACGACAGCGACATTCGTGTCGAGCCCGACTACCTGCAGAAGGTCGTGGCGCCGCTCGAGGATCCTGACGTGGGGATGGTCACCTGCCTCTACCGCGCCCGCGCCCGCCGCCTGCCCGGCCGTTTCGAAGCTGTGGGCATCGCGACCGACTTCGCCCCCAGCGTGCTGGTGGCGCCGCTCGTGGGTGTCTCCGGGTTTGCCCTGGGTTCGACCATGGTGTTCCGCGCGGAGGACCTCGCGCGCATCGGCGGCTTTGCCTCGTTCGCCGGCTACATCGCGGACGATCACGAGCTCGGCCGGCGCATCGGCGAACTGGGGCGCCGAGTGGTGATTTCGACCTGCGTGGTCGAGACCACGGTGCCGGACGCGAGTTGGGTCGAGATGTGGCGCCACCAGGTCCGCTGGGCCCGCACCATCCGGCTGTCGAGGGGAGGCGGCTACCTGGGCCTCCCGATCGCAAACGCGACGCTTTGGGCGGTGCTGCTGGCCGCCGGCGGATTGTGGAAGGCGGCGCTGGCGCTGTTCGCCCTGCGCGCGGCAGCCGGCCTGATGACCGCGGTGGGCGTGCTGCGCGACCGGCAGTCCCTGGCCCGTGCGTACCTGATTCCGTTCCGCGATCTGGCCGGCCTGGCCATCTGGGTCGCGGGCCTGTTCGGTTCGACCGTGGTTTGGCGCGACGCGAGCCTGAAGCTGGACCGCGAGGGCCGCATCGTGACCCCAAAGGTTGAAATCTCCAGCCAGACCCGCTAGATTGGGTGCTGGACCTTTTTCACCGCGCGCCCGTAGCTCAGTTGGATAGAGCGTCTGGCTACGAACCAGAAGGTCGGGTGTTCGAGTCACCCCGGGCGCACCACT
>CAZBQQ010000228.1:0-7322 GCA_964493965.1 uncultured Solibacteraceae bacterium
GGTCTCCAGACCCGCCTCCGTCCAACTTCCTGAAACGAAGCAAGCCGGACGTGGAAGTCCGGCGCAGCTCTGGAGAGCCGCCCCACTCAGGCTGTCCGCATCTGGGAAAACTAAGCGTCATTGCGCAGAAGTGCGTGCGCCACAAAAAGCCACCTCAGTGCACCCGCCGGATGTCGGCGCCGGCGCGGGCCAGCTTCTCTTCGATCTTCTCGTAGCCGCGGTCGATGTGGTAGACACGGTCGATGACGGTCTCACCCGTCGCCACCAGCGCTCCCAGCACCAGCGAAGCGCTGGCTCGCAGATCCGAGGCCAGCACGGCGGCGCCGCTCAAAGGGCTGGGTCCGGCGACGATGGCCTGCCGCCCCTCCAGCCGGATGTTGGCGCCCATGCGCATCAGCTCCGGCGCATGCATGAAGCGGTTCTCGAAGATGGTCTCGGTGATGAGCGCGATGCCCTGCGCGCGCGTCATCAGCGCCATGAACTGCGCCTGAAGGTCGGTGGCGAAGCCGGGGTATTCTTCGGTGATCACGTCCACCGATTTGAGCCCGTCCGAACGCACGCGGAGCGCTCCCGGGCCGGCGTTGGTCACCTCCGCGCCGGCTTCGCGCAGCTTTGAGATGAGCGCGGCCTGGTGCGCGGGCTCGCAGTGCGTCACGACAAGGTCGCCGCCGGTGATGGCGCCGGCGATCAGGAACGTGCCGGCCTCGATTCGATCCGGGATGACGGCGTGCTCGGCCCCGTGCAGCCGGTCCACGCCGCGGATGACGATGCGCGAGGTGCCGGCGCCCTCGATGGAGGCGCCCATCTTGATGAGCAGTTCCACCAGGTCGCTCACTTCGGGCTCGCGCGCGGCGTTCTCGAGGAGCGTCTCGCCCTTCGCCAGCACGGCCGCCATGATGAGGTCTTCGGTGCCGGTGACACTGACGCGATCGAAGGTGAACGCGGCGCCGCGGAGCCCTTCGGGAGCCCGGGCCTCCACGTAGCCGGCCTCCTGGTGGATGTGCGCGCCCAGCCGTTCGAGGCCCGCCAGGTGGTAGTTGATAGGGCGCGCGCCGATGGCGCAGCCGCCCGGCAGCGAAACGCGCGCGCGGCCGGTCCGGGCGACCAGCGGCCCCAGCACCAGGCTCGACGCCCGCATGGTCTTGACCAGATCGTAGGGCGCCTCAGGGTTCGCGATGCTCTGGGCCTGGATGCGCAGCGGTCCGGCTTTCTTGTCGATCCGCACCCCGATGGCGTGCAGCAACTGGACCATGGTGGCGATGTCGCGCACCTTGGGAATGCGGTGCAGCGTGACAGGCTCTTCGGTCAGCAGGCAGGCCGCAAGCGCCGGCAAGGCCGAGTTCTTCGCACCGTTGGTGGGGATCTCCCCGCGCAGCGGCGTACCGCCGCGGATGACGAACTTATCCATGTTTGAGAGCTTCCGAGACGCGACCGCGGGCCGCACCGAGCCGCTCTTCCGCAGCCTCGCGTGCGATGTCCAGCCGCGCCATCACGATCGCAGTTTTCACTGTACCACCCGAGGCGTCGAGCAACCGCGCCGCGCGCTCGGGATCGGTGCCGCCGGCTTCGGCGACGATGCGTATGGCACGGTCGCGCAGCTTCGCGTTGGCCGGATGCACGTTCACCATCAGGTTGCCGTAGACGTGGCCAAGCCGGATCATGACCGCGGTACTGAGCATGTTCAAGACCAGCTTGGTGGCGGTACCCGCCTTCATACGCGTCGAGCCGGCGATGACCTCCGGGCCGGCCAGCGGCTCGATGGGGATTTCGACGGCCGTGGAAAGGTCAGAGCCGGGCGTGCAACTGATGCCGATGGTGAGGGCGCCCAGTTGGCGGGCGTGCGCGACGGCGCCGAGGACGTAAGGCGTGCGGCCGCTGGCGGCGATGCCAACCAGGGCGTCGGCTGGCGAGAACCCGCGGGCATCCAGATCGCGAGCGCCCAGAGCCGCGTCGTCCTCGCTCGCCTCGATGGCGCTCGCCAGCGCCGGCTCGCCGCCTGCGAGGATACCCTGCACCAGGTCCGGAGGCACGTTGAAGGTGGGCGGGCACTCGGCGGCATCCAGAACTCCCAGGCGTCCGCTGGTACCGGCGCCGATGTAGAACAGGCGGCCGCCCTTTTCGAGGCGCGCGGCGATGGCGTCGACGGCCTGCGCGATGCGTGGGATTTCGCGGCCGACGGCATCGGCCACCTTGCGGTCCTCGGCGTTGACGATGGCGAGGATGTCCGCGGCAGGCAGCGCGTCGATCCCTTCGGAAGCGGGATTGCGCCCTTCGGTGAGCAGGTCGTCGAGCATCGCCACCATCTTAGCGCCGGGGTGCACGGCATAGCCGCGGAGGGCGGGCTTCAGCCCGCGCGGAACTTCAGTTCCGCCGCCCCGCGGAGCCGGGCTGAAGGCCGCCCTCCCGCTTCACTCTGAAGCGCCTTGCGTAGCGATTCCGTTCGGAAGTAGCGGTTTGCTTCGGATGGCGTCAACGCGTCCACTTCCAAGTCGCGGACCCCTCTGACGATCTCGGTTCAGTGCCGATGCCGCGGACCGCTACAATACCCTTTATGGCAATTGGCGGCCGCCGCCTCAAATCGTGGATTTCGGAACACCACTATCTGTCCGTGTTCCTCTTTATTCTGGCGGTTAAGATCGTGATCTGGGGATATTCTTCGGGCGTCAGTCACTGGGTTCCACTTACGAGGCTGCAGTACTTTTCCGGCGGCCACCACTACCAGATGGACCCGCGGATCACGGAAGGCCGGGTTGACTTCCTCAGCATCTGGATCTACTCGGATTCGGAGTGGTATCTCAGCGTCGCCGCGACCGGCTACCCGAACACCGATCAAATGGAGAAGGCCGCCACGGAGCACAATGCTCTGCGGGGGTACCCCTACCACTTCGTTCGAGGCGACCCGGCTGCGCCGTACCGTAAGTATACGGAATGGGACAAGGACGCCAAATACGCCTTCTTCCCTCTCTACCCGATGTCGATTGCCGCGTTCCACTCAATTCTGCCGCTCCACGCGGCGGCCTTTGTGGCGACAAACACGATCAGCGCCCTTGCCTTCCTGATGCTGTATGCGCTCACCCTCGCGTACTTTTCCGACAAGGGCCTGGCCTTCAGGTCATTGCTCTTACTGATGTTTTATCCTTTTTCCGTCTTCTACCAGGCATATTTCACCGAGGGGCTGTTTCTCCTGTTGGCGGTTCTGTCGTTCTACTTCCTGAAGAAGGGACACGTGGGCCTCTCGGTTCTATGCGGCGCACTTCTGGCGCTGACCAGGCCGACGGGTGTGGTCATCGTGGCCCCCTTGCTGGTTCTGGCGATAAAGCAGGGCCTGCCCGCACCGAACCGCGCGGCCAAAAGAGCCGAGAAGCTGCGGGGGGGAACTGGCGTCCAACTGAGCGCGATCGACTGGAGCGGAGCTCGCATCGCTTGCCTGGCGCCGCTGGGGCTCGTGCCTCACCTGATATTCAATTACTTCCAGACCGGACACTGGAACTATTTCGTCCAGGCCGAGAAGAGGTGGGGCATTCACGGTTCGGAGTTTCTTCCTAACTTCCTGAGTAACATTGTCCTGACGGGGACAAACTTCTTCCGCTTGAAGTTCCTGAGTGCGGGCGAGTGTCAGGTCGATTACCTCGCCATGGCGCTCACGCTCGCTGTTCTGGTTTTGAGTTACAAGCGCCTGCCGCTGGAGTTATGGACGTTCAGCGCGTTGCAGTGGCTTCTCCCACTCGTGCTGAAAGACCTGATGTCATTCTCGCGGTACATGTCGATCTCGTTTCCGCTATTCATCTACCTGGCCTCGACGATCAAGAGAAAGTGGGTGTTCGGGGTGGTGCTGGGGGTGTTCGTCGCGTGCTTCCTGGTGACCGACGGCCGGATGGTCACCTGGCACTGGGTCGGGTAGAATGGCTCGGTGACCTTCTCAGCTTCCTACGACCTGACTGTCAAGATCGTTTCCCTCCTGGTTTTTGTCGCGGCGCTCGGCGCCGTGGTGGCTTCACACAGCGTGGTGGTCGCCTTCCTCGTGTTTCTCGTCATTTGCCTGTCGTATGCCTATTCGGCGCGCGGGTATGTCTGCGAGGGGCCCAGGCTCATCGTCAAGAGACTGGTGGGAGACGTGACCATTTCGCTCGACGGATTGCGCGAGGCGCGCGTCGCGACTGGAGACGACTTCCGCGGTTGCAGGCGCCTGTGGGGAAACGGCGGGTT
This sequence comes from uncultured Solibacteraceae bacterium, assembly GCA_964493965.1. Taxonomy (GTDB): domain Bacteria; phylum Acidobacteriota; class Terriglobia; order Bryobacterales; family Bryobacteraceae; genus DASWZN01. The sequence goes on from CAZBQQ010000228.1 coordinate 4,207, forward strand.
GTTCGGATACTACGGGTTGTTCCGGACCACGAAGCTTGGCAAGTGCACCTGGTACGTGACCAATCGAAAGAACGCTGTGGTGCTGGTCACGGCGGCGAAGACGGTGGTGCTGAGCCCGGACGACGTGACCGGCTTCCTGGCGGTGGCCAGTCCGTACGCAACCGCGGAGCCCGTTTTTGCTCAGGCACCGGCGGCTTCCCCTGCGGGCTTCGACGCGGGACGCTCGATCGGGGCCGTCGTAGGTGTCCTCGTCGGGACTCTGGCTCTGGCGTTCGTTATGTTCTGCGTCCTCTACTCGCCGGGCGCGCCTCGCTATAACCTGGACTCCGAGAGCCTGGCGATTCGCGACTTGTTCTATCCCGTGACCGTGAAGGCGGCGGACGTGGATGTGGAGCGCGTCCGGGTGGTCGACTTCGCCTCGGACGCGGATTGGCGGCCGACGGCGCGCACCAATGGGTTTGCCAACAGCCACTACCGCTCCGGCTGGTTCCGGGTTGCCAATGGGGAAAAGGTGCGGATGTATCGCGCGGACGGCACGCGGCTGGTGCTGATTCCAGCGCGAGGCGCCGCGGTCCTGCTCGAGGTTCAGGACCCGGAGCGGTTCGTCGAAGAATTGCGGAGGCTGTGGGCCCGGCCATGATTCTGCCAAACGATTTCTGACGTGCCGGGTCGCTTGCTTGGTGGTGATCGGCGCGCATGCGCAGGACCTGCGCTTGGTTCGGTCGCTCTCCGGCCCTGCCGGCAGAACCGACGGCTCCAGTTTCGTTCATCGTCGCGCCACGGCGACCAGCGCGCTCAACGCTCCGATACCGATGGCGATGAGGGATATCGCGATCATGCGCGGGGTGGCGGTGAAATCTCCCAGCTTCGACAAAGCCCCCTCCCCAATGTCCGCTCCCTGGCGGTCGCGACTCGGAACCGGCGCCGCGCTAGCGGCCGAGCAGCGCGCCCAATGCATCGAGAAGCGCCGGCCCGGCGGTTTCCAGTTCCGCGCGGTGCTCGACCGAAAGCGCCTCGAGAATCCGCTCGCCTTCCGGTGTCAGATCGATCCAGACCTGGCGGCGATCCTGCTCCGACCGTCGGCGGGCGACGAGCTGGCGTGCCTCCAGGCGGTCGATCAACTCGACAACGCTGTGGTGCCTGGTCTGAAGGCGCGCGGCCAATGCCCCTACCGTCGGCCTGGTCGCCGGCTCCATCCCCTTGATTGCGAGCAGGAGTTGATGCTGCTGGGGCTCGAGCCCCACTTTTCGGGCCGCAGCCTCGCTGAAGCGCAGGAACTGGCGTATCTGGAATCGGAACTCGGCGAGTGCCCGGTAGTTTACGGGTTTCGCGGTGTCAGAGCCGCTCACGTGTTCAACTTATATCGTAGCGCGATACAGCGGACGCGTCAGCGGGATGCGGCCACGGCGATGCGCGCGGGGTTGGGAGCGCGCAAAGGGGCATCGGCCTGGCGGACCGGGAGCACCACGACGGGCGCTTTGACGGCGGACCGTTTCTCCCATGGCACGGGATGCGAACGAAGACACACGGCGCACCGGTAATGGCCATTGACGGGCCACATCGGATCGTGGTGCATCAGCCTGCACCAAAGGTTTGCCACGCGGGAGCCCAGCGCTGTCATAATCTCCACCTACTCTTATCGACTACCCCTCTAATGTGTTGGATTCGATTTCGGGCGGCTGGTTGCGAAAAAAATGCGTGTAACAAAGGGCAGCAGGGGATCCGAGGCCAAACCATTTGTGTGCGCTAATGTTTGCAGCCACTTACGGGGGCGCGCCGCGCAGGGTAGGCCACAGGGGCCGCTCCGCCGCTACAATTGAATCCATATGACAACCAGCGAGCTTGCCGCGGTGCTGGGGTGCGAGGTGGCCGGTGACGCCAACCTCGAAATCACCGGCGTCGCCCCGATGGAGCAGGCGGGACCGAACGAGCTGACCTTTCTCTCCAACCCCAAGTACGCGCATAAGGTGAGGCACAGCCGGGCGGGGGCGATTCTGATCTCCGAGGCGGTGCGGGAAGGGCCGATCACGAGCCTGGTTTCGAAGAACCCGTATCTGGATTTTGCGCGGACGCTGGAGCTGTTCTACCAGCCGCCGCGGCCGGCGCCGGGGATTCACCCGCTGGCGTCGATCGCGCCGACGGCCTCGGTAGGCGAGAACGCAGCGATCGGAGCGTTTGCGGTGGTGGGCGACGGGGTTGTTATCGGGCGGAACGCGGTTCTGCACCCGCATGTGGTCATCTACGAAGGCGCCCGGATCGGCGATGACTTCTATGCGCACTCGCACGTTACGGTACGCGAGTTCTGCCAGATTGGAAACCGGGTCAGGCTGGGCAACGGAGTGGTGGTGGGAGGGGACGGCTACGGATTCGCGCACCTGGAGGATGGCTCGCACTATAAGATCCCGCAGTCGGGGCCGACGGTGATCGAGGACGACGTGGAGATCCAATCCCTCTCTTCGATCGATCGCGCCACCATCGGCGAGACCCGGATCAAGAGGGGCGCGAAGATCGACAGCTTCGTGCAGGTAGGCCACGCGTGCGTGGTCGGGGAGGACAACATACTCTGCGCGCAGGTGGGCCTCGCGGGGAGCACGGTGCTGGGGAAGAACGTGGTGCTGACCGGGCAGGTGGGCGTTTCGGGCCATCTCACGATCCACGACAACGCGGTGGTTTACGCGCAGAGCGGCATCGGCGGCGATGTGGCGGCCGGGGCCGTGGTATCGGGCTCTCCGGCGTTCGATGCGCGCGAGTGGCGGCGCGCCGTGGCGGCGTTCCCCAAGCTGGGGGACCTGGTGAAGACGGTGCGGCAGCTCGCAAAGAGAGTCGAGCAGCTAGAGCAAGCGATGCAAACCGGAGAGAAAATCGATGCGTGACAGGTCCCATCCCAATTCGCAGGTGCGCGTAGCGTACAAGAACGAGGAGTTTCTGGACAGCTCGGAGGGCCGCGCGATCCGGATCCTGTCGGAATACCTCGAACCTCTGGAGCACTTCCGGCGCGAGCACATCCGCGACACGGTAGTGTTCTTCGGTTCGGCGCGCATACACCCGCCCCAGAGCCCGATTGCGCACTATTACGACGAGGCGCGAACGCTGGCCCGGCTGCTCACGGAGTGGGG
>CAZBQQ010000229.1:0-7048 GCA_964493965.1 uncultured Solibacteraceae bacterium
TACGTCTGCTGCTCCATGACGTAGGCGTTGTGCGACGCGTTCTGTTGCTGCGGACCAGGGATGTCGGCCGACTGCTTGCTGAACTTGACGCCTTCCACCACCATCGCCTTGTTGTTCGTCATCACGCCGAACTGGTAGTTCGCCACGCCCAGCACGTACAGCACCTGGCCCCTCAGCGCGTCGTTGCCCTTGGACAACGGCAGAGCGGAGCGCAGGAACTTGTCGGCTTCCTGGTACTGTCCTGCATCGTTCGAAGCAGATCCGGCCAGAAAATAGGCGTGGGCCAGGGCCGCGTCCGATCCTGGCTTGGGGTGCTTGTTGATCGCCGCGATCAGCCGCTTGGAGTAGCCCAGCGTGCGCGCGCCCTGCTTGTGGCTGTACGTGTAGTCGGCGAGCCAAAGCAGCAGGGTCTGGTTCTCCGGGAAGTTCGCCAGCGCCTTCTCGGCCACCCCTGGCATCTTCGCAGTCGCACCCGTCTTCCTCAGCGCCTCCATGTAGTTGGCGTAAGCGTCATCGAGGTACTTGCTCTTGGGATTCAGCTGTTCCAGGGTGGAGAGCATATCGATCGTCGTCGCAGCCGGGCCCGGGAGGGCGGCGGTCAGGAGCGCATACTCGATGTGCACTTCGATCGACTTAGCGTTGGCGACAGTTGTGTCCCAAGCTTCCTTCTCGACGCCTTCCGGAGCGGTCGCCTCGGCCGCCTTCCGAGCCAGCGCGTAGGTTGCAACCGCCGACTCCTTTAGTTTGGCGGCGTCTTTCTGCGCCTCTACCTGCTTGAATTCTGTGAATGCGCTGTCCAGATCTTCGGCAGCAGCGAAGCCCGACCCGGCGCAGAGAACAACGGCGAAACCCAACGCAGCAAGCCTCATGGAACCCTCCCTGGCCGCTCCTCGCCGGGTGTTCGTCCCCGGTTTGCGGCCACATGACAGAATACACCCAACCGGACCCAGTGGGGAGTCCCCCTTACGCGCTGAGCGTCTCGATCGACGCCCCTTGCGCCAGGCGGTTCAGCTTGACGTAGTCCTTCTTGCCGCTCCCCAGGCAGGGAATCTCGGCCAGGCGGACGATGCGCCGCGGGATGGCCAGCTCGGGCGCGCCCAACCCGTGCGCCGCCCGCTGCAGCTGCTCGCGCGTCAGGTAGGGGTCTTCGGTAAAGAGCACGATGGTCTCGCCGCGGCCGGGCTCGCGGGTGGCGGCCGAAGCGTGCTGGAACTCGGGCGAAGCCGTCAACGCGATGCGTTCCACCAGCTCGAGCGACACCATCTCGCCGGCCACCTTGGCGAAGCGGCGCACGCGGCCGAGGATGGTGACAAATCCGTCTTCGTCCACCGAGGCCACGTCGCCGGTGTTGTACCATCCCGCGCCGTAGATCGAACTGACCGGCACCACCTCTCCGGTCTCCTCCGAGAGATACCCCTGCATCACGTTCGGGCCGCGCACGTGCAGCAGGCCGCCGCGCTCGATGCCCGGCACCGGCTCGATCCGATGTTCGACGCCGGGGAACAGCTCGCCCACCGTGCCCGTCCGCGCCGCCATGGGCGTATTCACGGAGAGCACGGGCGAGGTCTCCGTGACGCCGTAGCCTTCGAGAATGCGGATGCCGAATTTATCGATGTAGAGCCGGCGCACGTCGTCCTGCAGCTTTTCAGCGCCTGCCACCACCAGCCACAGGCTGCGAAAATCCACCGGATTGGCGTACTTGGCGTAGTTCCAGAGGAAGGTGCTGGAGGCGAACAGCACCGTGCAGTCGCGGTCGTAGATCAGCTCCGGGATCACGCGGTAGTGCAGCGGCGAAGTGTAGAGAAACGTGCGCGAGCCGCTCAGCAGCGGCAGGAAGATGCCCACCGTCAGTCCGAACATGTGGAACAGCGGCAGCGCGCTCATGAGCTTGTCCCTGGGCGCGAACTCGATCACCGTGAGACACTGCGCCACGTTGGCCAGCAGGGCGTCGTGGCTCGTGGCGACGCCTTTGGGCGCGCCTTCCGAGCCGGAGGTGAACACGATTACGGCGGTGTCTTCGGGCCGCCCCGGCCGCGCCACCCGCCCCGGGAACCACTGCGCCCACAGCAGCAGCCACAGCTTGCTGCCCAGTCCGAACTGGCTGCGCAGATCCTCCAGGCACACCACCCGCACGTCGCCGAGCTGCTCGACCACGGGGCCCAGGCCGGCCTTCTCGAGAAACGCGCGCGACGTGATGACCAGGCGCACGCAGGCCACTTTGCAGGCGGCGCGCAGGGCATCGGTCCCGGCAGTGTAGTTCAGCATGGTGGGCACGCGCCGCATCGCGAACATGCCGAACAGCAGCGCCGCCGTCGTCGAGACGTTGGGCAGCAGCACTCCCACATGCTCGTCCTCGGCCGTCATCTTTGAGACCAGCCGGCCCAGTGCGAGCGAGCCGCGCACGATCTGCCGGTAGGTCTGCGGCTCCTGGCGGATGTCCTCGATGATGTCGCGCCGCCAGCCGTGGAGCCGCGCCGCGTCGATCAGCGCCGGAAAGAGCGTGTTCTGCCGGCGGGAGGCGAACGCGGTCTCCTGCATCAGGCGCCGCAGCGCCGTGGTTTCCAGGCGCCGGCGCGTCTTCGCCTTCGGCGCGTTGGCTTCCGCAATGGTCACCGGCGGGCAGATGGTGATGGTGATGCGGGGGAAAAGCCGGCGCGGGAAATCGCCTTTCATGCGGCCGAAGACCGAGTAAACCGCGCCATCGATGTGCACCGGGACCACGGTTGCGCCGGTCTTCGCCGCCACGAACGCCGGGCCTTCGTAGATCTTCATCAACGAGCCGGTCACCGTCACCCGGCCTTCCGGAAAAATGAGAACCGGCCGGCCCTGCTCGATCAGCTCGATCACGGTCTTCATCGCCAGCGGGTGCCCCGTCTCCACCACCAGGTGCTCGAAAAGGCGCATGCCAGTGCGCACGAACCAGTGCCGGACGATCGTGCTGTGCAACACGGGGACCGGAATCATCGGCAGGAAGGCGCCCAGCAGAATCCCGTCCAACAGCGACTGATGGTTGGAGACGATCAGGAGCCGGTCATGCGGCACCATGACGCCGCGCACTTCGACCCGGAACCAGACGCGCAGAACCAGCCGCACGACGAAGCGGAGAAGGACGCGGATCAGCGGCACAGCACTCCACATTATAGGTACACCTGGGCAACGCGCAAGTCTGAATATGTACTGAGGCGGGTCTGGAGATCCGCTGCAGGCGCGGACGCCTGCCCACCACCCTACGGCGCGAAATACCCGTTGATGTCCAGAATCACCTGCGTCGGGTTCGTGACGTACAGGCTGATCGCCCCATTGGTCCCGGCAGGCACGATCGCCGCGTTGGCCACCACCGCGCCGTCAAACGAGTTCAGGGTCGAAACCACCGGGCGCGCCGATCCCGCGGGCCAGGCGGTCAGGTAGGAGAGTATGCCGTCCGGGACCACCGTGACGTTCATCGAATACGCCGCCGCCGTCGCCGGGATGCCGCAAGCGCTGGCCGGCACCGTGAATGAGCGCGTCGTCTGCGCCGCCATTTTCGGACCGCCGAAATCGCCGTTCGGATTCCGCGTATCCGCCACCCGGCATGGCGTCACCGGGTAGAAAAAGAGAGCTCCCGCGGCCCCTGGCTGGCCGAAATAGCCGTTGATGTCCAGGATCACATTCGTCGGGTTGGAGACGAAGACCGAGATCGACTCGTTGGTCCCCGCCGGAACCAGCGCGGCATTGGCCACCACCTTGCCAGCCCACGAGTTCAGGGTCGAGACATTCGGCTGTGTATCGCCGGTCGGCCAGGTGGTCAGATAGCCCAGATACCCGGCGGGCACCACCGTGACGTTCACCGAGTACGCTTTGGCCGTGGCGGGAACGGCGCAGGGGCTCACCGGAATCGGGAAGTCCCGTATCTGGCCGCCGGTCATCGACGGGCCTCCGAACTGGCCCGCGGCCCCCCGCGTGTCGGCCACGCGGCACGGCGTCGCTGGATAAAAAGAGTACGAAGCCACCGGGCTGTCCGGCGAATCGAAGTAGCCGTTGATGTCCAGGATGACGTCGGTCGCATTGGTGACGTAGACGCTCACCGCCCCGTTCGTTCCCGCCGGTACGATGGCGGCGTTCGCCACCACGTTGCCGGCGAAGGCGTTCAGCGTCGAGACCGAAGCCCGAGGCTGCCCGGCAGGCCACAGCGTCAGAAATGGAAGCGGCCCTTTCGGCACCACGGTCACGTTCAGAGAATAGGCCTGGGCGGTCGCGGGAATGCCGCAGCCGCTCTGCGGAATCGGGAACGACCGGAAGGAGTCGTCGGTCATCGTCGGGCCGCCGAATGCCCCGATGGCCTGGCGGGTGTCCACGACCCGGCAGGGAGTCACCGGCACGAAGCGCAGAGCTCCCGCCGTTACGCCCGTGGTGAACGACCAGATCGCCGAACTCGCCGTCCCGGCGCTATTGCGCGCCACGATCTGCCAGTAGTAAAGCGTCTGGGCGCTCAGACCGGCCGGGCTGTAACTGGTGGCCGTGGTGGTTGTCGCCAGCGACGGCACGGCCGCCGTGCCGAGATAGACGTCGTAGGAAGTGGCTCCGCCCGCGGCGGTCCACGTCAAGGTCGCCGTGGTGGAGACGCCCGATGCCCCGTTCGCCGGAGCGACGAGGGCGGGCGCGGGAGGCGCCACCACCGGAGTGACTGTGGTGACGTCGCTGGCGCTGGCCTGTGCCGTCGAGCCACCCACCGAGACGCTCACCTGATTCGTCACCTGCGTCGGCGCGCTCACGGCCACGTTCACGGTTGCCGTGATCGGCGGGAAGCTGGAGCCCGGATTGAGCGCGTCACTGCGCGTGCAGGTGTTGCTCGAACAGCTCCAACCGGTGCCGGCCATTGAGGCCAGGGTCAGCCCGGTGGGTACGTTCTCGGTCACGGTCACGGTGCCGCTGGTGGCGGCGGCCGCGGCGGCGTTGCTCACGGTTACCGTGTACGTCGCTCCGGTCTGGCCCTGGACGAAGTTGCCGGCATGCGTCAACGAAACGCCCACGGGAGCGGCGGCGTAGACGCGCACGTAGTCCACCAGCATCAGGGATGGATTCGGAGTGGTACCGTTCGTAGGCCCGGGCCAGCTCCCGCCCATCGCGAGATTGAGAATCATGAAAAACGAGTTGTTAAACACCCAGTTCGTCCCGCCGGGGAGGCTGGCGGGGCTGACGCTGGCGAAGGGCGCGGTGTAGTCGTCCACGTAGAACTGGATCAGGTTCGGGCTCCACATCATGCCATAGACGTGGTAGCCGGTATCGATCTCCTGTCCGGCCGGAAAGTTGTACTGGTGCGCGATGCCGCCAGCACCGTAATAGCCCGGCCCGTGAATGGTGGACTGGACCTTGTAGGGTCCCAGGGCGTTCAGCACGTTCTCCATGATGTCGATCTCGCCGCAGGCGGGCCATCCCACGGAATTGATGTTGTCGCCCAGGAGCCAGAAAGCGGGCCATGTTCCCACGCCCGAAGGCAGCTTGATGCTCGCCTCCGCGCGGCCGTAGGTGAAGCTAAAGAGCCCCTGAGTCAGCAGGCGCGCCGAGGTCCATCCCTGTCCGGAGTTGATGGCCTGAATGACCAGGTGGCCCTGGCCGTCCATCTGCGCGTTCTGCTGCCAGTTCGCGCAGATCCCGCTTTGGCCGCCATTGAAGACGTAGCCGCAGTAGGTCTCCTGCTCGTTGTTGCTCGCTCCCGCATTGGGGCTGTCGTAGGCCCACTTGGTCGGGTCGGGCACCGTGCCTTGAGTTCCGTTGAACTCGTCGGACCAGACCACCTGCCAGTTCTGGGCGCGTGCCGGGCCCGCCAAAGACACCCAAAGGAGGGCCATCGAGCACGTGGCCACCCATCTCGCATTCGATCTCATAGCTGAACGCCTCCGGTCTGCTGAACCGTCTGTCAGTATACGTCGAATCGCACGCGTGCCCAACGGTGGGTGGGGTCTGAAATGGGCGGGGGTTGGTGGATCCGAACTGGTGGATGGTGGATGGTGGATGGCGGGGTTTCGGCGCCGTCCCTATCCTCATCAGGCTGCGGGAGTTTTGCGGAACTGGGTTCATATAGTACGGAAGGCGTGGACCGGGGGAGATTCTGGCGGGAACGTTGTCACACACTCCTGCCAGTTCGTCAGGCCGAGCTTGACGAAACACCTGTGCCAAGCGCAAAACGTGCACCTCAAGCGGCGAAAGTTGCAGGCAGGAGGAACGTAAGAAGATGCGCGAGCCTACGTGCCGCCAGGCGCTGGCCCGCAAGCCTGAGGGCGGCCCAAACGAGGACGGGCGATGCCGCCGCATGGGCGTTTAGCGGGTAGCCGCATTTGGAATTCCCCTAAAAAGGGTTATGGGCCCTCCCCGTGCTTCAGGAAACGTTAAGCGGAACCAGTTGATGGCCGGCAGCATTGGCATCGGCCGGGTAAACTGACGGCCACGCATTGACGCGCAGTTTCAAAGAGGGGAAGCAGAAGGAGAAAAGACCGATGGGCTCTGCGATTGTAAACCATGGACAAAAATTGGCGGGAAAAATTGCGGTTATCACGGGCGGAAGCAGCGGGATTGGCTTGGCCACCGCCAAGCGCTTCGTGGAAGAAGGTGCGCACGTCGTGATCACTGGGCGACGAGAGAAAGAGCTGAAGGAGGCCGCAGCCTTCATCAAGAGAAACGTTACGACGGTCGTGGGCGACGTGTCGCGCTTGGAAGATCTGGACCGGCTCTATGCCGTCGTGAAAGAGAAACATGGTCACATCGACATTCTCTTCGCGAACGCGGGCGCGGGAACAATCGCACCGCTCGCGGTAGCTACTGAGGCCCATTTTGACCAGACCTTCGACGTGAACGTGAAGGGGCTGTTCTTTACGGTGCAGAAGGCCCTTCCCCTCTTCAAAGATGGCGGCTCGATCATCCTGACCTCTTCAGTCTCGAACGTGTTGGGGCTCCCAGGGTTTAGCGCCTACGCCGCGAGTAAGGCGGCTGTGCGCAACTTCGCGCGCGCCTGGACTATGGAGCTGAAAGACCGCAAGATCCGCGTGAATGCGATGAGCCCCGGACCAACCGA
>CAZBQQ010000230.1:0-6991 GCA_964493965.1 uncultured Solibacteraceae bacterium
CCACGAACTGGCTCGGGGCTACCTTCAACCACACCACCCAGACCAAGTTCCCGCTCACCGGCGCGCACATTAACGTGCCCTGCGCCACCTGCCACGTGAACAACGTTTTTGCCGGTCTCTCGACCACCTGCGTCTCCTGCCACCTGAAGGATGAGCAGGGAACCACCAACCCGAATCACATCGCCGCGGGGTTCCCGACGGATTGCTCAACGTGTCACACCACGACGAACTGGGATGGGGCCACGTTCAACCACACTACCCAGACCAAGTTCCCGCTGACCGGCGCGCACGTCAGCGTAGCCTGCTCCACCTGCCACGTGAACAACGTCTTCGCGGGGCTCTCAACCGCCTGCGTCTCCTGCCACCTGAAGGATGAGCAGGGGACCACGAACCCGAATCACATTGCCGCCGGCTTCCCGACGGATTGCTCCACGTGCCACACCACGGCGAACTGGGACGGGGCCACGTTCAACCACACTACCCAGACCAAGTTCCCCCTGACGGGCGCGCACGTCAGCGTAGCCTGCGCCACCTGCCACGTGAACAACGTGTTTGCCGGTCTTTCGACCGCCTGCGTCTCCTGCCACCTTAAGGACGAGCAGGGGACCACCAACCCGAATCACATCGCGGGCGGGTTCCCGACAGATTGCTCGATGTGCCACACCACGGCGAACTGGAATGGGGCGACCTTCAACCACACTACTCAGACCAAGTTCCCGCTGACCGGCGCGCACGTCAACGTGGCCTGCGGTACCTGCCATGTGAACAACGTCTTCGCGGGCCTGTCGACCGCCTGCGTCTCCTGCCACCTGAAGGACTACACCGGGACTACGGATCCCAACCACCCGGCCGCTGCATTCGCCCAGACCTGCGATTCCTGCCATACCACCACGAACTGGCTGGGCGCGACGTTCAACCACACCACCCAAACCAAGTTCCCGCTGACTGGGGCGCACGTCAGTCTCGACTGCAACCTGTGCCACAAGAACAACGTGTTCGCGGGGCTCGCCACGGCCTGCTACTCCTGTCACCAGGCGGACTTCACCGGTGCTACCAACCCGAACCACGTCTCGGCCGGATTCCCGCAAGACTGCACCGTCTGCCACACCACGACGAATTGGACGGGCGCGACTTTCAACCATAACAGCACCCCGTTCCCGCTAACCGGCGCGCACGTGAACGTGGCCTGCGCCACCTGCCACGTGAACAACGTCTTTGCGGGCCTCCCGATGACCTGCGTCTCCTGCCACCTGAAGGACGAGCAGGGAGCCACCAACCCGAATCACATAGCCGCCGGGTTCCCGACGGATTGCTCTACTTGTCACACCACGACCGATTGGACGGGCGCCACGTTCAACCACACCACCCAGACCAAGTTCCCGCTGACGGGTGCGCACGTCAATGTGGCCTGCGCCACCTGCCACGTGAACAACGTCTTTGCGGGCCTCTCTACGGCCTGCTACTCGTGTCACCAGACGGACTTTACCGGGACCACCAACCCCAACCACGTCTCAGCCGGGTTCCCGACGGACTGCTCTGTCTGCCACAGCACCACGGATTGGTCGGGTGCAGTCTTCGATCACAGCAAGACTCCGTTCCCGCTGACCGGCGCCCACGTGAACGTGGCCTGCGCCACCTGCCACGTGAACAACGTGTTCGCGGGTCTTGCAACGACCTGCATTTCCTGCCACATGAAGGACTACAACGGGACCACCAACCCGAACCACGCGGCGCTCGGATATCCGCAAGACTGCACCCAGTGCCACACCACCACCGACTTCACCAGCTCGACCTTCAACCACACTGCCAGCACGTTCCCGTTCCCGCTGACCGGAGCGCATGTCACCGTGCCTTGCGCGTCCTGCCACGTCAATGGGAACTTCACCACCACGCCGACCGACTGCTATTCCTGCCACACGACGGATTACACCGGCACCACGAATCCGAACCACACGGCGGCGGGCTTCCCCACTACGTGCGCGACGTGCCATACCACCACCGCCTGGACCGGTGCGACGTTCAACCATACGTACTTCCCCATGACCCACGGCAACGCCAAAGTGTGCAGCGACTGCCACACCAACTCCAGCGACTATTCGGTCTTCCAATGCACCGGCTGCCACACCGCGAACAACACCAACGGCGAACACTCGGGTGTCAGAAACTACGTCTACAACAGCACCAACTGTTACGCGTGTCACCCCAAGGGGAACGGAGGCTAATGAAGCGACTTTTACTGAGCGCCCTCGCCTTGGGATGCATCCTTCTTCGCGCCCAGCAGGACAGCTCCAAGGAAGGGCAGGTCCGGACGTCGTTCCAGCTCAAGTACGTGGCCGAAGGCAGCGTGTACCTCGATGCAGGCAGCCGCGCGGGCCTGGCGCAGGGCATGAAGCTGACCGTTCGCCGGAAGGGCGAGGAAGGCGTGGTCGCCGAACTGGTGGTGACCGCCGTTGCGGAAGCGTCGGCCGTCTGCGACGTGAAGTCCAACAACGGGCAGCTGAAGGTCGGCGACGTGGCGGAGCTCTCGCCCGACGACGTGCAGGGCGTGCAGGCGGCGATGTCGACTTCGCACGCCCGGAAGTACGCGCAGGTGGTGACATTCACGGAGGGCGATCCGCTGGACGAAGAGGTGCGCGCCAAGGTGGAACATCCGCCGCTGCCCGAGATCAACCGGCTGCGCGGGCGCATCGGCGTCGAGTTCGACGCCTTTCGCGATCGGACCGGCTCCGGACTGTTCTCCTCGCAGCAGGGCCTCGTGTTTCGGGCGGACATGACGCGCATCGGCGGCAGCTATTGGAACCTCACCGGCTTCTGGCGGGGCCGGCTGAACTCCTCGTCCGGTGGGACCGCCGAACAGCAGACGCTTTACGACCTCGTCAACCGGACCTACACCCTGACCCTCTACTACGACAATCCAAAGTCGGCATGGGTCGCCGGCTTCGGCCGCTTTTACCTGCCCTGGGCCGCCAGTCTGGATACCATCGACGGTGGATACTTCGGCCGCCGCCTCAGCTCGCACGTGACGGCTGGCATCTTTGCCGGATCGACGCCCGACCCGGCCTCCTGGAACTACAACCCCAACCGGGAGATGGCCGGCACGTTCATCAACTACTCGGGCGGCGATTTCGAGTCGCTCCGGTACAGCACCACCGAAGGCGTGGCATTGTCGCGCATCCACTGGCGGCCCGAGCGGCAATACGCGTTTTTTGAAAACATCATCACCTACCGGAACTATCTCTCGATCTACCACAGCGCCGAGGTGGACGACTATCGCGTCGCCGAGACACCCACCCAAAAGGGCGTGGGGCTGAGCCGTAGCTTCCTCACCGTGCGTCTCCAGCCTAAGAAATTCATATCGTTCGATTTCAGCCACAACTACTTTCAGAGCGTGCCCACCTTCGACCCGACTCTCATCGGCACGGGTTTGCTGGACAAGCTGCTCTTCCAAGGCTTGAGCGGTGGAGTCCGCTTCGATCTGCCCTATCGCGTCAGCGTGTACGGAAGCCTCGGGCGCAGTAACACCTCCACCGACACGCGGCATTCGTTGAACACGATGTACGGCGCAACGTTGGGCAAGATCTGGCACACGGGTATCAGGGCTGACGCGCGCTTTACGCGGTTCGACAGTTCCTTCGGCAGCGGAACTTACAAGATCCTGATCCTGAGCCGGCAGATGGGCGAGTCCCTGCGCCTCGACGCACAGGTGGGCCAGCAGAACTACACCTCCTCGCTCACCGCTCAGAACCGAAGTATCTTCTTTACGGGTGACGGCGATTTCGCCATCACGCGCCATTACTTCTTCGGTGGCGGGGCAACCTTCTACCGGGGACAAGTGCAGAACTACGATCAGGTCTATTTCAACTTGGGGTATCGATTTTGAGAGCAGTTATGAAACACTTCCCACAGTCCGGACCGCTGGCGGTTGGCCGTTGGGGAGCGGCTGCGGCCGTTCTTGGCTGGTTGATCGCCGCCCAGATTGCCAGCGCGGCTTCGACGCCTTCGACGCCGCCGCTCGAGGAGGTGCTGCGCCGGACGGGTAGGGCGGTGGAGGCCTTCGAGCAGGACTTCTCGGCCATCAACTGCACCGAGGAGGTCTCGCAGGTCAAACTTGGGCCGGGTGGCAAGCCCCTTGCCCACCAGGAATCTGCTTTCGACTACCTCGTGATGGTCCATGCGGCGCCGGACGATCTGACGGTCGAGGAATCGCGCCGCGAGGTCAAGACCCCAGGCGAGGACAAGAAGAAGCTGCCCCTGTTAGTGACCGACGGGTTTTCAACTCTCCTGCTGGTCTTTCATCCGTTCTTCCAGGGCAGCTTCGAATACGCCCCTCCCGAAGCGGACGTGCTGGATGGCCGCAAGGTGCTGCGTGTGCAATTCCGCCAGATTCACGGAGCGCGGGCGCTTTCGGAGTTGCAGTTGCGCGGGCACGACTTCCCGCTGGAATGGCAGGGAACCGCCTGGATCGACGCTCGCTCGAACGCCATCGTGCGGATTACGGCCGGCCTCGAGGGGAGCATGGACGACGTCGGCCTGCGTTCGCTTGACGCCGACGTGCGCTACGCCGCCGTGCGCTTCGCCGGCGATCCGGCGGACCACTGGCTGCCGGACACCGCGACCGTCGAGGCCCAGACGCCGCGCCAGCATTGGCGCAATATTCACCGCTTCATCAACTACAAGCGATTTACGGTGGACACCAAGGAGACGCTGGCAACCGCCCAGTAGACAAGGCAATGGCAGCAACAACCATCGCACAATCGCTCGTCGGGAACGTGCCCGACAATGAGAAGCGCCATCGCGTGCGCCTCTACGCGTTGTACGTAGTGGCAATCGCCATAAACCTGGCTATTTTCATTTACGGCTTCGACTACTACAAATTGCCGCAGATGTCGCGGCCGTTGTCGCCAAAATACGAACTCTTCAAGCCCAGCGGTCCCGTGGGCCTCTATCTGGGCTTCTTTGGAGTGCTCCTGTTCCTCGGCATTTTCCTGTACCCGGTCCGTAAGCACTGGCCGTGGCTTGCCAGGCAGGGGAACACCCGGCACTGGCTCGACATCCACATCATGATGGGCCTGACCGCGCCGGTGATTATCGCCCTCCACTCTTCGCTGAAATTCAGCGGCATCGCCGGCATGGCCTTTTGGTGCATGTTCGCGGTCTCGCTCAGCGGCGTGGTAGGACGGTATCTCTATAACAAGGTCCCGCGCACCCTGAACGCGGCCGAGTTGTCGCGAAAAGAATTGCAGGACTTGCAGGCCGAACTCGAGCGCGACCTTGCCGGCCAGAAGCTTCTGCCGGAAGCTGATTTGCGCTCTCTGTTGCACCTTCCCAGCGCGGAGCACCTTGCGAAACTCTCGGTGGCGGGGGCGATTGTGTATATGATGTCGCTCGATACCGCGCGCGTGTTCCGGGTCGCCCGGATGCGGCGCCATGCCCTGCGGGGCACGGAGTACGTCACGGCGTTGGGCGGGTTCGTCAAAACCCGCCATCAAGACCTGGAGAGGGCCATCGCCGCCGCCCGCGCGGAAGCTGCGCTTTCAGAGCGCATCCTGTTCCTGTCTTATACCCAAAAGGTTTTCCATCTCTGGCACGTTGTTCACAGGCCGTTCAGTTACACCTTCGCAATCCTGGCCGTGCTGCATATCGGACTGCAGCTTTTGCTAGGCTATTTTTAGGGCCGTTTTCTTCGCCAGCTGGGCAACCGCATGGAAACTCTGATTACCGTCGGGATCACCGCCTTCATTCTGGGGTGTTTCCTCGTCGCCTATCTGCGCGGCCAGCGGAAGATGCACGCCGCGGCGCACGCGGCTGCCGAGAAGGGCAAGTTGTACTCGGCGGGCCCCCAATCGCAACACCCGCACATCGACAACACGCACTGCATCGGCTGCGCTACCTGTACGACCGTCTGTCCGGAGGGAGACGTGCTCGCCATGCTGGGAGGCAAGGCAGTCATCGTCAACGGATACAAGTGCATCGGCCATGCCCTTTGCGCCGAGGCCTGCCCGGTCGGCGCGATCACGATGGTGATGGCCAGCGCGAGCGTCGGCGCCGACAGCCCGTACCTCACGCCCGAGCATGAGACCAGCATCTCCAACCTGTTCATTGTCGGGGAGCTCGGTGGCCTGGCTCTGATCAAGAACGCGATCAATCAAGGTCGCGAGTGCGTCGATACCATCGCCAGCCGCATCGCCGGAGCAGGCCAGCCGGCGCCCGACGTTTATGATCTTCTCATCGTCGGAGCCGGTCCGGCCGGGATCAGCGCCGCTCTGCGCGCCTGCGAGAAGCAGATCAATTACCTCGTCCTCGAGCAGGACGCGGAGGTTGGCGGCACGGTCTCGAAGTATCCGCGCCAGAAGCTCGTGATGACCAGTCCCGTGACTTTTCCAACCTACGGGAAGTTCAAGAAGACGGAGCTCTCCAAGGAGGATCTGATCGCCTTCTGGGGCAAGGTCATGGAGCGCGCGGACTTCAAATGCCGCACCGGCGAGAAGGTGCTGGATATCAAGAAAGGGGATGACGGCATCTTCGCGGTGACAACCGGCAAGAGCGAGCATCGCGCGCGCGCCGTAATCCTGGCCCTCGGCAAAACCGGCAGCCCGAGAAAGCTCGGAGTCAAAGGCGAGGAGCTATCCAAAGTCATGTACCGCCTGATCGAGGCGGATCACTACATCAACAAACACATCCTCGTGGTGGGCGGAGGCGACAGCGCCGTCGAGGCGGCCATGGGGCTTGGGAGCCAGGTCGGCAACAGGGTCACGCTCTCGTACAGGAAGGAAGCGTTTAGCCGGATCAAAGAGCGAAACCGGCAGCGCATCGAGGAAGCCATGCGGGACGGGACCGTCAAGGTGGTCTTCAACTCCGCGCCCGTGGAGTTCACCAAGGATGCCGTGATGCTTGAAGTCAACGGCACGGTGGAAGAGCTGCTCAACGACTTCGTCTGGATCTTCGCCGGCGGCGAGCCCCCCACCGCCTTCCTCAAGAAGATCGGCATCGA
>CAZBQQ010000231.1:0-1259 GCA_964493965.1 uncultured Solibacteraceae bacterium
CCGGTGGTTCTCAACCATTCCCACTGCCAACCCTCCGCAGCAAGCCACTGCGGATCAATAGTTTATCCTTTGGACCCCCGCGTGCTCTTGCAGAAGGCGTGGGCACCCAAGGGAGGTCCATTATGAAGACCATCAATGCTTTTCGCCTGGTTTGCGTTCCGCTTCTGGCCACCGGCCTTGTGTTCGCGCAGCAACCACCCGCGCCATCCGAGCAAGATGAGCAGGCACAAGGGCCTGAGCAGGCACAAGGGCCTCAGCAACAGTTTCCACCGGAGCAGTTGGACAGCCTGGTCGCGCCCATAGCGCTGTACCCGGATTCCCTGCTCAGCCAGATCCTGGTCGCGTCCACCTACCCGCTGGAGATCACCGAGGCCGCGCAGTGGCTCGATCAGAATCGCAACCTGCAGGGCCCCCAACTGGTGGATGCCGCCCGCCAGCAGAATTGGGACCCCAGCGTCCAGGCCCTCGTGGTTTTCCCGGATGTGATCGGACGCCTGGCTGCCGACATCCGCTGGACCACCGACCTCGGCAACGCCTTCCTCGCCCAACAGGCCGACGTGATGAGGGCCGTGCAGAATATGCGCGCCCAGGCCTGGCAGTCCGGCAAATTGCGCTCGAACCAGCAGGAGTCCGTTACCACCCAGATGCAGGGTGACCAACAGGCGATTGAGATTCAGCCCGCCAACCCCCAGGTGGTCTACGTGCCGGACTACAATCCCGCCTCCATTTGGGGACCGCCCGCCTATGGCTACTATCCCGCCTGGGATTACGGCTTCGGTTTCGGCTTCGGCCCTGGGATTTACATCGGGAGCTTCTTCGGCGGCCTTGGCTGGGGCGGCTGGGGTTGGGGACCGAATTGGTTTGGCTACTCGATCTACCAGCGTCCGTTCTTCTTCAGCCACTACGGCTACGGCGGGCGCGGATTCCGTGGTGGCGGCGTCTGGGCGCACGACCCCGGCCACCGGCACGGAGTACCGTACTCGAACCGAGCGCTCAACAGCCGCTACGGCGGAGGCGGGCGATTTGGCGGACAATCCAATGCGAGGTCGCAGGCGGGCGGATGGAACCACTTCGGCCAGGCCGGGCCGCAACAACGCGGCTCCAGCGGATATCGCGCCAGCCCGTCCAATGGTGGCAGCTATGGCGCCAACCGCGCCGCGCCGGGCTACCGGAGCGCGCCCAGCTACCGTTCCAGTCCGTCCTATGGTGGCAGCTACGGCGGCAACCGTGCCGCACCCAGCTACCGCTCTAGCCCGTCC
>CAZBQQ010000231.1:1359-6982 GCA_964493965.1 uncultured Solibacteraceae bacterium
GGCGGCCGCGCCGCGCCAAGTTACCGCAGCGCGCCCAACTACCGCTCCAGTCCGTCTAACGGCGGCGGCTACGGTGGCGGCCACGCCGCCCCCAGTTATCGCGGCGGCGGCGGAGGCGGCGGCGGGGCCCACTATAGCGGTGGCGGCTCCCACAGCAGCGGTGGTGGCAGTTCGCACAGCAGCAGCGGTGGCGGTGGCGGCGGCTCCCACGGCCATAACAGGTAGCCGTCCCTTGTAAGTCACGCGCACCCTCCGCACGTCCGGCCCAGCTATAATGCTGGCCAGAGGCGGGGGGTGCGCCATGGTGTCCCTGAAAGGTTCCCTCTGGGCTCTTCTCCAATACGACGTCTCGGAAGAGATCCGGATCGACGAGGTTCGCCGGCTGCTGGGGGTCCAGACGCCCGGACGCGGGCCTGAGTTCCGCGGTCCTTCCCCCGAGTACGTCAAGTTCGCCCGGCCGCCGCTGGTACACCTGCCAGGCCCGGTCCAACTGCCCGGCGGCGAAGTGTGGTCGTGCACCGTCAAGATGTACGACTACGGCGTGGTCAGCGTAGCCCTGGAGCTGCCCTTCGAGAGCGATTGGAACGGCCTGATCCAGCTCTCGAGCCGCTGGATTGGGTCCGCGGACCTGGAGCGCAAGGGCTTGGAAGTGGCCAAAGCGCAGGTCCAGCGGATCCGGGATGCCCTCCTCAGGCCTTACGCGGACTGGACCTTCGAGGACTACTACGCCGTCCACGTCCGTGAGGCGCGCACCGAAGCCGGCTCCCCCCTCCTCGCCCGCGAGATGATCGCCGAATACGGTGGCCGCATCGCGCAGATCGTTCGTGCGGAATCCGTGGAGTTGTCGGATTCCGAGCGTCAGGAGGTCCTCCAGCAGTGGCTCTCCTATTACCCCACCGACCTGCTGGTGGCCGCCTGGATGGCCGCTTTCGTCTACGACAACCCCGAAGGCGCGGCGCCCATGCTGCAGCTTCTGGAGTATGCGAACACGCAGCTACTCGAGTTTCGCTACTACGACAACCTGCTCACCAGCGTGCTGGAGCGTGTCCATGGAAGGCTCGAGCGGCACCGCGGAATCTGGGGCCGCTGGCGCAGCCTGGCCGAAGCCGAGCGGCTGAATCGCATGCGCCTGGATGTGATCGAGCTGACCGAGCGCATCGACAATTCCATCAAGTTTCTGAGCGACATGTTCTATGCCCGAGCCTACCGCCTGGCCGCCCGGAAGATCGGAGTGAACGATTACCGCGACCTGGTGGACGAGAAGCTGAAGACCGCCGGCGAACTCTACCAGGCCATGACCGGCGAGTTCCACCAGGCGCGCACCTTCCTGCTCGAAGTCATGGTGGTGGCCATCCTGATCATCGAGCTGGTCTTCCTCTTTCGGGGAAAGAGCTAGTCCTTCGCCCTTTTGTCCGTTTCGTCCGCCAGGTTCACAGAAGATTAACCCACTGGCAACACCCCCGCCCCTTCCCCGAGCGTCCTATAGAATTAAGATGCCTCAACCACAATTGCGCATCCAACATATAGGTATGAATTCGGTTGTTTCAGCCAGCGCCGGCATCCCTGGGGATGGTGGCCGTCCAGACTCGGGCGCGGGCGCCTCAGCGACGCGGTCCGGGAGCTCGCCCAAAGTGCAGACCATCCTCGTCATCGACGACGACGAGAACCTGCGCGATACCGTGTCCCTGGTGCTCGAAAAAGAGGGCTACCACACCGTCCAGGCTGCCGAAGGCCGCAGCGGGTTCGAGCAGGCATTGCTGCTCCGTCCCGATCTGCTCCTGGTCGATCTTCGCTTACCCGGCATGACCGGGGCCGAAATCTGCAAGCAACTGCGCGCTGCCGAGGTGGCGACGCCCATCATCATCCTGAGCGCCGTCGGCGACGAGATCGACAAGGTTCTGCTGCTCGAAATCGGCGCCGACGACTACGTGGTGAAGCCTTTCGGCGCTCGAGAGCTGATTGCCCGGATCCGCGCCGTGCTGCGCCGTTCGGTCGCCGAGACCCGCAAGGTAATGCACATCGGCGACATCGAGATCGACATGGAACGGCGCGTGGTCTCGCGCGGGACGGAGGAAATCAAGCTCGCGCCCGCCGAGTACAACCTGCTGGCCTTCTTTCTGCACCATCCGGACCGCCCTCTCACGCGTGACATGATCCTCAGTTCGGTGTGGGGTTACAGCTGCATGTCCAACACCAGGACCGTCGATGCCCACGTTCTGAAACTCCGCCAAAAGCTGGAGGCGGATCCCAACGTCCCCCGTCACATTCTCACCGTGCACGGCATAGGCTATCGATTCCTTCCGTGATGGAAAACAACACCTCCCAGGACGGTCTTGGGACCGTCCTTATCGTGGACGACGTGGAGGCCAGCGCCTCCGCGCTCGAGCTCGCCTGCGCTGCCATCCCCGGGATCGCTATCTCGACCGTGTCTTCGGCGCTGGACGCCGTCCGCATCCTGCGCGATCGCGGCCCTTCCGTTCGAGCGGTGTTCACCGACATCCGGATGCCGCGTATGAGTGGCTTCGACCTGATCCGGTTCATTCGCGCCGACCCGAGGTTCGCGGCGACTCCCGTGATCGTCGTCACCGCGGATACCGACCCCGATACGCCCGCGCTCGCCTCCCTTCTGGGCGCCGATGCGTACTTCTCCAAGCCCTTCTCGCCCCGGGCCATCCGGGAGACCCTGGAGCGTCTCTTACATGGAAACCCAAGCGCTGATTGAAACGCCGCGCGTGTCCCGCAAGCGGTCCCTCGCGGCCTGGGTGCTGGGTCCGGTCGCCGCAGTGTGGCTTCTGTCCGCTGCGCCCGCGCCGGCCCAGACCGCCGACATGCAGAAGATCCTGGAGCGGCTGGACCGTCTCGAAGAGCAGAACAAGGCGCTCGCGGCCGAAGTCCAGGCTCTCCGCGACCAGTTGGCCGCCGCCCACGCTCCGGAACCCGCACCCGCACAGTCCGCGACCCCGTCGGAGCCCCTTGCCGCGGCCGCCCCGGCGCCATCTGCCGAAGAGCGACTCCAGGTCCAGGAAAGCCGCACCGCCGAGTTGGCGGCGTCCAAGGTGGAAGCGTCGCAGCGTTTTCCCGTTCGCCTCAGCGGCACAGTGCTGTTTAATAGCTTCCGCAACTCCGCGGGAAGCGGCGGTCAGGAATATCCGACCATTGCGCTGCCCGACGGCGACCGTTCCGGCGGCGCCACAGTTCGCCAAACCATTCTCGGCCTCGATTACAGCGGGCCCACGGTTTTCGGAGGCGGCAAGCTGAGCGGCTCGCTGCGCATGGATTTCTGGTCGGGCAGCGCGCCACTCAACATGGAGTTGCGGCTGCGAACCGCCACCATCGGCATCGATTGGAAAGATCGCAGCTTCCTGGTGGGCGTCGAAAAGCCGCTCATCTCGCCTCGTGACCCCGAATCGTTAGCCCAGGTCGAGGTGCCCCCCATGAGTGGGGCCGGTAACCTCTGGCTTTGGCTTCCCCAGGCGCGCCTCGAGCAGGATTTCCATTTCACCGATCGGACCGGCGTCAAAGCGCAGGTCGCCGTGATCGGAACTCACGAAGTCGTCGCCAGCCCCGCCAGCCCCTACGAACCCGACGCCTCCGCATCCGCCTACATCGAGCCCATGCGGCCCGGCATCGAGGCGCGCGCCGAGCTGTTCACCGGCGGAGAAGACCGTCGCCTGGAGGTCGCCTCCAGTGTTCACCACAGCATTTCCCACGTGGTGTACCAATCCGTCGCCTGCGATGTGCTCTCCTTCGATTGGCTCGCGCGCCCCCTGCGGCAGATCGAATTCACGGGAACGTTCTACACCGGACAGAACGTCGCGCCCCTCGGAACCGGCGCCATTCGCCAGGGCTTCGTCGCTTTCGGCCCCGATCTCCTGACCGCTGTTCACAGCGAGGGAGGATGGGGCCAGCTCAAGCTTCGTGCCAGCTCCCGGCTCTGGTTCAACCTGTTCACCGGCCAGCAGGATGACCGCAATTCGCAGCTCGCCGCCGGGGCCATCGGGAAGAACGTGGTCTATGGAGCCAATCTCTTCTACCGGCTCTCCCCCAACGTCCTGGCCAGCTTCGAGGCCTCCCAGACGCGGACCAACTATCTCGGTTCCGGCGTCCTTCTGAACAACCACTATGACCTGGCTTTGGGCTATCTGTTTTAGCGTCCTGCTCGGGTGGCCCGCCTCCGGCGCCACCGTAGCCGGGAGTGTGCTCCTCGAGGATTCCAGGGTCCCCTCGGTCCGCAAACACCGCGACTACTCCGGCGTAGTGGTGTGGCTCGAACCGGTCCGCCCCGACCCGTCCGGCTACGCTCCCGCTGCCCAGGGCCATGCACGCATGGAGCAGAAGGACAAACAGTTCGGCCCGCACGTGCTCGCGGTCCAGGCCGGCAACAGTGTCTCCTTCCCCAACCTCGATCCCATCTTCCACAGCGCCTTTTCCAATTTCAGCGGCCAGGTGTTCGACCTGGGCCTCTACGCTCCGGGCTCCAGCCGCACCATCACGTTCACCCGGACCGGCGTGGTCCGCATCTTCTGCAACATTCATCCCTCCATGAGCGCCATCATCGTCGTTCTCAAGGTTCCCTGGTTCGCGACCTCCGACAGCGCGGGCGCATTCACTATCTCCGGCGTCCCACCAGGCGAATACTACCTCAACGTGTTTCACGAACGGGCGACCGCGAAGACCCTCGAAGCACTCCGCCGCCGCATCACCGTCACCGACGCGAACCAGGGTTTGACTCCTATCGCCATCTCGGAGACGGGCTATGTCGAGGCGCCGCACAAAAACAAATACGGCGAGGAGTATCCCCCTCCGCCCGCCGATGTCGGCGGCTACCCGGTGAGGAAATGAGAAATCGCCTCGCCCGCATGTCGCTGCTCTGGAAGATGCTGCTCTCCACTTCCGCCGCCATCACGGCGGTAGTCGCGGTCACCGGCGTGATCGTGGTCCAGAGCGCGATTCGGGCCACCTCCGACAGCATCGACCACGAGGTGCAGGCCAGCTTCCAGGCCTACCAGTCTCTGTGGAAGGCGCGTGCCGACCGGCTCTCTTCCATCAGCTCCGTACTCAGCGCCATGTCCGATGTGCGCGCCGCGTTCAGCACCGGCGACCAGGCCACCATTCGGGACACCGCCCAGGAACTCTGGTCCCGCGTCTCGGACGAGGACGCCATTTTCCTCGTGACCAGTCCTCGCGGACAAGTCATCGCCTCTCTCGGCGGAGCCGAGCGTGAATCCTTGATGCGCGACTTTCCCGTCGTGCGCGAGGCCCTGCCTCATTTCCCCGCCCAGGCCTCCGGCTTTCTCGCGCTGGACGGCCGCCTGTATCACATCACCATCACGCCGGTCTACGTGCAGAGCACGGTCGGCACCGCGCTCATCGATGTTCTGGTGGCCGGCTATGAAGTCAACCGCGCCGTGGCCCAACACCTGAAGGTCTCGACCGGCGGCAGCGAATTCGTCTTCTTGTCGCAGGGTCGCGTGATAGCCGCCACGCTGCCCCCACGCGACGCAGCGCTGATCCCAGGCCAGCTCTCCGCCGCCCGGCATCCCATCCGCGCTGGGGCAAGCGAATACGCGCCGCTCATCACCCCGCTGGCCGATATCAACGGCAACCCGGTAGGCCAGCTTGC
>CAZBQQ010000232.1:0-6941 GCA_964493965.1 uncultured Solibacteraceae bacterium
CGCCGAGCTCCGCCGCACCCTGAAGCTCCTCGACGCGCACCTCGAAAATCAAAAATTGCATGATGAACCCAGCGACGCACAACCCCCGCGCTCTGAGGAGGATAGGGACGCCGCCGAAGCCCCGCCATCCACCGTCGACCAACCGCCATCCACCAGCTCAGAGCCAGGGGCGACGAGCGCCGCCGCCCCGCTCGAAAATCAAAAATTTCACCATGAACCCAGCGACGCACAACCCCCGCACTCTGATGAGGATGGGCCCCCCGCCGAAACCCCGCCATCCACCACCATCGACCATCCACCATCGACCACCGAGGAAACCCAACCATTCACCATCGACCCTCCACCATCGACCCACCTCGACCCATCGGGCATCGACCGCAATAAGGTAGAATGACTGTCCGCGGTGCCGGGCCTCATTCACTCGGACGGTCGCCGCTGTGGGGGTGCCATGATCCACACGATCCTTTGCGTCGATGCCGGTTCGGCTGCTCGTCGTGCCCACAACGAAATCCTCCGCGGGGCCGGCTTTGAGATTCTCGAAGCCATCGCGGCATCGGACGCGCTGAAAACGGCGCTCGAACGGCAGCCCGCACTCGTCGTCGTCGCCCTCGGATCGCCCGCCATCGACGGCTTCGAGGTAGCCAGGCGCCTGAAGGCCGATCCCCGCACCGCCTTCATTCCGGTCCTGCACATCTCCGGCCAGAGTGGCGACTACGCGGAATCGTTGCTAAGCGGGGCGGAAGCGTATCTGCAATCGCCGCTCGAGGAACCGCGCCTGATCGCCGTGGCCACCGCGCTCATCGAGCGGGTCCAGGGCCCATCGGCGGAGCGCCGCTTCTCGGCCCTCATCGACAGCATTCCCGACGAGGTCTGGCTCGCCGACGCCCAGGGCCGGTTCACCCTGGCGAATCCGGCGGCCCTGCGCGAATTCAAGATCGGCACGCCCACGCCGGGGAACGTGGAGGAACTCGCTGCAAGCCTGGAAGTATTTCGCCCGGATGGCAGCCCCCGCCCCCTGGAGGAGGCTCCGCCGCTACGCGCCCTCAGGGGAGAGACGGTGCGGAACCAGGAGGAGATCGTTCGCACCCCCGTTCATGGCGAGTTGCGGCATCGCCAGGTCAGCGCTTCTCCGGTCAGGGACGGCGCGGGCAACGTCGTAGGGTCGGTCTCGGTGGTGCGCGACATCACCGAACGTAAGCAGGCCGAGGAGCGCTACAAGACTCTGTTCGACACCATGACCGAGGGATTCGCCCTGTGCGAGATCCTCTCTGACGAAGCAGGAAAGCCGTGCGATTTTCGCTACCTGGCCGTCAACCCGGCCTTCGAGCGCCAAACCGGCATCAAGTCCGGGGACATCCTCGGAAAGACCGTGATGCAGTTGTTCCCGGCGACAGAGCCGGCCTTGATGGAGCGTTTCTGCAGGGTGGCTCTGACCGGGGAGCCGGCGCGGTTCGAGGAGTGGTTCGGCCCACTGGGACGGTGGTTCGAACTCTCCGCCTTCCGGACCGGGCCCGGCCGATTCGGCGTGGTCTTCGTGGACGTCACCGAACGCAAGCGGGCGGAGGCGGAAGGGCGCGAGAGCCAGGGGCTGCTGCGGCTATTCGTCGAACATGCGCCGGCCGCGATTGCCATGTTCGACCGCCAGATGCGGTACGTGGCGGCGAGCCGCAGATGGAATAGCGATTTCCTCCTCGGCGATCAGGACCTGGTGGGACGCAGCCACTACGACGTGTTCCCGGAAATAGACGAACGCTGGAAGGAGATACACCGGCGCTGCCTGGCCGGCGCCGTCGAGAAATGCGACGAAGAGTCCTTCCTCCGCGCCGACGGGAGCGTCGACTGGATCCGTTGGGAGGTCCGTCCCTGGCGTGACGGGAAGGGAGAGATCGGAGGCATCGTCATCTTCAGCGAGCTGATCACCGAGCGAAAGCGCGCGGAGGAGGAACGCCAACGTCTGGCCGGCAGTCTGGCCGCCATCCTGGACGCCGCGCCCGTCGCCATCTGGATCGCCCACGACCCGCAGTGCCTCCGGATTACCGGCAACGCCTACGCGGACCAGGTTGTCATGCAGACCGAACGAGGCGGTAACGTCTCGCGGAGCGCGCTTCCCGGCGACGAGGCTGTTTCGTACAAAGTCTTTCGCGGCGGTATTCAACTGCGTCCCGACGAGTTGCCCAATCAAGTCGCCGCCGCAACAGGCCAGCCGGTGAAGGCGGAAGAATTCGAGATGGTCTTCCCCGACGGCCGCACCGTGCACCTGCTTCTGGGGGCCGTGCCGCTGTTCGATGCGGAAGGGCACGTGCGCGGATCGGTGGCCGCTGGTGCCGACGTGACGCGCCGCAAGCGGGCCGAGGAGGCGCTACGGGAAAGCGAAACCGCCCTGCGCAGTTTCTTCGACAGCCCCGGGATGATGCGGGGATTCATCGACCTGGTCGATGGCGACATCGTCCACGTCTCCTGCAACGCGGCCGCGGCGGAAATGTACGGCGTGGACCGGGCGTCGATCGCGGGGCTGCCCGCAATCGTGGCGGGCGCTTCCGAGGAGACCGCGCGCTTGTGGGTCGATCTCTACCAGAAGAGCCGGCGCACCGGCGAGCCGGTCTCGATGGAATATGCCCGCCGTGGCGCCGACGGCCGCGACCGCTGGTTGCTGGCGACCGCCAGCTACGTGGGGATCGGGCATTCCGGCAACCCGCGATTCGCGTACACCATCCTCGATCTCAGCGATCGCAAGCGCGCGGAAGAGGCGCTGCGCGAGAGCGAGGAGCGTTTCCGCATCATGGCGGACAGCTGCCCCATCATCATCCTGGTGACCGATGCGGAGGGGAACAACCGATTCGTCAACCGCGCCTACCGCGAGTACTTCGGCGTCACCAACGATGAGGCGGAAGGCGGCAAGTGGCAGCCACTGCTTCATCCCGACGATGCAGCGGAGTACGTGGCGGCGCTCATGGCCGCGGTGCGGGAGCGTGCGCCCGTCCAGGCCGAAGCACGCGTACGGCGCGCCGATGGCGCATGGCGTTGGATCTCGTCCTACGGCGTGCCGAGGTTTTCGCCCGGAGGCGAGTTCCTCGGTCTCACCGGCATCTGCGCGGACATCACCGATCGCAAGCAGGCCGAAGAGGCGCTGCGGGAGAGCGAGTCCCGGCTGCGCACCTTGATCGACAACCTGCCGGAGGGCGCGATCTACCGGTACCGCCAGGACGTCAACGGCGAGCCGCACGTGGACTTCATCAGCGCCGGCATCGAGCGGCTGACCGGCGTTCCGGCGGCCGAGTACATGCGCGATCCCGCCACCGTGGAGCGGAATATAGTGCCCGAGGACCATGATAGGCTCCGCTCCGCGCTCGCGCTGTCCCGCGAGCGGTTGGGGCGGTACGAGGTGGAGGTGCGACACCTGCACCGCGTGACCGGCGAGACGCGCTGGTCGCTGCTGCGCTCGACCCCAACCCGTTGCCCGGATGGCTCCACTGTGTGGGATGGCATCGAGCTCGACATTACCGAGCGCAAGCGGACCGAAGAGGCGCTGCGCGAGAGCGAGAAGATGTACCGGGCCATTGGCGAGTCTATCGACTATGGCGTGTGGGTATGCGCCCCCGACGGCCGCAACACCTATGCCAGCGAATCGTTCCTGAAGATGGTGGGCTTGACGCAGGAACAGTGCTCCAGTTTCGGCTGGGGAGAGATGCTGCATCCGGATGACGCCGAGCGTACGCTCGCTGCCTGGAAGGAGTGCGTCCGGTCCGGGGGACGCTGGGACATGGAACACCGCTTCCGCGGCGTGGATGGCGAGTGGCATCCGGTGCTCGCTCGCGGCGTTCCGGTCCGTGACGAACAGGGCCGGGTCGCCTGCTGGGTGGGCATCAACCTCGATATCGGCGAGCGCAAGCTGGCGGAAGAGCGCTACCGAATGCTGTTCGACACGCTGCTCGAAGGCTTCTGCATTATCGAGGTGATCTTCGACGGCGACGTCCCGGTCGACTATCGTTTCCTGGAGATCAACCCGACCTTCGAGAGCCAAACCGGCCTGAAGAACGCCCGAGGCCGGCTCATGCGCGAACTGGCTCCCCATCACGAGGCGCATTGGTTCGAAATCTATGGGCGAGTTGCCTTGACGGGCCAGCCCGCGCGTTTCGTGAACGAGGCGAAGGCGTTGAATCGCTGGTACGACGTGAGCGCCTATCGCGTTGGCGGGCGCGACAGCCGAAAGGTCGCGATCCTGTTTAGCGATATCACCGAGGCCAGGCGGGCGACGGAGGCTTTGCGCGAAAGCGAGAGCCGGGAGCGCGCGCGAGCGGCGGAGGTGGAGGCGCTCATGGACGCGGCCCCGGCCGCCATCTTCATCGCTCACGACGCCGGCTGCCTCTCCATGACCGGCAACCCCACGGCTCACGCTTTGCTGCGCAGGGAGGCCGGGAAGAACCTGTCGAAGTCCGCTCCCGAGGGCGAGAGACCGATGAACTTCCGTACCATGAAGGACGGGGTCGAGGTTCCGAACCAGGAGTTGCCGCTTCAGAAAGCGGCCTTCACGGGGCAACCGGTCCGCGGTTACGAGTTGGATATCGTGTTCGAGGACGGCGTCACCGTCAACCTGCTGGGCGATGCCGTGCCGCTACTGGACGAGGGCGGACGCTCGCGAGGCGGGGTGGGGGTTCTCTCCGATGTCACCGAGCTCAAGCGCGCCGAGCAGCGTCTCCGCGAGGCTCAGAAGCTCGAGAGCCTCGGCCTGCTGGCGGGCGGCGTGGCCCACGACTTCAATAACCTGCTGGTCGGCGTGATCGGCAATGCCAGCCTGGCTCAGGAAATGCTCTCGCCCGGCCACGAGGCCGGCGAACTGCTTGCCGGGGTCCTCAGAGCCGGCGAGCAGGCCGCGCACCTCACCCGCCAGATGCTGGCCTACGCTGGCAAGGGGAAGTTCCTGGTGGAGGCGCTGAATATCTCGGCGCTCATCCCCGACATGAGTGTCCTGGTACGGCCGTCCATCCCCAAGCGGACCGCGCTCCAGTTCGACCTCAAGGAGGAACTGCCCCCCGTCCTCGCCGATCGTGGTCAGGTCCAGCAGGTGTTCATGAACCTCGTCCTCAACGCGGCGGAGGCGATCGGAAGCCGGGAGGGCGCGATTGCGGTCCGGACCGGGCTTGAAAGTGTGAATGCCGGTTACGTCCGCCGGCACGCCGAAGCGGCGGGACTCCAGCCGGGCAAGTACGTATTCCTCGAAGTCAGAGACAACGGCTGCGGGATGGACGAAGCCACCAGGGCCCGGATCTTCGATCCCTTCTTCACGACCAAGTTCACGGGCCGCGGCCTGGGGCTCGCGGCCGTCGCCGGCATCGTGCGGAGCCACAAAGGCGCAATCGTAGTCACCAGCGCGCCGGGCCAAGGCAGTTGCTTCACCGTGCTGTTTCCCTCTTCGGCGCGGCCGGTCGAGGAGCCGGCAGTTGCGGCCAGCCAGCCCACTCCCCGAGGCGCCGGCGTGGTGCTCATCGTCGACGATGAACCAATCGTCCTGCAAATGGCGAAGAAGGCTCTCGAACGGCAGGGCTATACGGTCCTGCTGGCGGACGGCGGCCGGACGGCCATCGAGGTGCTGCGGAGCCGCCCGGGCGATGATGTAGCGCTGGTGGTCCTCGATCAGAGCATGCCCAACATGAACGGCGAGGAGGTGCTTCCCGAGCTCAGGAAGCTCCGGCCCGAGATCAAGGTGGTGATGTCGAGCGGCTACAGCGAATCCGAGACCATGCTGCTGATGAAGGGCCAGCGGGTTTCGGGCTTCATCCAGAAGCCTTACACCGCGCCGGGGCTGGCGGAGAAGGTAAAGGCTTGCCTGGGCTAATCGCACTCATCGGCGACTACAACGCCTCCGTAACGGCACACGTGGCCATCCCACCGGCTCTGGAATTGGCCGCGCGGGCTCTGCAAGTCGATGTGGAGCCCGTGTGGATACCGACAACCGAGCTGGCCGGCGCCGCAGCGGTCCGCGCCCTGCGCGCCTATCAAGGAATCTGGTGCGTCCCCGCGTCCCCCTACGCGAATACGGAGGGCACCATCTCCGCAATCTCGCTGGCCCGCGTCGAGGGAGTCCCTTTCCTGGGCACCTGTGGGGGCTTCCAGCATGCTCTCATCGAGTACTTCAGAAACGTGCTGGGCGCGACCGGCGTTGCGCACGCGGAACTGGATCCCCATGCGGAGCACCCTCTCATCTCCAGGCTCTCCTGCTCGCTTGTGGAGGTCACCGGCACCATCCGGATTGCTCCGGGATCGCTGGCCCACAGACTCTACGGCGCGGATAGCGTGGAAGAGGCTTATCACTGCAACTACGACCTCAACCCAGAATTCGTATCGTTGCTTAGGGGCCGCAGCGACCTTCACGTCGAAGGCAGGGACGAATCCGGCGACATCCGGATCATTCGTCTGCCGCACCATCCGTTCTTTGTGGCGACGCTGTTCCAGCCGGAGCGCTCGTCCTTGAAAGGTCTGGTCCATCCGCTGATCCGAGGGTTTGTGTCGGCGGCCGTGCTGTCATGAGGCGTATCCTTTCAGGCGGCAGATTCGTCCTGGCAGCGGAGGCCACCTCAAATGCCGGTCGACGAGTTGAACAAGCGTCTCGAGAACATCGCCTGGGGAGCGATTCTGGTTACCATCGGCACGATCGGCCTCGTGCCGGACCACGTTCCCCACGGTACGTGGCTGATCGCCGCGGGGCTCATTCTGTTGGGCCTCAACGTCGTTCGTTATCTGAATCAGATCGCAATGCGGGGCTTGAGCCTGGTGCTGGGTATCCTAGCGTTGCTTGCGGGACTGGGAGAGGCCTTCGGTGTCGACCTGCCACTGTTCGCCATCTCCCTGATCGTGATTGGAGGCTGCATCCTGCTCAAGTCGGTGCTGCAGCGCCCTCACTGGCTCTCTTGTCGCTCCTCCAACCAGGCCATCTGAATGGCTTC
>CAZBQQ010000233.1:0-6905 GCA_964493965.1 uncultured Solibacteraceae bacterium
CCAACTTCCTGAAACGAAGGAAGCCGGACGTGGACGTCCGGCGCAGCTCTGGAGACCCGCCCCACTCCGGCCGTCTGGCAATTGGGTTGGCAACCTGCGGCGTACCGGCGCGCAGGATGCCATTCTGCCCCACAATGCGGACCCGCGCTCCCACAAGCGCCGGGCCGACTGCGTCACATATGGTGCGGTACCTTCCAAGCGGGGGCTTTTGCCGTCGCGGGCGCGGCCCGCCGGCTGGGCGGCGAGATCGTCGTGCCCTGGATGTTGTTGGAGGGCGCCGCTGCTGCGAAGGTGGGCAGGTTGTGAGCCCGCACCTCCGTCGCCGCCTCGAATCCCGACGCCAGCCGGATCAGCGTCGGCTCGCTGAACGCCGTCCCGAAAAAGCTGATCCCGAGCGGCACGCCGAACACCATGCCCGCCGGCACCTGCACGATCGGATACCCCGGGCCACCCGCCAGTCCGGAGCTGCCGAAGATGAAGTGGTCGCCGTAGATGAGGTCGGTCGCCCATGCGGGATTATCGGTCGCCGTGACCACCGCATCCAGATGGAACTGGCTGATCGCCGCGTCGATGCCGTTCACTCCCGCGTTCTGGTCGAGCGCCAGCGCCTGGTTATAGGTCATACCGCCGAACACCGGCTGCGGCGCGTCCGGCCCCACCGCCAGCGACTCCGCCTGGTCGAAGATGTCCTGGTTGAAGAACGGCATTTCCTCCGCCGCGTGCGCGTTGTTGAAATCGATGGCCGTCTGTAGCGTTCCACCCGCCACCGGCACGCCCACCCGTGTGGCGAAGTACGCCGCCACGTCGTTGCGGAAGTCGTAGTCCAGCACCAGCGACTCGCCGTCCGCGGACGCGAACGTGAAGCCCGCCGCGTCCAGATCGATAACCGTCGCACCCGCGGTCGTTAGCGCGGTGACCGCCGCCTCGAACGCGTCCAGCACCGGCTGCGGCGTCGGCACGAACTGGTCGAACCCGTTCAGCCCGGCCCGCGTCAGGCCCAGGCGCGCGCCCTGCAGGCCGTTGGCGTTCACGAACTGCGTGTAGTCGGCCGGGATGTTCGTCGGCCGCGTGCGCCCCGTTCCTTGCCAGCCCAACGGAACGCCGCCCGTAGCCGCGTCGCGGCCGTCCGAGGTGCGGCTCTGGATCACACTGAGCCCCGCCGCCGCATCGGCGACCGTCCGCCCGTGCACCCCAACCGTATCCTGCGTGTGCGAGATCGGCACCACACCGGCCCGGCTCGTCAGCCCGACCGTGGGCTTGATGCCCACCACCCCGTTCGCGTTCGCGGGACATACGATGCTGCCGTCCGTCTCGGTACCGAACGACACCGCCGCGAAATTCGCCGAAGCGGACGCTCCCGAGCCGGAACTGGACCCGCACGGGTTGCGATTAATACCGTACGGGTTATTGGTCTGGCCGCCCCGACCCGACCACCCGCTGATCGATTCAAATGATCGGAAGTTCGCCCACTCCGACAAATTCGTCTTCCCCAGAATTACGGCCCCGCCGGCGCGCAGGTTTGCCGCGACCGTAGAGTCGCGCACAGCCGGCATACCGAACAGCGCGAACGAGCCCGCCGTAGTCTGCATCTTGTCACCGGTGTCGATGTTGTCCTTGAGCAGCACGGGAAGGCCGTGCAAGGGCCCCAGCACCTTGCCCCGCCTGCGTAGTGCGTCCATCTGGCGCGCGATCGCAAGCGCATCCGGATTGAGTTGGATCACCGCGTTGACCCCGGGACCGTTTTGGTCCAGCGCCAGAATGCGGGCAATGTAGTATTTGGTCAGATCCTCTGAAGTCAGCCTGCCGGAGCCCATCATCGCCTGGAGTTGGGCCACCGTGGCTTCGTTGTACTCGGTTGGAATCGCGTTCTGGTTCTGTGCTGTCGCCAAACCGCACACCAGCGTAGATCCGAGAACGAGGGTTCGTAGCATTGAGCCGGCCATATTGGTCTCCTGAGAATGTTCCGGCAGTTGGAGCCGGAGCGAGCAGCGCCGATTCATCTGGCGCCGGCTGGTTTTAGTGTTCGGGCGCGGCGAAGTTGCCTCACCCGCCCCTCTGATGCCCGCAGTATACATCAGCCCGCCGCGCCGTTTGTTTCCAAGCGCCAAATCGGCGCGAGTCCTCTTGACGGTCAACCACCTGTTTACTTACACTCGCGCTATGCCACGAAAAGTCATCCTTGCGTTCGGAATCAGCCTTGACGGCTATATCGCGCGGAGCAACGGCGACCTCGATTTTCTGGTCATCGACAAGGAAGGCGAACGAGTGATGGCAGACTTCTTCTCCAAGGTTGATACCACGATCATGGGTCGCAAGACCGCCGCTGGCTGGCTGAAAATGCGCGAGAGCGGAGAAATACCGGAGACGCCGGGCATGGCGAACTACGTAGTGTCCCGGCGGTGGAAACCGGGCAAACGAGAAGGATTCGAAGTGGTGAGCGGATCTCTCACGTCCTTTGTGAGAAAGCTAAAACGCCGCCCGGGGAAAGACATCTATCTCGGAGGCGGGGGCGAACTGGCCCGCAGTTTCCTGCAAGAGGATTTAGTGGACGAACTCTTCATCGGACTTGGTCCCGTACTGTTAGGCGATGGCATACCCGGCTTTCCAGGCAAGTTTCCGCAGCGCGGCTTCAAGCTGACAGAATGCAAGTCCTACTCGAACGGATCGCTCGGACTGCGCTATGAACGGCTACGGACTCAGGCCGGCCGGTAATCCGAATTTGCTTTGAGGAGAACTGCTATGGCTCAGCGGAAGATCAAACTCGCCCCGGTCCATCCGGGCGAGATTCTGCGCGAGGATTTCCTGGCGCCGTTGGAACTGTCGATCAACGCGCTGGCACGAGCGCTCCGAGTGCCCCCTAACCATGTCTCCGGCATCGTGAATGAGAAGCGCGGCATCAGCGCCCGAATGGCCCTCCGTCTCGCTCGCTACTTCGGAACCTCGGCCGAGCTTTGGCTTGGCCTGCAGCAGGACTACGAGCTGGACGTCTCCCGCGACACCGCCGCCGCCCAGATCGAGAGAGAAGTTCTGCCGCGGGCCAGCTAGCCACGCGGCTGTGCCGACCGGCACCCATCCGCGCGTCGGGTGTTGTTCGCCCTGTTTGACGTAGTGCCGGCTCTGACGTCATGTGCGTGCAGCTCATTAGGGCCTTCTTGCTACGATGTGGACCAGACCTCATTACGAATGTTGAAGCGATCGCTTGCGTCTTTCGCGCTTGCTGGGCTTCTGTGCGCGCCCCATTTGGCCGCAGTGCAGGCGAGTCCGATGGACGTGCGTGGCTGCGACCTCGCAAAGAGCCCAAAGACCTTCGACGGAAGACTGATCCGCGTGCGTGCAACGCTCAGTGTTCACTTCGAGGATTTTTCATTGGACCTTCCGAATTGCGACACGCGCCAGGGCATATGGCTTGCTTTTGGGGGAGATGTGCCTGGAGTCGTTGGCTCGACCGTCAATGACATTGCGAGAAAACCCGGTTCCCATATCAAGGTTCATGGCGTTGCCTACGGAATCAAGAAGGATGCCAACTTTCGGGAGCTCTACGCCTTGATCGCCGCGCGTCACGGAGACAAGCCAGATTACCGGGTCAGTGCGACGCTGACGGGTATGTTTCTCGCGGGTCGGGCCCTTAGGAATTCAAGGGACGATGTGGTCACTTTCGGTGGGTACGGGCACCTGGGCTGTTGTGCCCTTCTCGTGATTACGGAGGTTGCCGGTGTGGAGTCGGTGCCGCCTGCGAATCTGAACGTTCACGGTATTGTGATCGGCCCCGATGATCAACCAGTAGAAGGACTCACGGTCATCGATGATGTCCTCGGGGGCTCTCCTCCCGGCCGCCAGACAACCGTTACGGACAAGCAAGGAAAGTTTGCGTTCTCCAACTCGGGACAACAGCTTCGGTTCGAAAGCCCCGAGTATCGCCCGCTAGCACTCACCCTAGAAACCGGAGGTCCCGAGATTCAGGTGAGACTGGAAGCCGCGGTGCAGTCGGATTGGGTCATCCATGCCTGCAGAGCACTGCCTCCCAGGAAGCGAGTGGGGTTTTCGGTCCTGTTCGCGCTGCCGCCGGCCATGGAATCGGAACCATTCAAGACCATTGAGGGGCACTCCATTTTCATCTACCGTCATGGCGGATCCGCGCCCGAAGCCGACCTGATCATCACTCGAGTTCTCGACGGAACAATGGAGCAAGTGGACTCACTGGATTTCGAACGGTTTGAAGAGCGATGGATCAAGGATGAGGCCGGCAAGCCTGTGGGAATCGACGCGCGAGGTCGAATGAGGAGCGGTCAGTACCTGCGCACGGCTGTCTTTGTTTGGCGCGATGTCGCAACCTACTGGTTGGATCACAAACCGCCGGAAGCGCTGGACGAGATCATCGATTCCGCTTGTGTGGCAAAAGGCGCCACTCGCTAAGTCCTGGCAAGTCCGGCTCTCCGAGAGACACTACTGGTCAGCCACCTTCTTCGGCCTGCCCCCGAGTCTTCCATTCGCCCTCGAAGCAGCCTTCTTCGCCCCGCTCCTCGATCGGCCGCCGACCTGACCCAACCGGGACGCCATCCAGGCCTTCGAACCCAGAAAGCCCTCCAGAAGACCCGGTATGTACAGATCCGCATCCACCGCCGGAAAGTGAATGCCGAAGCCGGATGGACTGATCTCGATCTGTCTTAGCTGCGAGGGCTCAGCATCCTCAAGCCCTTCTGCATCGGCAGGCGAGAAGCTCACAATCAGTTTGGAACTCAGTTCAATCACAATCCGCCCGACTCTGCGATCATAGTGCGCGGCAACCGCGCGGGGAATATGTACTGCCAGTTCCTTAGCTCGCTGATTTGCCCGTTCGAAAGTGTCACGCGATGCCATGAATTCGCTCCCATGCCCGGCACAACTCCTCCGAGTGGTGTCTCAGGACGTCTAGAATTTGCTTGATCTCGCGACGTGAGAAGCCATAGTTCTCCCTGAGTTCCGCCTGTCCCGTCCGGCAGTTCAGATGGAATACAGCCTCACAGCCACGGCCAATCACATGGACGTGGGCGGGTCGATGATCATTGGGATAGATCACAACCCGGAGCCCATCAAAGGTGAGCACCGTGGGCACGATTCTACTATACCCTAATTCCTAATCGGTTGGGTTATCGCGCGCTGCAGGCCACTACGGGAGGCCCGCCCCCCACTCAGCTCAACGCCGGCCTCACCGCCCCATCCGACGGCCTCGCAAGAACCCCCGCCCCATTCTCCTGGTCCTTGTACTGCAGCTGGTAAAGCTTCCAGTAAATCCCCCGCCGCCCCAGCAACTCCTGGTGCGTTCCCGACTCCCGCAGGCTCCCTTTGTGCATCACCAGAATCCGGTCCGCGCGCTGGATCGTCGACAGCCGGTGCGCAATCACGATCGACGTCCGCCCCGCCACCAGGCTGTTCAGCGCCTCGCGCACGCGAATTTCCGTCTCCGTGTCCACGCTCGATGTCGCCTCGTCCAGAATCAGGAACGGCGGATTGTGCGCCAGCGCCCGCGCGAAGCTGATCAGTTGCTTCTGGCCCGTCGACAAGCCGCCCCCGCGCTCCCGCACCGGCTCGTCGAAACCGGCGGGCAGCGATTCGATGAACTCCAGCAGGTTCACCTGCTCCGCCGCCGCCGCCAGGTTGTCTGCCGTGATCCATTCCGTTCCCAGCCGGATGTTTCCCCCGATCGTGCCTGAGAACAGGTGCGGGTCCTGCAGCACCACGCCGAAATGCCGCCGCAGGTCGGCCGGGTCGAACTCGCGTATGTCTACGCCGCCCACGCGGATCGCCCCGCGCTGCACATCGTAAAACCGCAGCAGCGTGCTGATGAGCGTGGTCTTCCCCGCCCCGGTGTGCCCCACCACCGCGATGGTCTCGCCCGGGCTGATCGCGAAGCTCACGTCGCGCAGCACCCACTCCTCGCCCTTGTAGGCGAACCACACGTGATCGAACTCCACCGGCTGAGGACCGGAGGGAAAAGGCCGCAGCACCGCCGGCGCCGTGATCTCAACCGGCGTATCGAGCAGCCCGAAGATGCGCTCCGACGCGGCCGTGGCCGACTGCAGCAGGTTGTACTTCTCGCTCAGGTCCTGTATGGGCCGGAACAGCCGCATCCCGAATTGGAAAAACGCCACCAGCACGCCCGCCGTCGTCGCGCCCTCGCGGATGCGAAAGCCGCCATACGCCAGCACCGCCGCCAGGCCCAGCATGGATAGGAATTCCACCGCCGGGAAGAACCACCCATAGGCGATGATGGCGTCCTTGAATGCCTCCATGTGGATGCGGTTGATCTCCTCGAATTCCTCCGAGCTTCTCCGTTCCCGGTTGAAAAGCTGCAGCACCGTCATGCCCGTCAGGTGCTCCTGCAGGTACGCATTGATGCGCGCAATCGCCACCCGTATGCGGCGGTAGCTCTGGCTGGCGCGGCGCCGGAACAGGACCGTCACCGCCACCACCGCGGGCAGGATCGCCGCCAGCGTCAAGGTCAGCGGCACGTCGAGCTTCAGCATCACCGCGAACACAAAAGCCAACATCAGCACGTCGCCGAGAATGGTCACCAGTCCCGACGCCAGCAGTTCGTTCAAAGCATCCACGTCGGTGGTGACGCGCGTCAGCATCCGCCCTACCGGCGTGCGGTCGTAGAACGAAAGGTCGAGCCGCTGCAAGTGCGCCATCAGGTCGCGGCGCAGGTCGAACATGGCCTGCTGGCCGGTCCACTGCATGATGTAGGACTGCGAAAAGTCGAGGACGAACATCGAGACCAGCGTCAGCAGAAAGAGGAGAGAGATCTGGGTGAGACCGGTCCACGGATTCGCCGACAGCCAGGGGTCGAGCACCGTTCGCCCGTGCGTGGGAAGCAGGTAGCGGTCCACGGCGATCTTGGTCAGCAGCGGCCCGGCCACCTGCAGAAC
>CAZBQQ010000234.1:0-6837 GCA_964493965.1 uncultured Solibacteraceae bacterium
GGTTAGAGCGCCTGCCTTACAAGCAGGAGGTCCGCGGTTCGAGCCCGCGACCGCCCACCAGCAAAACAGCCACGCCAGCCTCCCGAGCGATAGGCGCCGCTCTGACGTCGTCACCAATGTCCCGTCGGCCCGGAGCCCGAGCTTGGCTGCCGTGCCGCAGTTCTTTGCCAAAGATGTCGGGGCGCGGTCCGCGACGTGGACCGCCAAGAACGAGGGGTTAGGGAGGTCCGCCCGGCGGGCGCAGCCTAAAGGGAGAGCCTGCCCTGAGCCGGCCTGGCGTGGCGGAATGGACATTCCGTGCCTCGCGATGCGACTGCCGAACGGCTGGCGGTTCCCGGGGCAGTCGATACCTCAACCAACACGTGAATAGGATCGGCCCTGCCTGTACCGGTATAGTCACATCCGAAAACGGTTATGATTGGTTCCTGCTAGGCGCGCCTGGATGCCAATCCGAACCCGGACTTTTCGCGTATTCGTCAGTTCGACCTTCGCGGACTTGGCGGCGGAACGCAACGCGCTCCAGCGCAGAGTGTTCCCCAAGCTCCGCAAGCTGTGTAAGGAGCGCGGCGCGCGCTTCCAGGCCATCGATCTGCGCTGGGGCGTGCGGGACGAAGCGGCGCTTGACCAGAAGACGATGGAGATCTGCCTGGGCGAGATCGAGCGCTGCCAGAAGACCGGGATAAAACCCAATTTCATCATCTTGCTTGGCCAGCGCTACGGCTGGCTGCCGTTGCCGGCTCGGATCGAGGCGGGCGAGTTCGAGACCGTGCGGGACCACATCGCCGACGTGGAGCAGCGGGGACTCGTGGAGTCCTGGTACCAGCGGGACGACAACGCGGCTCCGCCTGAGTATTTACTGAGGCCGCGGGCGGGTGAGTGGGCGGACCGCGAGCGGTGGGCGGTGCTCGAGGCGTTCCTGCACCTGATTCTGCTGGATGCCGCGCGCGCGGCGGCTTTGTCCGAGCAGGCGCTGCTGAAATACTGGACGTCCGCCATCCACCAGGAGATTCTCAAGGGGCTCGGCGCGACGTCGGAGGATTGCGAGCACGTTTTCGCATTCTTCCGCCTGGTCCCCGGCGAGAAGGGCGATCCCGAGCTTGTCAACCTGAAGAGCTTCCTGCGGGGTCAGCTTCCGGTTGAGAACTTGCTTTCCTACGACCCGCACGATCTTGGGAGGCTCTGCCGGGACGTCGAGGAAACCCTGCGCGCGGTGATCGAAAGCGAGGCTGCCGGCTTCGAGTCGCGTCCGGCGTTGACGGCGGAGATTGAAGCGCACGACGCCTTCGCGCGCGAACGGGCGCTGGTCTTCGGCCGCGAGACGACCCTCGAAGATATGAACCACTACCTTCGCCTGGGCGGCGATCGGCCACTTGTGCTGCACGGCGCGTCGGGTTCGGGCAAGTCGGCGGTGATGGCTCAGGCCTCGGAGCAGGCTCGGTTAGCCCTCCCATCCGCCGTGGTAATCCGCCGCTTCATCGGCGCGTCTCCCGAGTCGTCCAGGGGTCTCACGCTGCTTCAGAGCCTCTCCGAGCAGATCGGACAGGCCTACGGGGCCAGCGGAGAGTTGCCCGCGGATCTCAACAGCTTAGTGCGCGTGTTCCGGGAGCGCCTCGAACTGGCCACCTCCGAACGCCCGTTGGTAGTGTTCGTTGATGCCCTCGACCAACTGGGGAAGGACGACCCAGCGCGCTCGTTCGCATGGCTAGGCGGGACGCTGCCGCCCCACTGCCGCGTCGTGGTGTCCACCGCCGTAGCCTCTGCTGCCGAGCTTGCCCCGGTGTTGAACGAGTGCGAGCGTCTTCTGCTAGAGGATCTCCCGCAGGAGGCCGCCGCGGCGGCCCTCGATTATTGGCTGAAAGCGGCTCGCCGCCGGCTTCAACCGGACCAGCGAGAGTGGCTTCTGGCGGCGTTCAGCCGCTCTCCGAACGCGCTCTATTTGAAGCTGGCGTTCGAAGAGGCGCGGGGGTGGACATCGCACTCGCCGCCGAAGGCCTGGCTCCTGGGCGAGGGTGTGGATGGGGTGATCGACACTCTGTTCAAGCGCCTTTCGTTGCCGGCGAACCACGGCTCTGTGTTGGTCGGCAGCAGCCTCGGCTATCTGGCAGCCGCCCGCGATGGCTTGACCGAGGACGAGATCCTCGATGTGCTCTCGGCGGATCGGGAGGTCTGGTCCGACTTCTCCGACCGCAAGCATCACGATCCGCCCGAGCACAAATTGCCGGTGATCGTCTGGTCGCGGCTGTTCATGGACCTGGAGCCGTACCTGACCGAGCACGTCGTTGACCAGGTAAACGTCATTGCCTTCTACCATCCGCAGCTCAAGGCGGCCAGCGAGCGTTACCTTGATGGCGGGGCGATGCAAGACCGGCACGCAGGTTTAGCGTCTCTATTCGACCACGCCTGCAAGGGCGGCGGAGACGACTATCTGCCCGTCAAACGATGCATCGCCGAGGTGGCCTACCACCACCGCATGTCCCATAACTGGAGAGAGCTGAAGGCCATATATGCGAACATGTCGTATCTGTGCAGCTATGTGAAATGCCGCAGCGCCTTCGACCTGAAAGAGGACATCCAGCGGGAAGTCGAAGAGGAGAAACTCCAGCCGCCGCCTGCTCCGTGTGTCGACAGCGAAGTCCAGTTGTTCGTCACCAATACAGCAGCTCTACTGGCCAGATACCCGGAACAGGCGCCCCAACTCATTTATAAGGAACTCGCCTCCCCGTCTTATCGCCAGCAAGCGGAACGACTGGCGGTACGTCCCTGGATACGAGCCGATCCCATCCTCGTGAACGCGGAAGTCGAAGATGGGGCCTTTGGCGTATCGCCCGTGACCACCGTCGACATGCGGGTTGAGGCCAGCTGTGTGGCGACGGCTGCACGACTGGCCTTTATTCACAACGCCCCGAACCGAATCGAGTTGCTCGCGACCGAAGACCTGCGGCCGCGCGGAGAGATCTCACTGCCCCAGAAGGCCCCCCTGGCCGTCAGGAAGCTGCTCTGCAACCGCTCGGGCAGCCTGCTCGCAGTGGTGTACGACAACGGCGAGATCGAGGTTCTAAAAACGGTCTTCAGCTCGGGAGACATCCCCTCCACAGAGTCTGTTCACCGGGGTCTCTGCATGGCCGGCAAATTTGGCGCCATCTCCGCGTGTACGCTCCTGGACGACATCATCTATCAGACGCCCGAGGGACGGACGATCACTCTCCACGCCGATGCGGCAGGCCAGATTTCGTCTAGAGACGAGCCCTCCGATGGCAAGACCCTCATGAGCTATTTCGGCAGCGGCGACCTTCAGTGTCGTGCTTGGCGAGACGCCAGCGGGCACTTCCTCGACTTCCCAGAGTCGACTGCGACGCCACTTCGCATTGCATATCGTGCCCTGGCGGTTTGCCGGTTGGGAACCCGGTTGGCAGTCTCGACGGAGGAAAGCAAACTTCTGATATACCGATGGCCCAGCCTCGAACTCGAGAGGGCCCTTCCCTGCCGCCTTCCGATCCTCTCCATCAGCCCAACCCGTCGCGATGCCTTCTTAATGACCGACCGGCATGGCAATCTATTGTCCCTGGGTTCTGACCTTCAGGTTGTTGAACATGGCCGCTGCTCGCAGGACCTGTACGACGACTATCCTTCAGCCGTATATCCGGCCGGCGGCGGTGCACTCTACATCTCCCAGAGGCGCTGCGTGATCCTATCGCTCGATGGCTCGTCCCGCCGCGATATCATGCGCATCGAAGGCCGGGACGACCGCTACGATCTTTTGACATACAGCCGCACCGATGGCTACATGCTCTCGATCGGGCGCGGAGCGCCGCGGCTGCTCCGGCAGGAGGTGGTTGGCCACCAGTACGAGTTCGAGTTCAGCAAGTTCCGGGCGGCTTGGAGCGACCGAGGCGCTGTGGCGTACACCAGAACGCCCTGTAGCGTCACCGTGGAAGACGGCGAGCGATCGACCTGCCAGCCGACCGAATCTGAGATAGAGGAGATCAGGTACTGCCCGGCACTCGATACCTTTCTGGTGCTTTGTCGTTCCGGAGCGCTCCACTGTATCGCCACGGAAAACGTGGAACCCTTCTCAGTTCAATTCCCGAGGAGCGACACCGGCCAGTATCTGATGGAGGTTTGCGGCGAGTATGTCTGCGTGATCACTCAGAATGTCCTGTGCCAGGCGGCTCACAGCAACACCTACTTGGAAACCGGCCTGTCGCTCCATCGCTTGTCGCGCTGCAGCCGCTTGTTCCGCTCCCGCGAACGGGTGACGGCCGAGTTGATCGACCTGCAGCATATCGATGGGAAGCAATCCCGCATCGTGAGCCTGTCGTATCATCGGGCCAGCAACAGCCTGTATCTGTGGCGCGAGGGCACGCTGGAGCGATGGCAGCTCGATGACCCAAAGCGGCGTGATCTGACGCACGTGGCCGTTGCGAGCGATCGCAATGCGTCGCTGCCGTTTTGCGCTCAAGGCGATGGTGGCTTCTACATAGACACCAACAACCGGCTAAGGTTCTTGCCCATGGCATCCGCGAGAAGGACGGCGGACCTGGCGAGCTCTCGGACCATAACCTTCTTAGGCCCGGCGACGGATAACGGCGGCTATTTGGTGGAAGATAATCGACATCTGTACCGGTTTGCGATCGAGGAGGAGTAAGGCTATGAAAGGTGCAGCCCTGTTAGATACGTCGGAGTATCGGCGCTTCGACGAGAGATTTCGCGCCAGCCTGCAGCTCAAGGACCAGGCCTCGCTGGCTTCGGCCCTGCGTCTGCGTCAGGACGCGACCGAGGCCGTTCGGGATGTTCCCGCTCTGTATTGCTTGGGAAAACACCACGAGATGATTCTCGAGTACAACCATATCGGGCTCGGGATCGAAGCGCGGC
Organism: uncultured Solibacteraceae bacterium; assembly: GCA_964493965.1. Taxonomy (GTDB): domain Bacteria; phylum Acidobacteriota; class Terriglobia; order Bryobacterales; family Bryobacteraceae; genus DASWZN01. The sequence goes on from CAZBQQ010000234.1 coordinate 4,873, forward strand.
AGTCAGCTTTGGAGAGTCTGAAACATGAGGAGGAGTTCAAGGACGTCGCGCTGGATCTCTTCCCCATGTTTCGATCAAACTCTTATGAGGAGAGCCTGGAATACATGACGTGCGCCTCCACGTCCTACGAGGAAGGGGGGCGCTACTTTGCCAAGTTGAAGCACGAGTTCCCGACCCCCGTAAACCTGCGGAGGTATGACGAGTTCCAGGGCCTGGAGCGCAAATACAGTCGATGGTTTTCGACGCACCGCGTCATATTGGGCACCTTCTATAGCCGGGTGAATGCGCAAATGGACAAGGGGCGGTATGCCGGCGGACTGGCCGTGCTCGATGTGATTCTCGGCAACGCGCAGAAGGCGGGCTACAACCTGGACTATGAGGAGTATGCCGACCTTCTCGACGACATGTGCGCCCTGTCAATTCAACTTCTCATGCAGAAAGGCGGAAGGCGCACCCGGGGTGGGTCCGCGCAGGAGGAAGCCAATGAGCTGGGGTGCATTCTGAAGAAGCCCATGATGTATTTGGCCGGCTTCCGTTCGGAGTGTTTGCCGAAGGACAGGGCCCTGTTCGGCAAGCACTACAGAGGATTCGCGTCGGTGCCATGGATCGGCGAGGTGCCGGAATGGAAGGATCTCACGGAATCTTGGGGAGACATCCCGTTTGATCCCGAGGAGGCTGAGCCGAAGCGCGTTGGCGCTGGCGTCCGGGGTGAGGCTCCGTCAGCCAAAGCCGATGACGCGGGGAGCCCCATGGCAAGAACAAGGTGTATCGTCGCGGGTGCTTTCATCGGCGCATTGCTGAGCAGCTTCGCTTTCGCGCCGCTGGTAAGGTTCTTCGTCGGCGGTGGCAGCATGAGAGCTGACGTTCCCCCTGAGCTGCGCGGCTCGCTCTTCGTGGCTCTTGTGGTGTGGGGAGTCATTCCCGGCGCCGGTTGGGGTCTTCTGGCGGGCGCCTTTATGCCGGCGCAGCTTCGGCTTGGGCCGCTATCCTTCGTTGCCGGAGCGCTCGGCGGCCTTTGCGGCGTTTTCTGCGCATGGGCCTCGCAGTGGGGGCGCGTTCATCAATTGCACAGCGCGCAAATCACCGTGGCGGCGCTGATGTCCCTGGGTATTCTTCTGGTGGTGATGCCAATCGTAACGATGACTGCGGGCCGGTTAGCGGAGCAGTTCATCAGGGGAACGTCCGGGCATCCTGCCGAACCGGATGAATAGCCGATGCCGTGTTCGGCGCCGGTCTGGCCGCCGGCCATAATCAGTGCCCTGACCTCCGGCCGCGCCGGCACGAGCCACTGCTCTACTGCTCGGCATCCCAGCCAGAAAGATCAGGTTGCGCGGGCGCCGCGGCGATTCTCATTGCGATGGCCGTGGCGGCCGGATTTGCCAGGCGGTTTTTCGCGCGATCATGGCGAAGGAGATGCAGCCTATTTAGGCAGCAGGGATCTCACCGCGTAGACAATGAGGGCGCCGGCGCCCACCACCAAGGCGAGAACGGCAAGCTTTAGATTGAAAGCGTGGATTTGGTCCTCAAGCCTGACACGGAACGCGCTCCCGCCGCACTTCGGGCACCTTCTCTGCAGCATGAAGCCCGGTCTTGCATGTGCCGTGCTCTCGGGTTCTTCTATGTCATGAACGCTCTTACACTCAACGCATTTCCATGAGGTACGCATAAGCCGTCTCCCTATCGACGGGAACTGCGGCGCTGCTCCCCGGTGGGACGTGCCGCCAGGCCGCTGATTCGTGGTGCAGGCACTGTATCATCCACACGCAGCCCGAGAGGCCCGATGTGCGCCTAATCGCGCTCCACAGGCATGGCGATCAACATACTCGCCCCGTTTGGCCCCCTACGGGAAGTTGATGTATTCCACCGTACCGTGCTTCGCCCCGACGTCAGTACGCTTGGCAGGATCCTTCTTGTAGTTCCCCGCCCACACGTGACAGATGGGCTTGCGCCAAAACCGCGCCTTCG
>CAZBQQ010000235.1:0-4152 GCA_964493965.1 uncultured Solibacteraceae bacterium
CAAACGCTCCTCAGCGCAGGCCGTGGATGCCCCGCGGCCTTTCGCTCATGCTAGGACGACTGAGCACGTAGCCTGCCAGAGCTAAGCGGCGCCGGCAATGCGCCTATACTCAACAACTTGCTTTCGGACAAGCCTGAATTCGCCGCCCGGGTAACGCTGGCGGGCTATAGCCTTTCCACCGGCCCTAGGGAGAAAAGGCTCTGATTTCAAGACGGAATCTCCTGATGCCGCGCGGGACCTAAGGTCTCCACAGCAGCTACAACAGGGCCACGTTTCTGATCGCCAGGGACGGCCGCGAAACCTGGGCCGAATTCCAGTCCGGTGGCGGCCTGGGCTACTACCTCACGATTGTGGAGCGGGAGGCGATGCACCAGGACGTGGTGGCCAACGCCGACGCGCTCAAGAGCGGGCTGGCCGAGAGCGGCCACGTTGAGATTCAGGGCATCTTCTTCGACTTTAACAAGTCCGAGATCAAGCCCGAGTCTCAGCCCGCATTGCAGCAGGTCACGAAACTGCTCCAGGACAGTCCAGCGCTCCGCGTCTGGGTCGTAGGGCACACGGACAACGTCGGCACTGCGGAGTTCAACGTGACGCTTTCCAGCGCCCGTGCCTCGGCGGTGGTGAAAGCGCTGGTGGCGGCCAACGCCACGGAGGAAGGCCGGGCCAAGAACCGGCGCGTGGAACTGGTGGCCCAGCCGTAAGACCGTCTCTACGCCTCCGGCACATCCACCCAAGACCTCCGGCCCGCGCTCTCGATCACCTTCTCGAGAATCGTCATCATGCGCTTTCCATCCGCGAAGGTCGGATACTCCACCGGCGCGGCCGGATCGGCGACCCGCGCGTAGAAGCGGCGGAAGCACATCTTGTGCGCGTCGTCGTAGCCCTCGCTGTGGCCGCCGGGAAGGTCGGCATAGCGGCGCGCCTTGGGATCGAGCAGCGACGGGTCCTTCAGCAGAAGTTGGTTCGGCTCGTTGCGGTGGCCGATCCACAGCTCGTCCGGACGCTCCTGGTTCCACGTCAGGCCCGCCTTGGTGCCGAAAATCTCCACCTGGAACCGGTTCTTGCAGCCTGCACTCACCTGGCTGACCGTGAAGGCGCCGCGCGCGCGGCCGCCCAGCTTCAGCAGGACCGCGCCGTAATCCTCCGTGTCGATCGCGACCTCGTCGTAGTCTTCGGGCGCGAGCGTCTTGCCCGCGAACGTCTCGACGGCTTTCTTCGGCCGCTTGCGCGTTGCGTGGAAGGTGTGAAGGTCCGCGCACAGCGACGTGATCGCCAGTCCGGTCACGTGATTGATGAGGTCCATCCAGTGCGAGCCGATGTCGCCCATCGCGCGCAGCGGCCCGTTCTCCCTGGCCATGACGCGCCAGTTGAAGTCGGTATCGTACAGCAGCCAGTCCTGCGAGTAAGTGCCTTGCACCACCAGGATGTCGCCGAGTGCGCCGTTCGAGATCATGGCGCGCATCTGCTGCACCACCGGATAGAAGCGCAGGTTGTGGTTCAGGCAGTTGGCGACGTTCTTCTCCTTGGCCAGTTCCACCAGCTCGCGGGCCTCGGCATACGAGGTCGCGAGCGGCTTCTCGCAAAGCACGTTCTTGCCGGCCAGCATGGCGGCCTTGGCAATGGGATAGTGCAGCGCGTTGGGCGTGCAGATATGGACCGCCTCGATCTCTGGATCCGCGAGGATCTCGTTGTAATCGGCCACTGCCTTTTCGATCCCGGTCGCGGCCGCGAATGCCTCGGCCAGCTCCGCGTTCTCCGCGGCGACGGCGGCCACCTCGACATTACCGAGCCGGCGAATCGCCTCCGTATGGACCCTGCCCATGAAACCAGTTCCGATGACCGCGGTTTTAATGTGGCGCATAGCGACAGGGTAGCGTACTAAAAGCGCTTGTCGCTCGTCGCTCGTCGCCCGTCGTCGGGTCCGACTCGCGGCCTCCGTGGGCTTCGAACCGCAAATGATCCCGGACGCGAAGCGCCACAACTCGGCCTCGTGCTCGACGGGCGACGAGCGACGAGCGACGGGCGTGGTAATGTAGTGTCCAAGGATAGATTCCGCGGGTGAAATCACATGACAGTGCGCATTCGGTTGGCGGTTTCTCCGGCCTTCGAACGAAGGCTGGCGAAGAACCGCGAACTGGCCTCGGTGGCGGCGGCGTTGCTGACGCCCGCGGCGGCGATGGCGCTCATTCTTGGCGTCTGGCGGCTCGGATCCGACCTTAAGTGGACCGGTGAATTCGCCATCACGCGAGGGCTCTTCTCGCACTGGCAGGTCTGGATTGCGATGGCCGGCGTCCTTCAGACCTGCGCCTCGATCCTGAACCGCTACGGCCGCGGCGGTAGCGACGAGGCCACGCAGTAGGCCTTCAGCCATCGACCATCGACCTGCCCGTCTCGCTAAGATGGACCCAAGATGCCCCGAATCCTGATGGTTGCTTCCGAAGCGACGCCTTTTGCCAAGACCGGAGGACTGGCCGACGTGGTCGGCGCGCTCGCCCCGGCCCTCGCCGCCCATGGCGAAGACGTGGCCGTGCTCATGCCGCGCTATCGCGGTATCGACGTCAAGGAGACGCCGATCGTCTACCGCGATCTGCCCGTGCGGCTGGGACGCGAGGAATACTTCGCCAACGTGCATTGCGTCCTCGAGCGCAAAGTGCCCTACTTCCTGGTGGACTGCCCGTCGCTCTACGATCGCGACGGCCTTTACGGCGACCCCGGCGCCGAAGATTACCCCGACAACCACATACGCTTTGCCGTGCTGGCGCGCGCGGCGCTGGCCATCGTGCGCTCCGTGTTCCGCCCCGCCATCATCCATTGCCACGACTGGCAGGCCGCGCTGGTCCCCATCTTCAAACGCACCGTCTTCGCCGGCGACCCCACATTCATGGGCATTCCGGTGGTGCTGACCATCCACAACCTCGGTTACCAGGGGCTGTTCCCGCCCGCGGCGCTGCCCGAAATGGGGCTCGACGCCAGCCTCTTCACGCCCGGCTGCCTGGAGTTCTTCGGCCAGGTCAACCTGCTCAAGGGCGGCATTCTGATGAGCGATGCGATCACTACCGTGAGCCCCACCTATGCCCGCGAGATCCAAACGCCGGAGCTGGGCTTCAGCCTCGATGGCGTCCTGAAGACGCGCCGCGACGCCATCCGTGGAATTCTGAACGGAGCGGACTACAGCAAGTGGGACCCGGCCACCGATCCGCACATCGCCGCCAATTATTCGGCTGCGAACCTGACCGGCAAGCGCGACTGCAAGAAGGACCTGCTGGCGGCATTCGACCTTCCGGAGAACCTCGATCGGCCGCTGGTCGGCATGGTGGCGCGGCTGGCCGCGCAGAAGGGTTTCGATCTGGTCGAACAAGCCGCGGCCGATCTGGCGGCCCAGGACCTGTCGCTGGTGGTGCTGGGCGTCGGGGATCCGAAATTGGAGGCGTTCCTCGAGGAGTTGCGTGCGGCGCACCCCGAGAAGGTGGGAGTCCGCATCGCCTACGACGAGGCGCTGGCCCACAAGATCGAGGCCGGCGCGGACATTTTCCTGATGCCTAGCCTGTACGAGCCATGCGGCCTGAACCAGATTTACAGCCTGCGCTACGGCACCGTCCCCGTGGTGCGCTCGACCGGCGGTCTCGATGATACGATTGATGAGAGCACGGGCTTCAAGTTCCGGGAATACACCGGCGCGGCGATGATGGGCGCGCTCCGGGAAGCCCTGGCGGTTTACCGCGACCGGGAGCGCTGGACCGCGATGATGCGGGCGGGAATGAGCCGGGATTATTCCTGGGACGCATCGGCGGCACGCTATTCCGGACTTTACCGGCGCCTGGCGGGATGAATCCCAGGGCGTCGAACCTGCATCTTGACAATTTGAGCCGATAAAGTGGAGGGAATAGGAATGGCGGGAGCGAACGTTCTGACGTTCAAGGATGCAGACTTCGACAGCGAAGTCCTGAAATCGGAGGTCCCCGTTCTGGTGGACTTCTGGGCCACCTGGTGCGGTCCGTGCAAGATGATGGCGCCCACCGTGGACGCAGTCGCCACGGAGTTTGCAGGCAAGCTGAAGGTCGGCAAGGTCGACGTGGACGAGAGCGGCGGAACCGCGATGCGCTACAACATCCAGGGCATTCCCACGCTGCTGCTGTTCAAGGGCGGGCGCGT
>CAZBQQ010000235.1:4252-6825 GCA_964493965.1 uncultured Solibacteraceae bacterium
GCCCCGTCCGAGGCCGACGATACCAGCGCGCCGTATTTGGAGAACACGCCGGTCGCGTAGCGCGGATGGGGCGGCGTCCATCGGGCCAGCCGATCGTTGAGAATCTCCGGGGCGACGTCGAGATCGATGCGGCGCGCATTCAGGTCGATGGTCACCAGGTCGCCTTCGGCCAGCAGCGCGATGGGGCCGCCGCTAGCCGCTTCGGGGGCGACGTGGCCCACCATGAATCCCTGGGTTGCGCCGCTGAACCTGCCGTCTGTGACCAGCGCCACGCTTTCCGAGAGGCCCGCGCCGACGATCGCGCCGGTGACGCCGAGCATCTCGCGCATACCCGGCCCGCCGCGCGGACCTTCGTAGCGGATCACGAGCACGTCGCCTTCTTTGACGCGGCCGTGGGTGACGGCCTGCATGGCGGCCTCTTCGGAGTCGAACACTCGAGCGCGTCCGCGGTGTTCCTTGCGGGCGAGGCCGGTCACCTTGATGACGCAGCCGTCGGGCGCGAGCGAGCCCCGTAGGATCACCAGGCCGCCGCTGGTCTTGATCGGGTTCGCGAGCGGACGGATCACTTCCTGGCCCGGGGTTTCGTGGGCCTCGGCGGCTTCCTCGGCATAGGTGCGCCCGGTGACGGTGAGAGTGCTGCCGTCGACGAATCCGCCGTCCAGGAGGCGCTTCGCGAGGACCGTGATGCCTCCGGCTTTGTGAACATCCACGGCCACGAAGCGGCCGGCCGGCTTGAGGTCCGAGAGCAGCGGCGTGCGATGGCTGATGGTCTCGAAGTCGTCTATCGAAAGCGGCACGCCGGCCTCGCGCGCCATGGCGAGCAAGTGGAGCACGGCGTTGGTGGAGCCGCCGCTCGCGGCCACACCGGCGATGGCGTTCTCGATGGCCTTGCGGGTGACGATGGCGCGCGGTTTGATGCCGCGCCGCACGGCCTCGACCACCAACTGGCCGCAGCGGAAAGCGACGCCGTCCTTGAGCGGATCGACCTGCGGAACCGCCGCGGTGCCCATCGGCGAGAGGCCGATCAGCTCCATCACCGTGGCCATGGTGTTGGCCGTGTACTGGCCGCCGCAGGCGCCGGCGCCGGGGCAGGCGGAGTTCTCGATGGCCAGCAGCTCTGCGTCCGTGATGCGGCCGGCGGCGTTCGCGCCCACGGCTTCAAAGACGTCCTGGACCGTGATGTCCCGACCGTTGTGGCGTCCCGGCAGAATGGTGCCGCCGTACAGAATGAGGCCCGGCACGTCCAGCCGCAGCAGTGCCATGGCGGCCGCGGGGATGGTCTTATCGCAGCCGACCAGGCAGAGGATGCCGTCGAACATGTGGCCACGCGCGACCAGCTCGATGGAATCGGCAATGACTTCGCGGCTCACCAACGAGGCCTTCATGCCCTCGGTGCCCATGGTCACGCCGTCGCTGATGGCGATGGTGTTGAACTCCATGGGAGTGCCGCCGGCGGCGCGCACGCCTTCCTTGGCCTTCACCGCCAGCTCGCGCAGGTTGTAGTTGCACGGCATGGTTTCGATCCAGGTGTTGGCGATTCCGATGATGGGTTTGCGCAGGTCGTCGTCGGTGAAACCGATGGCCTTGAGCATCGCCCGCGCAGGCGCACGGTCCCGTCCCTGAGTGATGGTGGAACTTTTCATAATTGCCCCCATGGTAGCAGGAGCGGGGTGAAAGGCGGTGCGGCGGACGGGCATCTCCGCAAAGCCGCGCTCAGAAGATTGATGGCCGCCGATGAACGCCGATGAACGCCGATGGGATTCAAATGAGGCATCGGCGTTGACCGGGTGCATCGGGTTGGGGGCCATGATTTCGGAGTCCAGCCCGGTTCGGCGCCGGGAGGTAAAGGGGACACTGGGCGGCGGGCGGTCATCGCGGCGCCGCCGAGAGAGTACCTGTGGTCAGGCCGTTGCCGCCGGCGGCGCTCCACAGTTTTGTGCTGGTGCGGTACCACCAGAGGGCGTTGGCGGCATCGCGGCCGACGACGTAGAGCTGGCCCGGCGTCGCGGCCGCCGCCAGGGTCTGGATGGTGTACTGCGCCCAGGTCCAGGGCAGCCAGAGCACCGAGGGGCTTTCGGTGCGGCCGCGGTACCAGACGCTATTCCATTGATCGACCATGGCGACGTAGACCGTTCCATCGCCGGTGGCGGCGATGGTAGGATCCGCGGACATCACGCCGCTGCCGAAATTCCAGCCCATCCAGTTCTTGCCCTGCAAGCGCCCTTCGTAGAGATAGCCGTAGGTGTCGCGGGCCGCGATGTAGGCGTACGCGTCGGTTCCCACCGTGATCGCCGGTACGCCCTGGATGCCGCCGGGTAGAAACTTCCAGCCCTGGAATCCGCTACCCGGAACATACCAGGCGCTCCAGACCGCGCCGTACGTGTCGCGGCCCACCATGTAAATGGAGCCATCCGGGGAGGCCGCCATGGCGGGGTCGGAGGCGAGCAGTCCTCCAATGAAGAGCCAGGGGCTGAACCCGACGCCGGGCGTGTAGCCAACCAGACGGAACGAGCTGATGGTGTCGCGTATGCCGATGTAGACGATGCCGTTGCGGGCCACCACAATGGCCGGCT
>CAZBQQ010000236.1:0-6715 GCA_964493965.1 uncultured Solibacteraceae bacterium
CGAGCAGCTACCGCAAAAACAGCCCACCCATCTGCCCACCCAGACCAGATTTGCCCGATCGATCGCGGGCGAGTACATTGCAGTCATGGCGAGTCGGGCCACGGTCGAGATCGAAGCCGAGCCGGATCAGAAGGCCCAAGAACCCGACGCTTCTCTCGACTTCGAGATCCGGAGCATCGGGCGAAGCCTTCCCAGGACCGATGCGCCCGAAGGCTGGGTCAAGAAGGTTAACCGCGCACGCGAAGGAAGGGTGTGGGTCGGCTACTTCCACGTTTGGGAGGGCACACTCGACGGCCGGCGCATACGGCGCAAAAAGGAAAAGACCCTTGGACCCGCGAGACATGAGGCACTCGAGGAACTCAGTGAGTACATCGCCGAGCACACAGGCAAGCTAGCGAAGCAAGGCGAAGCGATCACCACCTTTGCCGAGTTGTGGAAAGCCTACCGCGCGGTGAAGTCGGGTCAATGGTCAAAGAAGACCCGCGAGAACCTCAAATGCATGTTCGCCAAACATGTCCTTCCTCAAATCGGCAATCAGCGAATTCGCGAACTAACGTTGACCCCGCTGCAATTGCTCCTGAATGGGCTCGCGAACGCGCGGTTCAGCAAGTCCGCCGTGGGCCAGATTCGGACCTACCTGAGGTCTTGCCTCGAGTACGCGGTCGACGAGGACCTGATGCCCAAGAATCCGGCCCGAAAGCTCGTGATGCCCAAGGTCCGCAAGAAGCCCTGCGAACGGTTTCTGAGCGTCGACGAATTCCGCGCCTTGCTGTCACACGCTTCTCCGCGCGAGCACCTGATTTTGCGGATACTCGCGGTGTGCGGATTGCGACCCGCAGAGGTACTGGTGCTGCGCGTTGAGGACTTCGAAGGGTCCCAACTCCGCATCGACGAAGCTTTGAAGGAGCGTCAGGCCGGTGAAGATCGAATTGGGGACACGAAGAGCGATGAGAGTGACAGCTTCGTGCCGGTGCCTCCAGATCTTGCGCGCGAGATCGAGGTGTGGATCGGGCATCCACACCGGCAGGATCCCCGCGCCTTTCTGTTCCCAAGTTCGTCAGGAACCCCGTTCAGCGTCGCGAACTATTTGAGTCGCCACCTGAAGCCACTGGCGGAACTTGCCGGCGTACCCAACGTGACGCACCAGGCATTCCGCCGGACATCGTCCACATACATTCAGAGCTTCGCAACGGTCAAGGATATGCAGCGCCACCTGCGGCACACCGATCCCCATACGACGCTGAGGCACTATGCAAAGGTCATTCCCGAGAGCCTGCGCACCGCGGTCGCCGCTCTGGATGCTAGGATGACTGGCGCGCCCGCTCCTGAGTAGGGCGTTGCATTCTTCCCTTTCCGCGTCCGGCCACAAGCCACCCTGCCCGGTGCCGTGTCCGCCGAGGAAGAGACTTTTGCCTTATTCCGACTGGTGCGGTAAATAGGTTCCAGGCTGATAGAACGAGGGGAACGGATGCATCATTCAACTACAGACTCAAGCGCCGGTTCGTCGGCCTCTTTAGAGATGGAGACCATGCCAATCCGGCAGCTTGTCAGAGCGAGGGATGTAGCGAGGAAACTGGGGGTCAGCATTTCGTGGGTAATCCAGCACGCCTCAGGCAAGCGAAGGCCCTATCTTCCGGCGGTGAAGATGGGACCGGGGAGGAGTCCTTTGCGATTCGATCCAAATGACGTCGAGGAATTCATCGAGGGTTGCCGTTGCACAGCTGGCCGGCGGACGCTGAGCCGCTAGGTCTGGAAAGGGCGGTGAAAGCAGAACATCATGCGAGTCGATGCAGATCAGAGGATTGCCGGATTCCCGGCTGTTGAAGTTCGGCGCTTGATGCGCAAGGCGATCAAGGAGGGAGTGTCGTTGCGCCAAATCCAGGAAAGCCTCGGTTGCTCCAAGCCGGTCGCCAGCTCGGTGCTGGGGAAGCTACAGCACCGCGGATTCCTCAGGTCGACCGATGGCCGTCTTGAGGTGACGGTGAAGGGCGGCGCCTTGGCCCTAGCGACTGCTGCGAAACCTCTTCTGAGAAGTGGGGCTGAGCGGCTCGTCTCGGAGTTGGTGCGGCGGGCCAAGCTGGTCAATGCCGATGATCGCTGGGCCTACACGGTCGATAGATTGGTTCTGTTCGGCAGTTTCGTGAAGGGCGCCGAGCGGCCCAATGACGTCGACGTCGCCTGTAAGCTGGTGCCGCGCTGGAGCGGCGATGTGCAGGCGGACGCTGAGCAACACAGGCGGGAGCTTTACACCGGGCGATTCCGCAACACCGTGCATTGTATCTATTGGCCCCAGTTCGAGGTCCTCCGATTCCTGAAGTCCCGGTCTCGAGGGCTATCGATGCACGCGCTGGACGAATGGGTTCTCAAGCAGGACAAACACAAGGTCATCTTCCGAGACGGGCGCAGAGAGTGAGCCAGGGCGGGAATGCCAGCGTCCCAAGCTGGACGTCTCCAAAATGGTTCGCTCGGACGCTGTCCAGGACACTTGCTTGGGGTGCAAGAGGTCTTGCGCGACGCGTGCAAGAGGCGGGTTCAGCAGTTCCGATCCGCCTCCGTGGGTTCGAATCCCACCCTCACCGCCATCTTATTGATATTATTAGACTTACTTTCATTGCGGCTATACGGCACGCTCGTTATTTGGCCGTATCTAACTGAAAACACGTTTATCGAGTGAGGGTGGATGCACGGATCCTCACCCCAGAACAGCGCTTTCTCTTTCAATGACTTACCGCGTGATCGTAATTCCGATCGTAATGGACTTCGCTCCAGCCTCTTGGGTGGGCTTGAAGCGAAGAGGCTGATCGCGCTCGGACCGCTCGCCAGCCCGCCGGATCGCGATTGCTGGGACGACGCGCTCCTAGGAATCGAAGTGGTAGCCAGGACGGGACGAGGGCGGGGCGCCGCTGACTTCGGCGCCCCAGCCCAATGCGCCATGGATAGCTTCAGCCTCTGCCGGCGAAGCTTCCCTTCGTGATCTCCCAGCCTTCGTCAATGTACTTTCTCAGCTTGGCGTCGAGTTCCTTGGCCACGCTGGGATGGTTTTGGATGACGTCGGTCAGCTCGTGCGGATCCTGCTTGAGGTCGTAGAGTTGCGGCACGAAATCGCCCTTGTACTTCTCCGGGTTCCAAACGGCTATGTAGTTCCACTCAGGGGTGCGCACGGAGGCGATCCACCCGAAGCCCGTCACGATGTGGTCGCGGCTCTTGCTGCGGGCGCCGGAAAGGTACGGCCAGAGATCTTCGCCCGTCGCACGCGAGGGCGGCTTCAGGTCCAGGCGGCTGAGGAGCGTGGGCGCGATGTCCGGATGCTGCACGAATCCTTTCACGCGCTGCGCTTTCACGCCAGGCGCCCGGATCAATAGCGGCACCTGCGTCACCTGGTTACGCTGCCGCTCGGCGCCTTTGACGAATTGCCCCTGCTCGCCCAATAGCGCGCCGTGATCGGAGACGAAAGCCACGACGGTGTTCCGGCTCAGTCCGAGCTCGTCTACGGTCGAGAGTATCTTGCCGAACCAGTGGTCAACGTTGCTGGCTTCCCCGGCATAGTTGGCGCGCAGGCGCCTGACTCCTTCCGGCGGAACCTGGATGTTCAGATACGGCGGCTCGGGCCAGCTTGGATCGCTGGCATTCTTCAAATACTTCGCCAGGAAGTCCGCTGGCGGATCCCAGGGCTCGTGCGGGTCGAACGATTCCACATGCAGGAAGAACGGCCCTTCCTGGTAGTTCTCCTTCAGCCAGGCGATGGCGCGCCTCGAGGTCTGACCGACGATCGAGTCGCCGTCTTTGAGCCAGCGCCGCCGATTCGCCGTGTACTGATTGAGGAAGTCGCGAAACGTCGCGCCGGAGGTGCGGGCTGCGTAGGCCTTTTCCACCTGCTCCAGGTAATCGGCCGGGAACAGATCGCTGAAGTCCGGTTTCTTCCCCGGAGCCAGCGCGTAGTAATCCGTCTCCTGCCCGCGAACCCACTCGTAGTAGCGGTAGCCGCGGTGGAAGTTCCTTCCCGGGTGCTGCAGGTGAGGACAGTCGCCGACCAACGCCGTCGCGTAGCCGGATTCCCAGAGCACCTCGCTGAGTGTGACGTCTTCGTGATAAAGGTGATGCCAACCCGGCGACGCACCGCCCTCACCGAGTTGGTAGTCCTGGTACGTCGGAACGACCCGCCGTCCGGTCCACAGGGTTCGCCGTACGGGGATGGTGGGTAACCCCTCCGCAAAGGCGTCTTGGAAGACCACGGATTGGTCCGCGAAGCGATTCAGGTTGGGCGCGTCCACGAACTCGCTGCCGTACACTGCCAGGTTGTCGGCGCGGAAAGTGTCCGCCACCAGCAGGATCAGGTTCAGATTGTTGCCGGTCTGCTTGGGAGCGCTCCCACTTGGCTTCTCCCTGGATATCAGGTCCGGCGGCCCTCAAGGTTTGGGTTCCGGCCGCGGCCACTGCAGCGAAGCACGAAACACCTGGTCGCGGCCCGGGCCGCCCAGAAACGCGAGCATCGCCGGAATGGCGGCCCGGTTCGCTGTCTTCCGCCATCGCGGACTTTGTGGCCGCTGCGCCATTGCAGTATTCCCGACCTGAAACCATCGCTACGATAAAACTTTTTGATTGGTGCAGTTTCAGGACCTATGATACTCTTGCTTTGAGAGTTGGGCACGCTCTCTCACAGAGAGCTACACACTGGTAGACAAGGTTGTCTAGACCGGGCCTTCGGCCATCAGTGTTCAAGAGTTCAAGCTTCCCCGCCACGAAGTTCTTCCACGTCGATTGGTCGTAAGCACGCGTTCTCCGGCTTTGCGCCCTGTGCCGTGCGGGCACGGTTGCGCCGCTTCCGGTGTGCGCGAAGTCCATCACAAGGAGACGGTATCCAAATGAGAAAAGTAGCCATCTACGGTAAGGGCGGAATCGGCAAATCCACCACGACACAGAATACGGTTGCGGCCCTGGCCGAAATGGGCAAGAGGGTCATGGTTGTCGGCTGCGACCCCAAGGCGGATTCGACGCGGCTCTTGCTGGGAGGGCTGGCGCAGAAGACGGTTCTGGACACGCTGCGCGAAGAAGGCGAGGATGTGGACCTGGAAGACATCCGCCGCCGCGGCTTCGGCAACACTTACTGCACGGAGTCCGGTGGGCCTGAACCGGGAGTGGGATGCGCCGGGCGCGGCATCATCACTTCCATCAACCTGCTCGAACAGTTGGGGGCGTACAGCGAAGCCGAGAACCTCGACTACGTTTTCTACGACGTACTCGGCGACGTTGTGTGCGGCGGATTCGCGATGCCGATCCGGGAGGGCAAAGCGCAGGAGATATACATTGTCTGCTCGGGCGAAATGATGGCCATGTACGCGGCCAACAACATTTGCAAGGGCATCGTGAAGTTCGCCAACGCGGGCGGCGTGCGGCTGGGAGGGCTGATCTGCAACAGCCGCAAGGTGGACAACGAGAAGGAAATGATCGAGGAACTGGCGCGGCAACTCGGCACGCAGATGATCCACTTTGTTCCCCGCGACAACGACGTGCAGCGCGCCGAGATCAACCGCAAGACGGTGATCGATTGGAAGTCGGACGCTCCGCAGGCCGATGAATACCGGCAACTGGCGCGCGCGATTGACACCAATGACAAGTTCGTGATACCGAAGCCGCTGGCGATGGACACTCTCGAAACGTTGTTGATCGATTTCGGCCTGGCCGCCTGAGGAGAGACTGCGATGAATCCCAATCCACACACCGTAAAAGAAGAGTTGCTAAAGGCGTATCCGAAGAAGACGGCGCGCAAGCGGGCCGAGCAGATCGTGGTCAACGAGCGCCGGGAGGACGGCGCCGTCCCCGAGATCAAGGCCAACGTGCGGACCACTCCGGGTGCTATCACGCAACGGGGCTGCACCTATGCCGGCTGCAAGGGCGTCGTGATCGGGCCGACGCGGGACATCCTGAGCATCACGCACGGACCCATCGGCTGCGGCTTCTACAGTTGGCTGACGCGCCGCAACCAGACGCGCCCGGAAGGGCCTGAGGACGCCAACTACATTACCTACTGCCTGAGCACCGATATGCAGGACGAGCAGATCGTTTTCGGCGGCGAGAAGAAGCTGCGGGCGGCGATCGAGGAAGCCTACGAGATTTTCCACCCCAAGGCCATCGCCATTTTCTCGACCTGCCCGGTCGGGCTGATCGGCGACGATGTGCACGCCGTGGCGCGCGATATGAAGGAAAAGCTGGGTATCAATGTATTCGGCTTCAGTTGCGAGGGATACAAGGGCGTGAGCCAGTCGGCGGGCCATCACATCGCCAACAATCAGCTCTTCAAGCACGTGGTGGGGACCAACGAAACGCCGCGCCCGGAGAAGTTCAAGATCAACCTGCTGGGCGAATACAACATCGGCGGCGACGCGTTCGTTCTCGAAGACCTGCTGGAGCGCTGCGGCATCACGCTGATTTCGACGTTCAGCGGCAACTCGACTTACGATGCCTTCGCGAACTCGCACATGGCGGATCTGAACGCGGTGATGTGCCACCGCTCGATCAACTACGTGGCGGAGATGATGGAGAAGAAGTTCGGTATCCCTTGGATCAAGGTGAACTTCACGGGCGCCGAAGGTACCGCCAAGTCCTTGCGCCATATTGCGCAGTACTTCAACGATGCCGAGTTGACCGCACGCGTGGAGGAAGTGATCTCCGAAGAAATGACCGCGGTCCTTGAGACGCAGTTTGAAGTGCGCTCGCG
>CAZBQQ010000237.1:0-6708 GCA_964493965.1 uncultured Solibacteraceae bacterium
CCTAGCGCTCGTGCTTCTGCCAATGAAGCATGTGGTGGTCGTCCACGGTGACCTTGGCCGGCAAAACCAGACCGCAGGTCTTGCAGATGATCACGTCCTTCCCGATTTCCCAGTGGGTGCAGGACTTGCACTTACAGACCAGAAGGTCGATCTCGGTTTTCTTGTCCATTAGAGTCTCCTGAATTCCTCTTTGACTTCGCGCACGAAATCGGTGAAGCGCGCGGTTGTAATGATGCCGGGTTGCCAGCACAGGTCGCGCTCGATCAAATTGTACTCCTTGACGATGCGGGAGCCGGGCAGCTTGTGGCCGCTGGCGTCGGAGTCGCGGCCCATCAGCCAGAGATGGTCGGCTACCGAGCAGGCCGCCGTGACGTCGTGGGTGACGACGATGATCGTGTTCAGGTCGTCCATGTCGGAGACCTTGGTGATCAGCTCGCAGGTCTTCTCGAGCATGAGCAGGTCGAGGCCGGAAAAGGGCTCGTCCATCAGCAGGAAGTGCTCGCTGCACAGGATCTGCTGGATGATGGCGCACCTTTGGCGCTGGCCGCCCGATAGCTGAGCGGGGTAGAGAGGGAACTTGTCTTCCAGGTCGAACTCTCTGAGCAACCCCATGACCTTCTCGCGGGCAGCGCTGGAATCCTTCTCCTTCCGCTTCGCCGCCAACATCAGGTTCCCGAGCACGGTGCGATGGTCGAAAAGCGGGTAGCTTTGGGAGACCACGCCCACTTCACCCGCCCTGACCGGGCGATCAAGATCGTTCACGGAGACACGGCCCGACGTGGGCGCGTTCAGACCAGCGATGATCCGGAACAGACTGGTCTTGCCGCAGCCCGAAGGGCCGAGGAAACCCACCACCTGGCCCTGGACCCTGCCGGGCACCGTGATGTCGCGCACCTCCGCATTGACGTCCCTGAGCACGGGGCGGCCGTCGTACTCAAGACCGACGTGCTCGATCTTCAACAGCGTTTTGCCGAGGGTGTACGAGGTGTTTCCCATTTACTTACGCTCCAGCGTCAGCGCCGCATACGGGCAGAGCAGGCCCTTCATCATGCCGATGCCGTAGTCCTGCAGTAAGCCGAGCATGAGGATGGTCAACTGGATGGCGAAGACCGCGGCGAGCCGGAAGTGGTGATTCTGGTCGAGCAGAATGGTGCCGACGCCGCCCTCGGAGCGCACGATGCCCTCCACCATGGTGAGCATCATCCAACCGATGGCCGCATTCTGGCGGAGGACGTCGAAAACCTTGTCCACCTGGCCCAGAACGATCACCTCCCACACCACGCGCCACTCGCCCATGCGCAGCGTGCGCGCCAGGTCGAACTTCTCTTTGGGGATGCTCTCGATGACGTCGGCCATTCCGGTGACGAAGAAGACCGAGACGGAGAACACGAGCAGGGACAGCTTCAGTTGATGGCCGGTCTTGGCCATCAGCGTAAAAAAGAAAGTCAGCCCGACAAGGGACAGAAAGCGGAGCTTACTCAGTAGAGCGACGATGGGGCGGAAAAAGGGCATCACGGTCGCATAAGCCAGCAGGAGCGAAAAGACGGTGGCCAGAGCAATCGCCTGGAGGTTCAAAAGAAAGCTGGTGATCAGCTCCGCTCCGAGGCCCTGGTCCCACATGTCGCCAAGCGCCCGCAATACTTCGGCTGGTTTGGGGAGCAGCACGAAGGGACTGAATGCCCATAGCAGGAACGCCAGCGTCACCTGGGTGGCAATCAGAATGCGGACGGCATTCCTGTTCAGAACTGAGTTGGGAGCAAATACGGTAGCGGCATGATTCATGATTTTCATCGCAACGAAAGGGCCTGGGGAGGCCGAGACCTCCCCCGTTGCCGCGGACCTACTGGCCGATCTGAGAAATCTCCACGCGGCGGTTCAGAGCCTTCCCCCCGGCCGTTGCGTTCGAGGCTAGCGGACTCTCGGAGCCATGGCCCGCCACGGACTTGAAGCGCGACTCCGGGAAGCTCAGCGGCGCGGTCTGCTGAAAATAGCGCTTCACGGCCAGCGCGCGCTTCTCGCTCAACGGGACGTTGATGGCGTCGCTGCCGGCGTTGTCGGTGTAGCCGTCAATCTGGATCGCCAACTGCGAGTTGATGGCCAGCGCATCCTTGAGCTCACTCAGAATGGGCAGGCTGTTCGACAGGGGCTGGTCGGAACCGCTCGCAAAGTTGATGTACACGGCCTTGTGGCCCACCACGGTGCCGCCGGCGGCTTCCTTGGCGTAATCCACGGTCTCGGCGCTGGCGCCCTGCACGCCGCTGGTGTTGAGCAGCGCCTGAGCTCCAAAGATGAACGACGTGTCCACCGCTTCCTTGTAAGGCGGAATGGGGTTGTCCTTGAAGAGTTGCGGGTAGTTCATCGTCGCGATCTTGCCGAAGGTCTCGTAACTGGCGCGCATGTTGTTATTGTGCTTGCCGTCGAGTCCGAAGTAATTGACGTCGTCCTCGAGGTTGAAGACCGCCGAGCCGCCCAGGGGTTGGCCGCTCTTCGGATCGTGGACGCCCATGTAGTACTTGTACCAATAGTCGCCGTTCTGGTCGTTGTAGATCTTGGCGGAGATCTCGCCGGCCTTGCGGCGCGCGGTGTCGAAAGCCTTCAACTGGTCGGCGGACTGGAAGGTCGCGGCCAGCAGGCCGTGCACTTCGTCCCGGTTGTCGTTGAAGAATTTCTTGATGCCCACGATGACGGCCGGCATCTGGGAGGCGTACTCATGCGAGGACACGATCTTGGTGGTGCCCGGACGGCCATGCACGGCCTGCTCGTCTCCGGGAGTCCAGGTCACAACGCCATCGGGACAAACCTTGACCATCTCGCCCGTGGGGCGGCCATCCTTGACTTCCTTGCGGTCTTCGCAGCGGTTGGGGATGTAGACCTCGGTGACGGCCTTGATGTAGTCTTCGTCCGGAGCCGAGATCCAGTTGACGGCGTCGGGGTCGTAGGTCTTCAGATCGGGGTTGTTCTTGAGGCCGTTCGATCCCAGATAATTCAGGGCGATGTTCCAGTCGCCATCGCGAATGACGCCGACCACGGTCTTGCCCTTCATGCTCTGTGGATTGGATTTCCACTCGGATGGGCCCAGTAGCGCATCCTCGCCATTGGAACGGCCCACGGCGCCGATGATGACAGCCTGGTATTCCGGTCCCAACTTCTTCAGCTGAGGATTCAGATCGGCCAGCCACTGGCCGCCTCCATCGCCCATGACCACCAGGGCCACGGCGCCCGAGGAGCAGGTCTTCTCGCCATCGTGGAGTTGCTTGGCGCAGGTGAGCAGGTCGGCCTTCATCTGCGAGTTGGAATCTTCGCGGTGCAGAGCCAGGTTCACGCCGTACTTCTCCATCAGCGAATCCTTGGTGGTCTCCTTGCCGCCGTTGGCGTAAAGCAGGGCGAACATGGCGTTCCACTCCCAGATGTCGAACGGCATGCGCGTCGCCGACACGCTGGCCGCGGTTGTGGAGGGATACGGCAGCGCCTGCACGTTGGCCACCTGTGCCTCGGTTTGCGACGGCAGGTCCACGCGAGTCGCGACGACGGACTTGATGATGCCGGGGGTTGGAATCCAGCCGTGTTGCATAGCGGAGCGCAGTCCGAAGACCACGCCGCCCGCCAGGACCACTATCAGGACAACCTTTGCCTGCGGTTTCAAACGCGCCATTTGCTCATCCTCCCGATGAACTACGAGAAAAAAGCTTGTGGCCACGAATGAACACGAATGCACACGAATAAAACAAAACTCTTTCCTGGTGTTTCCTATTCGTGTTCATTCGTGTTCATTCGTGGCCAAAGTTGTTTTGCCTTCCTTGCGCTACTTGAACATGTTGTCGTAATCGCCCGAACTCTTCCCGGCAGCCGGGGTCCGGGGTGTGGCAAGCGGCTCGGGCGTCGACATGCCGGGAATCTGGATCATGTCGGCCCCGGCGGGCTGGTTGCCGGCGGTGAGCAGTTTCTGGTTGAACTCGGCGAACTTCCCGGCTGCTTCGTCCGCCATCGCGCCGGATTCGATCTGGTCGTCCGTGAGCAGCTTGTCGGTGTAGCGGCTGAACTCGCGAATCTCACCCAGGGTGCGAGCCGTGTCGTCTTCCAGGTACTCCAGGGCCATGTCGACCATCTTCAATTGTTCCGGATTGCCGCGCAGCAACCGCTGCCCGACGCCGAGAGTCGCCTTGGCGTCGAGGATCATCTTGCGTTGCTCGGCGAGGAAGCTGACCTTGTTCTCGGTCCGTTGAATCTTGCTGTCGGCGATCTGCGACCAGTGCTGGAAAGTCCCCAGCATCTTCGAGGTCTGCTCCTGAAGGGCCTGCAACTGCTTCACGCCCTGCATCAGCATGCCCGCCTTCTCCAGGAAGGTCTGGCGTTCGAGCATGAGGCGTTCGCGCTCCATGGGGTCAGCGGCGGCGGCGGCCATCTGCTCGGCCTTGGCGGCCTTGTGGCCGAGGGTGTTGATCTCGTCGTTCTTGGCGGCTATGCTTCGCTGAAGGCGCTCGTCGCTGCCGGCGAATCGCTGCAGGGTCTGGTCGAGGTTGCCCTTCTCCTTCTTCATGTCATCGAGGTTGTTGCGGAGAATGCCGATCGGATCGGTCTCCACCACCCAGGAGGCGAACCAGCGCACCGCGGACTGAAACAGATTCTTGATGGCCGCGCGGAAAGTCGGATTGAAGGCCAGCCAGAGGACGGCGATGAGCGCCGCCGTCAGCCCGATCGCGTACAGAGTGTTCTGCAACAGCGTGATCAGGAACGGCAGGATGACGTAGAGACCGACGCCGGTACCGATGATCAGGGCCGCCAGCACCACCATGCCGAAGGGGCCTTCGGGGCGCTTCCAAAACGATTTGGGCGTGTAGCCCTGCAGGTTCTGGGTGAAGCTGGGAGTAATGGGCGAAAGGCTCATGACTTTGTCCTTATCCTTTCAGCATGGCGGCGTACTGTTCTTTCTGCTGTTCGATTTCACTGCCGCGGCGGTTCACGGCCGCCACAAACTGGGTTTGCGCGTGCGTGCTCTTGCCCTGCGCCTCGACCAGCTCGCTGGACAACTGCCCGAGTTCCTGCTGAAGCTGGGTGATCTGCGCGCTGATCTGGCCGATGCGGTCTTGCCGGCCCGAAATCTCGCGAGCCGCGAACTGCTGCGCCTTGGCGTCGAAAGCGTCCTGTTCCTGCTGCAGGCTGGCTTTCAGGGTGTCGAAGGTCGCGAGGATGCTGTCTTCGGTGAGCCCGGCTTGCGCCTTGGCCTGAAGCACGGCCGTTTTGAATTTCACGTTCGGGGGCATCACGGTGTCCGGGATGGCCTTCAGGGGCTCGAGGAACTTGTGTATGGTCGCGGCCGCGGCGGTGCCTTCGAAGTCGGTTTTGGCCAGGATCTTCCGGTAGACTTCGTCGTTATCCGGAACGACTCCCGCGTCGATCGGCAGCGAGTAGCCGACCGGCTGAGGTGCTGCCGTCATCGCCGGCGCATGCGTCGGGACAGCGGTCGGCGTGGCGTCTGGCTCCGGCTTTGCCGGCTCCTCTTCAAAAGCCAGATGCTTTAAGGCATCGAACAAACCGTGTTCATGCTTGCTGTCCATAAATCTCTCCAAACAAATGGAATCTTCGAAGCTGCTATGTTACCATTCCTGCTCACAACAGATAAGGTTGGGTCCGAATCTCGTTTCGCACAGGCTGAGCGCCAGGGTGGAGCACCCCATAACAGACCATACGCGATCACTTCGACAGGGGTTCCGCGCCGCATCCTGGCCAGAATCCGATTGTACATCCAACCGGCCCCGGCAGCCCCGCTCCCAGAGCGCAACTCTCACAATCGAATGATTTTATTGGCGTTGGTTTCGTCCGCTGCGAGGCGGCTGAAGGGGGCGACCCGAAACTTCGGTTCCGCCAGCGCGCGGAGCGGGGCTGAAGCCCCGCGCGGGCTGAAGCCCGCCCTCCGGCGGGCTATAATTTAGGCATACGGCGCTGACTGGGTACGAGAGATGGTGATCAACAACGAAACAGGTGCGTTTGCAGCTGAGCAGGTGGGCGGACTGCTGCGCCGCCTCGCGTACCAGACGGGCCGCACGGCGAAGTCGCCACACGCAGCCGAGGTGCATGACCTGAGAGTTGCGATCCGCCGGTTCACGCAGGCGCTGGCCGCCTTCGACACCTGCCTCCCCATTCCGGAAGTGAAGAAGATCAAGCGCCGGCTGAAAAAGACCATGCGGCTCGCTGGGGACGTGCGGGATTACGACATCGCCATCGAAATGCTGTCGCGATTCAAGTCCGCGCCGGCCGCGATTCTGACGTCATTTCGGAAACGGCGCAAGGAAGCGGAGCGGGACCTGACGGCCGCGCTCGGACACTGGGTGGAGCGTAGGACGTACTCCAGATGGAGGGCCGCTCTCCATAGTCGCGGCAGCGGCGACGTCAGCCACGATCCGATCGCAACCACCGCCACGCGCGCGATCGAGCCGATGCTGGAGGAGTTCGCCAGCCGCGGCAAGCGGGCGCTCGCGCCTAAGGCTTCGATCGAGAAGATCCACCGGCTTCGGATCGAGGCGAAGAAGGTCCGCTACACGCTGGAACTGTTTGCGCCGGTCTATGGCGCGCCCGTCGAGGGCTGGATGGAGAGGCTGAAGTCTCTCCAGAACGTGCTGGGCGCGATCAGCGACTGCGAGACGGTTCGGGAGATGATCGAGCGGCAGGGCGGCGACCGCAGGATCGAATCCGCGCTTCGACGGAAGGTGA
>CAZBQQ010000238.1:0-6644 GCA_964493965.1 uncultured Solibacteraceae bacterium
ATCGACGCCGCCGCCGAAAGCCATGGCGAACTTGGTCTCGAAGATGTTGATCGGTTGGATGATCTCTGGCCCCCCGATCACAACCGAGGCGCGCGCCTTGCCGAACAGAGCGTGCGCGAACGGTGCCCACCGCCCTTTGCGGTACGTGAAGCGGGGTCCGAACAGGAAGTTGTACTCACGCATTCCGAGTGTGACCGCGACCCTGTCGATCGTCCGGGTTGGCTTGCCGTAGAGGCCGCTGAGGTCGGCTTCTCCTCCCAACCATGAGGTGGCGTTGACCGCGACCGAGCCGTTCCAGCCGTTCAATCCGAAGGCCGGGAAAGCGACCGTCCCTTGGGTGCTTCCGGACCCTGGAGAAAGCAGGCTCCCCTCGGCGGCATAGCCGCGTACCCGGAAATAGGAGTAACCGCCGAAGATTTCCGCGCGCGGAGTCTTCTGCGCCGATGCCGCAAGCGGGAACAAGATCGCCAGTCCAATAAACCAAAGTGTGTTTCGCACGTTCCGAGCCTAAGGCACGGCTGCCGGTTCCCAAAGCGGAATGCGCGCGAGCGGCGGATCGAGTTTGATGAGCGGCGGGAGGCGGTGCGCGACCGGCGGAGCCTACCAGACAAACGGCGCCAGTCGGTACCGCACCTTCTGCTGGTACTCTCGATACCCCGGCAGGTTGTTCGTCACGAATCGCTCCTCGTCGAGGAGTCGCAAGACGATTGCGGACCCTACCGCGCGCTAGGCTGCCTGGTGTACGCTCGCCGCAAACTCCCGCCGGGGACCGGTCCAGGAGGCTGCGGGCCCGGGGGCGGCAATTCCTCCGGAACCGGCTTCTTGGGACGGGCGTTCAGCTTCGCCGCGATCACTTCTTCCTTCGCCTTGTCCCACTTCGGCGTGCCCGGCTCGACTCCCTTGGCGCGCACCTCGTCGTCGGTGACCTCCTGCGCCATGGGCAGGTACTTCTGCAGGTAATTTCGGATGCGGTCCTGAGCCAGACGCAGCTGCGACCGAAGGAGCAGGTACAGGATCTGGTCCCCCGGCGCCTTCGACAGCAGTTGATACAGGTTCGACGCCCGGGTCAGCTTGGCCGACTTCAGATCCCGCTCCAGCTTCTTGCTGCGGGCATCCAGCTTCTGCCAGACATCGAGATCCGCCTTGGGCATGCCCAGCGCCTTCACCAGCGCCGCCTTCTCCTTGGGCGTGAGCTTCTCGGTGAGCACGTTGAGGAACAGGCCGAAGTTCTCGACCTGGAACCGCACACCCACCGGAATCGACTGGCGGATCTTGTGCAGCTTGGCGAAGCCCGCCAGGTTGAGCTTCGCTCCGGCCAGCGCCGTGGAGAACAATGGCAGCAGCTTCGCCTCCTCGAACGCGCGCAGCACCTCGCCCGGGTTCGGGTCGTCGGCGATGTGCCGCAACTCCTCCAGCAGCCGGCGCGGCGGGACCAGCTTCTCCAGTTCCTCCAGGCGTACGTTTTCGTACTGCTGCGCGGTCCGTTCGTCGATGGAGAAGCCCAGCCGCACCCGCAGCCTGACCAGCCGCAGGATGCGAACCGGGTCGTCGTAGAGGGCGTAGTTGTACGCCGTGCGAAGCTCCTTGCGCTCCAGGTCGCCCAGCCCGTTGGTCGGGTCGATCAGCAGGCCGCGCGATGCCCGGTTCAGGGACAGCGCCACGGCGTTGACCGTGAGATCGCGGCCGCGCAGGTCCTCGTGAATGGTGGCCGGTTCCACGGCCGGCTTGCCGCCCGGCTTGGAGTAGCGTTCACGCCGCGCCATGGCGATCTGGGCCGTGACTCCGCCAGGGAAAAGGAGTTCGACCAACTTCCGGTGCTCGTCGTCCTCGATCACCTCGGCGTGGGTCTTCTTGGCAATTGCCTTGGCGATTTTCGGGGCGTTGCCTTCGATCGTGAAATCCAGGTCCCGGATGGGGAAGCCGCCCAACATATCGCGCATGGCTCCGCCCGCGAGAAACAGGCTGACGTTCGCTTCCGCCGCCGCAGCCTGGACCTCGCTCACCACGCGATTCTGGTCCGTGCTCAGGTGGCTCTCCAGCATGAACATGTAGTCGCTCATATCGCTCGTCGCTCGCACCCTGCCGCCGCGCTCTCGGCCGCCGGCAGGAGACAACTAGGCACGCGGGTGGTGTTGGTCCACAATTTCGCGGAGCCGCGACCTCATCACATGCGTGTAGATCTGGGTGGTCGAGATATCGGCGTGGCCCAACATCGTCTGGACGCTGCGCAGATCGGCTCCCCCCTCCAGCAGGTGGGTGGCGAAACTGTGGCGCAGCACGTGGGGCGTCAGACGCCGCAGGATGCCGGCCTTGGTTCCGCAATGACGCAGGAGCGTCCAGAAGCACTGGCGCGACATCCTGGTTCCGCGGGCGGTCACGAACATGTACTTGCTACCCCGGCCTCGCAGCAACAGAGGCCGTGCCGTCCGCTGGTATTCCCCCAGAGCGGCAACCGCCGAACGCCCCACCGGAATCAGGCGCTCCTTGTTGCCCTTGCCCATCACCCGAACCACCCCTAACTCCTCGTTCAAATCGGATAATTGCAGTTCGCACAGTTCGGTCACCCGCAGGCCGCTCGAGTAGAGCAACTCGATCATGGCGCGGTCCCGCAGGCCGGTCGGTTTGGCCAGGTCCGGGGCCTGGAGCAAGCGATCTATTTCGCTATGATTCAAAAACTTAGGAAGGTTCTTCCACTGCCGGGGAAGCGCCAGCGAAGCGGTCGGATCGGCCGCCAGCCTGCCCTCCCGAAGCAGATGGGCCACGAAGTTTCGCAGCGTGGTCAGGTGGCGCGCCACCGATCGGCTCCCAAGTCCTTGCTGATAAAGGGATTGGAGGTATTGAGCAATAGCCTCGGCGGAGGGGAAATCCTGCCCCGCATCGGGGCGGCATGCGGCCGCGAATCGGTTGAGATCGCTCCCGTACGCTTCGAGCGAATTCTCCGCCAAGCCCTTCTCGATGCGGCAGAAATCGAGGAAGGACTGCACCTCCACCGGGATGGAAGCCACGCGGGGCATTCGTGCCAATGATACAATACTTCCGAAATTGTTTGGAAGGAAAGCTAGCCCCGTGGCGGGTTCAACCAACAAGAAGGTCGTAATCAGGCGGTTCGACCGGGAGCCGTTGCCGGGGTTCGTCAACCCGCTGACCTATCTGCAGGCCACCGGAGTCGAACTCCTGACGGCCTCCGGGAACCTGCTCGCCGTTCCCTACGAAGAAGTGAAAGCTCTTTATTTTGTTAGGGATTTCGACGCGGAGGAGCCGCCCGCCGAGAGCCGCCTTTTCCAGAACCGCCCCAAGATGAGCGGCGTCTGGATCCGCATGAAGTTTCGGGACGGCGAGGTCATGGACGGGCTGATGCCCAACAATTTGTTGCAGTTAGAGGTCTACGGCTTTACTTTCGTGCCCCCCAACGCCGGAGCGAACAGCCAGAAGGTATTCGTACCTCGAACCGCTTTATCGGAAGTCCAGGTCGTGGGCGTGGTGGGGAGCCCGCTCCGCCCCCACAAAGCCAAGCCCAAGCCAGAGCAGCAGATCGAGCTCTTCGAGTAGTGGGGCAGGACTCCAGTCCTGCAGCGGGTCTCCAGACCCGCCTCTGTCATGTCGCCTTACCGCGCGGTGGGCACCGCGCCCAGAGTCCAGTGCGCCAGGTCCAGCCAGCGGTTGTCGCTGGTGTTCTGCACGAATGTGATGGTCTCCACCCGGAAGGTGCGCTCGCCCTGGAACTCCGCCCAGCGCCGTTTCGCCTCTTCGAGTGTCCAGGCCACCTGATCCGGGGTGAGTTCCTGCGCCACCGTCACGTGCGGGTGATAGCCGAACGGCTCGGCAAACCCGAGAGGACCGGAGTTGAACCGGTCGTGAATCCGCCCGAGTTCCTCCCGGCCGCCGCCCAAGCCGATGTAGATCACCGAGGTGGTCGCGAAGATCTCGATTTCCCGGGTCTCGATCTCGAACGAGGGAACGTCGGCGATCCACTCGTTCAACTGCTCCACGGCGTCTCCGGTAGGCACCAGCACCGGACGCGGAGGCAGGATCGTCACGTGCGCGCGCGGTACGCAGGCCGGGACAAGCTCCCGCCGCAGACGATCCAGGAACTCACCCAGCAGACCTGGAATGTAGGTGACCAACGCGAAGCAATTAATCGGCACGGCGCCGTTATCGCCGCAAGGCATCGACTTCCATCCTAGCGGGTTTGCGCTGTCTTCGGTACAACCCATAGCATCGCTATCGTTCTATGACCTTCGGCTGGTCCTCGTCTGGTACTACTGGTGCGGCGGGGTCTGGCAGCAGGGATTCCTGGACAACCACCCATTGCGCCTCTTCCAGGCCAACGAACTTGCACACCCGCAGCGCGCCCTTCTCGTCCTCGAGAATGTCGCCGATCCGGAGCGCCTGCTCGGAATCCTTCAGCGCAGTCCAGGCGGCGTACACCCCCGGCGCTTCGACCTGGCCGCTTTCCGTGTAGTCGCGATGGCGCACCTGGCTGGTTCCGGAGGTGTGGGGCGACGACCGGAACTGTTGTAGCTGCGAATCCCGCAGCCGGTGAATCTTGAACGAGGGCATTAGAGCTATTTTACGGCGCGGCCGTCCTCGCCGCATCCTGCCGCCCCAGGGCGATCCAGCGCTGCACCGCCTTCGGGTCCCAGAACACCGCCTGCCGCACCGGTCCCAGCCTCTTAGAAGGGACGATCAGACGGACCTCGATACCTTCGGGCGGGCGCGGTGGCCTTGGCAGCAGAGTCCGGCCCGCACGCGCCAGGGCGTGTAGCGGCGAGGCGGGGGCTTGGTCGAAAACGTCGATGGCGACGATCTGGCCGGCTCCCATCTCGGCAGCGGCCCACAGCGGCAACGCCTCCAGCAGGCCGCCATCGACGTAGAGTCCCGTTCCCAGCCGCATCGGCTGGTAGCCGAACGGCACGGCGCAGGAGGCTGCCAAATGCTGCCATGTGATCTCGTCATTCCGGAACAAACGCGCTCGCATGGATCGCACCTCGATGGCGACGATGCCGATATCGATGCGCGGCCGGTAGGCCTTCCACAGAGCCTCGATCCGGGCATGGAGCGGGCGCGGATCGAAGACGCCGTGCCAAGGCAGCCGCGGACCCCCTACGTGCGCCAGTTCCGCGCAGGCCGGATCGAGCCATAGTTCCATGAGCTCGCCCGGCGTCGCGCCCCCGGCCACCGCCCAGGCATTCAGCGAGCCGGCCGAGGCGCCCACCACGATGTCGGGCGTGAAACTCGCCGACAAGACTTCCCACGCCCCCGCCTGGTAGGCTGCAAACGCGCCCCCCGCCGAGAGCACCAGAGCTTTTTTCGGGCCCGCTAATGGCATTTCGACCGCGTCATTTGGGACAATGTTTGCGACACGCCATGTCCAGAACCACGTTGACGCTGCTCCTTATTATCCTCCTTGGAATCGGACTGGCGGTGTGGATTCACGAGCGCAGCACTGCGGCACCGGCCGTCCCCTTCGCCCAGGTGAAGCGCGAAACGCTGGTCAGCAGTCTCACGACGAACGCCAAGATCGAGCCTTCCTCCTGGGCGCCAATCCACGCCGAGCGGGCCGGATTGGTCGAGCGGGTGGATGTCCATCGGGGACAAACCGTGCGGAAGGGGGACCTCGTCGCCGAACTGACCGCGCAGGACGCGCGGGCGGAAGTGGCTGCGGCCGAGGCAGCGGTGGCGCAGGCGCGCGCCCAGTTAGAAACCGTCCTCCACGGTGGAACCGAGCAGGCGAAGGTCGATATCGCGAATGAGAGCGCGCGCAACCATCTGGAGCTCGAAGCCGCCCAACGCGACTACGAGATCACCAAGCGCCTGGCCGCAAAGCAGGCTGCCACCGGGCAGGACCTGGTTGACGCCGGGCAGCGCGTCGAGCGGATCAAGGAGGTCATCGCCGGCCTCGAGAAGAAGCGCGTTGCCCTGGTCGACGTGCCCGACCGTTCCGCGGCCGAGGCCAAGGTGCACGAAGCCGAGGCCGGCCTGGAGCAGGCCCGGCTGAAGCTGGAGCGCAGCGCGATTCGTTCCCCCATGAACGGGACGGTCTACGATCTGCCCATTCGCCAGGGAGCGTTCCTGAATGCCGGCGACCCGGTAGCCAGTGTTGGCGACGTAGAGAAACTGCAGGTTCGCATTCAGGTGGATGAACCTGAATTGGGCCGCGTCGGGGTGGGAATGCCGGTCACCGTGACCTGGGATGCACTTCCGGGACGGCAATGGCAAGGGACCGTCGAGAAGATGCCCACCGAGGTGACCCCGGTCGGCACCCGCCAGGTCGGCGTCGCTCTGGCGACCATTGACAACCCCGACATGAAGCTCGTCCCCGGAACCAACGTGAACGTAGAGGTCACCTCGCAAGTAGTCGCCGCCGGCCTGACGATCCCTAAAGAAGCGATCCGCACCGAGAACGGCAAGACCGGCGTCTATGTGCTCCGCGACGGCCGTGTCGAGTGGCATCCCATCCAACTCGGAGCCTCGAGCATCACGCGAGCCGTGGTCCTCTCCGGCCTGGCCGAAGGCGACATGGTCGCCCTGCGCTCGGAACGCGCTCTCCACACCGGCCAGCCCGTCCGCCAGACCGAGTAGGACTTGTGCGGCAGGCGTCCACGCCCAACCCCACTTAGTTTTCTCCTGCGGAGTTGTGGGGC
>CAZBQQ010000239.1:0-6638 GCA_964493965.1 uncultured Solibacteraceae bacterium
GCGCCGATTCCGATGCGCGTGCCTTTGGTAGCCTCAACCGCCGCCGGCAGGCTCGGGAAGGTCGGACAGAGGACCACGTCCCGCCCCTGGGCCGCGGCGACCAGCGCGTTGAACTTCTCGAAGAATGCCTGGGTTTCCTGGGCCGTCTTGTACATCTTCCAGTTGCCCGCCATCAATGGTGTTCTCATAAGATCGCTTCTAGAAAACTAGTTCCTTTCTCAAGATGAGTTTCAAAATTGTCGGCCACGGTCTCGCCGATGTCGGAGAGCGTGGCGCGGGTGCCCAGATCGACGCCCCGCTTCGCGCGGGGGCCGTAGACCAGCAACGGCACGTACTCGCGGCTGTGGTCGGTCGAGGGCGTAGTGGGATCGTTGCCGTGATCGGCCGTCAGAATGAGCAGATCGCCGTCGCCGAGCGCCGCGAGCAGCGTGGGCAGCCAAGCGTCCGCGGCTTCGAGCGCCGCGGCGTAGCCTTCGACGTCGTTGCGGTGCCCGTACAGCATGTCGAAATCGACGAGATTCGCGAAGATCAGGCCGCGCTCCAGCTCCCCGAGAGCGTCCAGCGTTCGCTGCATGCCTTCGGCGTTGTCGCGGGTCTTGGCCGAGTGCGCGACGCCGCGGCCCAGGAACACCTCGGAAATTTTCCCCACCGACCAGACCGGCACTCCCCGCTCGGCCAGCCGGTCGAGCAGCATGCCGGAGGGAGGCGGCACGGCGTAATCGTGGCGCGCCGCGCCGTCGCGCACGAAGGCGCCCGGTGCGCCGACGAAAGGCCGCGCGATGACGCGCCCCACCTCGTGCGGCCCGGTGAGGATCTCGCGCGCGATTTCGCACATCCGGTAGAGCTCGGGGAGCGGAATGGTCTCTTCGTGGGCAGCGATCTGAAAGACGCTGTCGGCCGAGGTGTAGACGATGGGCGAGCCCGTACGCATGTGCTCGGCGCCGAGCCTCGCGATGATCTCGGTTCCGGAAGCAGTGCAATTGGCGAGCGACCGCCGGCCGATCCGGCGCTCGAACTCGCCCAGCACCTCGGGCGGGAATCCGTGCGGGTAGAGCGGGAAGGGCTTCTCGAGGTGGATGCCCGCCATCTCCCAGTGCCCGGTGGTGGTGTCCTTGCCCGGAGAGGCGAGCGCGCACTTGCCGTAACAGCCAAGCGGCTGGGCGGCCGCCTCGAGGCCATCGAACGGCCGGATGTTCGCGAGGCCGAGCGAGCACAGGTTAGGGAGGCGCAGAGGCCGGCTGGCGGCGATGTGCCCCAGCGTGTCGCTGCCCACGTCTCCGTAGTCGGCCGCGTCGGGCATCTCGCCTACGCCCACGCTGTCGAAGACCAGCACCACGATGCGACGGAGCGTCGTCCTCATTGGCCCTTCGCCTTGGGCGGTGGATTGCGGATGACGTCGGCGAGGGCCGCGGCCCGCTCCCGCGCCATGTGCATGAAGTGTTCGCTCGCCGCGATGCGGTCCAGCAGCGGCAGGAACTGGGCCGCCGCGACCAGACGCTTGCGGTCGTACGTCGCTTCCAACTCGAGCAGCGCCTGGTTGACGCCGAGCCGGTCGAAATGGGTCGCACTCTCGAGGACGGCGTAGCGCTGTTCGGTTTCGGCGATGCGCTCGAACCAGTCCCAAAGCGCCTGGGCCTCGGGGACCTGCGAGTAGTTGAACTTCGTCTCGTGCTTCTCGCTGCCGTTCTCCCATCGGAAGATCTTATCGCCCATGAAAGCGACCTTGATGGGGGACTCGAGCGGCTTAGTGAAGTGATCGAGCTTCGCGGCCAGTTCGAACACCGCGGCGCTCTCCTCGGGCGAGAGCACGAAAGCCATCGGATTGTCGTCGTTCGTGGCTTCTTTGTAAACGCCGTGGCCTTCTTTGTCCACCACGATCTCGACGAAGGGCGGAGTGCTGCCGGTGAACACTTTCGTGTAGGTGATCTTGGGCAGGTCGGCGGCGGCGAGAGTCGTCGCGGCGAGGAGGGCCAACAGCGACGAGCGACGGGCGACGAGCGACAGGCGCGCTAGCGACGGGCGACGAGCGACGAGCGACGAGCGACCGGCGCCGAGCGACAAGCGACGAGCGACGAGCGACAAGCGCCGAGCGACGAGCGACGAGCGCCTCATTTCGCAATCGCCCTTTCCACGGCAGCGCGGGTGGCGTGGCAGATGGCCACAGCCAGAGCGTCGGAGGCGTCCTCCGACTCGATCAGGTGATCCAGCCGCAACAGCGACTTCACCATCATCTGGACCTGCGCTTTCTCGGCCCTGCCGTAGCCCACCACACTGGTCTTGATCTCCAGCGGCGAATACTCTCCCAGTTCCAGGCCCGCTTCTGCGATGGTCAGCAGGGCCACGCCCCGAACCTGCGAGAGCTTCAGTGCCGTACGCACGTTGATCGAGTAGAAGACATCCTCGACGGCCGCCGCCGCGGGGACGTGTTCGCAAATCAGAGCGCGCAGGCGCCCCGCGATCTGGGCCAGGCGCAGATGCATGGGCTCTCTGGGGCTGGTCTTAATCACTCCGGTCGAGATGAGGCAGTGGCTGCGGCCATCGCTCTCGATGATTCCGTAACCGGTGCGCTCGGTCCCGCAGTCTATGCCCAGAACCCGCATGGGCCGCCCGGCACGCCTATTGGGCCAGGGCCTCCAGGACGCTATCGTCAATATCGAAGTTGGCGTAGACGTTCTGCACGTCTTCGTGCTCCTCGAGTGCCTCGCTGAGCTTGAGCATGGTTCCGGCGTCTTTGCCCTCGAGCTTGACCAGGATGCTGGGGACCATGACCACTTGCGCTTCGGCGGGCTGGATGGCGGCCTTGTTCAGCGCCTCGAGCACGGGAAGGTGCGCTTCCGGCGGAGAGAGAATCACCCAATTGGTGCCATCGTTGCGGATGTCTTCGACGCCGGCGTCGAGCGCCGTGTCCATGAGCCGTTCCTCGGTGGCATTCTCGATCGGGACCAGGACTTGGCTCTTGCGCGTGAACAGGCGCGACACGCTGCCCTCCACCCCCAGCTTGCCGGCGTACTTGGTGAAGAGGTGCCGGACTTCGCTGACGGTGCGATTGCGGTTGTCGGTGGCGACCTCGACCAGGACGGCGGTGCCCCCCGGCCCGTAACCTTCATACATCACTTCGTCGATCTGGCCGCCTTCGAGCTCGCCGGTGCCGCGCTCAATGGCGCGCTTGATGTTCTCCTGCGGCATCGAGACCGCTTTGGCGGCCAGGATGGCGGTTCGCAAGCGGGGATTGGAATCCGGGTCGCCGCCGCCGCCGCGGGCGGCTATCGAAATCTCTTTGATAACGCGCGTGAAGAGCTTTCCGCGCTTGGCGTCCGTGGCGGCTTTCTTATGCTTGATCGTCGCCCACTTTGAATGACCTGACATGCAAACCTCGGGTAGGACAAAGACTCTTTGGGAAACCCAACACAGAGGATAACAGAATACCGGGGCGGGCTCAAGGTAAAGGCCGTAGGTACCGTGAGTTCGCGGGGGCGGAGCGGCGGGGGCGGGTCTGGAGACCCGCTGCGGGCGTGGACGCCTGCCCACAAGCGCCTGCCCCACAAGCACCTGCCAGGGTTGCCAGAAGTATTAGGACGGGTTATGCTCATTGAGAGTCTTGACCTGGCGGTGAAATGGACTCCGAAATCGAGCGATACTACCGAATTCTTAACCTCGAACCGACGGCCTCTCCCGAAGATGTGTACCAGGCCTATAGAGACCTGGTCAGAATTTGGGACCCGCAGCGCTTCGTCACGCAGCCCAATCTGGAGCTGATGGCGGAGGCGAAGCTGAAAGAGATCATCGAGGCGTATAACGCGCTGACGAACAAGAAGGACCTGAACGCCACGCCGGCGCCCACGGAGACTCCGCAGCTCCTGACTCCGGTGCCCGATCACGTGATGGACCGGAACAATCCGGCTCCGCTGTTCGCGACGAACGTGCCGGTAGGGCCCACCCCGGGCCAGGAATCCGACGAGCCCGTGGTGCCGCGACCGCTCAGCGCCTGGGAGCAGGAGCGTCCGCCCTCGTATCCGCACGCGGCGCCCGTCGCGGCCGCGCCCACGATCCATTTCGCGCCTCCGCCCCCGCCGCCGCCTCGGAAGAGTCCAGTGCGAGTGGCGGCCCAATTCAGCGCGTTTCTGATCCCGCTGGTGCTGGTGGCGCTCGGGCTCTACCTGTTCAATGCGGGGTCGAACCGCTCGGAGAACCAGGGTCAATTGCCCCCGCTCCAGGGCGCGGCAGCTGCCAAGAAGGCGGCTCCGCGTCCTGGGGATGCCGCGCCCGCGCACCACGCTGCGAAGAAGGCCTCCGAGCCGGCGGAGGAGGAAGCACCGATATCCCTCCCCACCGGCGCCCAGTTGATCACGCCCCAGGGGCGTACCGGCGTGGGCCGGTTCCGGATCGCCAACCACAGCGGGCAGGACGCGGTGGTTCGCGTCTCCGCACAAGGCGCTCCGGGCGTTCCCTTGCGGCTGGTCTTCGTCCAGGCAGCCACGGAGGTCCCGATTGAAGGCATCGCCACGGGCGTGTACATGGTCAGCATCAGCCTGGGCACCCTGACCAAGGCGCCGCGGAAGTTCGCCAAACCGCTCGGTCCATTCCAGTTCATGCAGATTGAATCCGCGGATGGCGGATCGCAGTCCGACGATTATGAGCTGGTGCTGAAGCCTACGCCGTAGACCTCCGTGAGCGACATCCCAGACAATCCTCGCGCGGAGTACGCACGGCGCCTCGAGTCCCAAGGTCTGGTGGTGGCGGCGTTCGAGCGGCGTCATATCGCGCTCGGGAACGCGCAGCTCGCCGTGGCGGTGTCCGGAATCGTGGGGGCCTGGATGGCGGTGGCCCGGCACTGGTTCCCTCCCCTGTGGCTGCTTGTGCCCGCGGTGGGCTTCGCGGCGCTGGCGCTGGTGCACGAGAGCACGATGCGGGGCCGCAAGCGGGCCGAACGGCTGGCGGCGTTTTACCAAAAGTGCATCGCGCGCATCGAGGGCCGGTGGGCCGGCCAGGGCGATGGCGGCGAGCGCTTCAACGATCCCGCCCACCCCTACGCCGAGGACCTGGACCTGTTCGGCAAGGGCTCGTTGTTCGAGTTGCTGTCGACGGCGCGGCTGCGGTCGGGGTCCGAGACGCTGGCGCACTGGCTGCTCGAACCTGCGGCTCCGGCGGAGGTTCGCGAGCGGCACGCCGCGGTGAACGAACTGCGCCCCGGCCTGGATCTGCGCGAGGAGATCGCCATGCTCGGCGAGGACCTGCGATCGGGAATCGAGCCGGGGTCGCTGGCGCGTTGGGCCGAGAAGCCGCTGGTGTTCGACTCGCGCCGCTTGCGCATCGCGGCGGCTGCGTTGGCCGCGCTGATGATCGGAGCGGTAACGGTGTGGGCGGTCTTCGGCATCCCGGAGTTCTTTTTGGTTGTCGCGGCCGTGGAAGCCTTCTTCGCGCTGCGGCTGCGAGCGCGGGTGGAGCGGGTGGTCGAAGGCGTGGGCGACCCGGCATACGGACTGTCGCTTCTGGCCGAGGTCCTGGGGCGCTTCGAACGCGAGCCGTTCTCGAGCCCGCGGCTGGCGGCTTTGCGGAAGGCGTTCGAGACGGAGGGCGCTCCTCCCTCGCGTCGCATCGCCCACCTGAACCGGCTCATGGAGCTGCTGGACTCGGCCGATCACGTGCTCGTCCGCATGGTCAACCTGCCGCTGCTGTATAAGGTGCAGCTCGCCTTCGCGGTGGAGGCGTGGCGGAAGGAGTCGGGCAGTCACGTTCGGCAATGGCTCGAAGCGGCGGGCCAGATCGAGGCGCTGTGCGCGCTCGCGAATTACGCCTACGAGCAGCCGGAAGATCCGTTCCCGGAGTTCGGCGCCGGCGGCCCGTGCTTCGAAGGCGAAGGCCTTGCGCATCCGCTCATCGCAGCGGTCCGCGCGGTTCGGAACGACGTGCGGCTTTGCGGCGAGCCCGCGGTGCTGGTGGTGAGCGGTTCGAACATGTCGGGCAAGAGCACGCTGCTCCGGACGGTGGGGGTGAACGCCGTGCTGGCGATGGCGGGCGCTCCGGTGCGGGCGGCGCGGCTGCGCCTGACGCCGTTGGTGGTGGGGGCATCGATCCGCACGATGGATTCGCTCAACTCGGGCACATCCCGGTTCTATGCCGAAATCACGCGCATCCGGGCGCTGGTGGAGCTGACCAAAGGGCCGCTGCCGCTGCTGTTCCTGCTCGACGAGTTGCTGCAAGGCACCAACTCGCACGACCGGCGGATTGGCGCCGAGGCGGTGATCCGGACGCTGGTGGATCGCGGCGCGATCGGCCTGTTGACGACGCACGACCTGGCGCTGGCGGAGATTGCCAGCGCGCTGGCGCCGCGCGCGCGGAACGTTCATTTCGAGGACCACCTGGCGGAGGGGAAGATCACGTTCGACTACCATCTGCGGCCGGGGGTGGTCGAGAAGAGCAACGCGCTGGAGCTGATGCGGTCGATTGGGCTTGAGGTGTAGGGGGGCGATCCGCAGCCACCTTACGGGCCCGACAAATCTGATTGTCGGCGTCAACGGGTATTTCGCACCCTAAAGCGCGGGTTGCCTGATCTGCCGGCGAGGCGCTGCGCTAAATCGCTGTATTCAAGTTGCGTTATTCGTTTACGTAAAGTAGAATCGTTGGTCCGCGTCGTGATT
>CAZBQQ010000240.1:0-3968 GCA_964493965.1 uncultured Solibacteraceae bacterium
CGCCACCAGCGGCTCAATGAACTTCACCGGCCGCCGCACGTTGTATTCCTTCCGCCAAGCGCGGTGCGCCGCGTCGTCCGGGAAGCGCTCCGCCGCCGGGTACGGATACGCGCTCATGCCGTGGAACGGCAGCGGCTCAACCGAATCCCCGAACGCCGTGTTGGCGTCGGCGTCCTTCGACCAGCCGTCCACCAGCACCAGGAAGTCCCGCTTCCAACCCGCCGCCAGCGCGGGCAGGCGGGCAGGATCGAAGCGTAGCCGGATCTCGTCGCCGGAGCCCATGATGACGAACCGGTCGTCGGCCGCCGCCAGCAACTCGCGCACGGAGCCGTAGCGCGTGTACAGGCCCGGAACCGGGTTCCACATCGCCGCCGGCCGCCACTCGGAGTAGTCGTAATACTCCGGCTGCTCATGCCGCGAATCGACCACGGCGCGCGAGAATCCGCGCAGGGTCAGATCCGCCGTCTCGGAATCCATGGCCGTCATGCGCGTTCGCGGAGCCGCCGTGTCATCGCTCAGGTAGATCTGGTCCCAATACACACAGGTGTTGGTCACGATGCGCACCGCGCGCGAGGCGGACAGGAACTTGCCGGTGAGGTCCACCGCGATGGTGCGCGGCTCGCCCGCAGGCACGCCCATGTCCTCGATCACCGTCCGCCACTGGCCGGAGGCGTCCTTCACCTGGAGATACGGCAGGACCAGGCCGTCCTTGCTGCCCTGCGATGCGGCCATGAAGGTGCTGCCGTCTGCCCAATCGATCCAACCGCTGAGCATCAGGACCGCGCGATTGTCGCGGGCGGCGCCCGGACCGAAATCAAGATCGAGAGAGTGCATCTCCGCCACGCCCGCCATGTCGTGCCGGAAGCCGTCCGCGTAAACGCGATCGCGCCGCAGCACCTTGGCAAGCACGTCGCGCCCCTGGCCGTCGCGCGCCGAGACCGGGAAGATGCGCCGGCTTACGCCGAAGAGCCGGAACTCGGGGAACGGCGGCGACTTGAACTTCTCGTTGGTCACGATATCGACGCCGGCCGGATGATCGAGAGCGATCAGCCGCACCTGGTCGATGTACGACACCTCGTGCAGCTCTTCGGTGATACGGACCTCGTATCGCCCATCGCGCAGTTCGAGCCGGTCGCCCGGGATCGTGAGGTACTCGTGGCTCGATACCGGGAAGTAGCCGCCGTCGCCGGAACTCGCGCCGAGCGGCGCCACGCCCAGCACATCGGCCACGAACTCGAACTTGCCTCCGTCCCAGGCGAAGACCATGGGGCAGGATCCGGACAGGCGCGGCGCCTCTTTGAGCTCCGCGGTCTGCGCCAGCGGGCGGTCCATTTCGTTCTGGATCATGCCGTTCGCCCAACTGATGCGGATGGTGTCCACCGCCTTCTCCGGCCCCAGGCCGAACAGCAGCGGCACGCCCTCGTACATCTGCTTCTGGTAGTGCGTTCCGGACTTGACCTCGACTTCGGTTCCCGGCCCCAGCTTCAGGTTCTTCACGCCCGCCAGCGCCACCCGAATCCACTGGTTCTTTGTAGCGGTCTGGTTGCTGAGCAGATGGATGCTGCCGTCCGATGCGACCGCGGCCAGGTCGATGCGCCCGTCGTTCTCGAAGTCGGCGCGAGCCCAGGCCACGGCATCCGGGAGGCCGCCGGGATTCTTCCCCGCTCCCACCTTGCCCAGTCCCTGGTTCAGGAAGACGGAGTCTCCGGCGACCATGTCTGCCAGGCCCCGGTCTTCGAGATCGGCGAAGGCCAGCGCGGGAACGGCGGGCGCCGGAGTCGCCTCCGCGGCCAGTTTCCCTTCGCGGTTCATGGCGAACTGGACACCCTGCGGGCCGGAGAACGCCACGTCGATCCAACTGTCGTTATCGATATCGACCGCCTCCAGCGTGCGCGCCCCAGCCGGAACCGCGTCCACCGGAACGGCTTCAAAGACCGCCCGCATCTGGTCGCGGTACAGGACCGCGCCGCGGTCGGCATAGCTCAGCAGCAGGTCCATCCCCTTCGAATCCGGAACCAGCCGGAACGCCAGAGCATCCACGACCCGGCCCGCGGCGAAGGGGAAGTGCGCGGAGTAGTCCTGGAATCCGTGCTCGCCCTCGTTGCGGAGCAGCACGGACTTTTCGCCCAGCAGGAACAGGTCGAGGTCGTAGTCGTGGTCGAAATCGAGCCAGACGGCGCGCTCGAACCGCCCCGCCGGAAGCTGCGCCGCCACCTTCACGAACTTGCCCTTCACGTTGCGGTAGAGCAGCGGGCCCTTCTCCGTGAGCACGCACAAACCCGCCAGGCCGCTGTTCTCGAAATCGCCCGCGGCCACGAAGCGCACGCCCTTGAGGTCTTCCAGGCCGGAATCGGCGACCGGGTCCTTACCCTTGCGGTACACGCGGATTCCATCGCTCGACCATACCAGCAGGTCGGAGCTGCCATCGCCCACGGTGTCCATCACCAACATGCCCGCGGTCTTCGGATCCTCCGTGCCGTCGAGCTTCGTGTCGGCGAATCGAAGCGCGGCCGGAGGAGCCGCGGCCGCCGGAGCCGGGTGCGCTTCGATGGGATCGTACAGCTCGGCGTAGTAGCACCACTCCATGTCTTCGGAATCGTCGGCGGCCTTCTGCGCCTCCTTGACCTTCAGAAACTCGGCCAGCGCCGCCTTGGCCTCCACTTCCTTGCCCATGAGCCGGTACGCGTTGTAGATCTGGAAGCGCGGCGCCACCAGCTTCGAGTCCAGCTTCTTGGCGATCTCGAATTGGTTCAGCGCCTCCGGCTGGCGGTCCGTGAGGTTGTAGAGAAGGCCGAGGTTGTAATGCGAAACCGGCTCGGTGGGGACCAGCTTGACCATGCCCTCGAACTGGTGGATCGCCTCCGGGTACATTCCTTCGCGCTTGTAGGCGACACCCAGGTTGAACCACGTGTAGGGAGACTTCGGGTCCTGCTTCTGGGCCTTCTCTAGCTCCGCCATGCCTTGCTTGAGGTCGCCCGCGCGCAGCAGCGCCAAGCCGTAGTTGAGGCGGTCGCGAAATGAGTTGGGCGCCAGATCGAGCGCCTTCTTCAGCTCCAGGGCGGACTGCGGGACGCTGGTGGGCGTCTCATAAAGCGCTTTGCCCAGATTGCGGTGGCGCCACAACTCTTCGTCGCGGGAAGACGCCGGGCCGGTCTCGGCCAGCAGAACGACGGCGGCGCACACGATCGGCAGGGTGAGGGAAAGGCTCAACTTACGCATAGGCTTCTCAGCCGATTGTAGCGTGAGCCGCCGCCGCTCTATTGTCTGACCGAAACCAGGATCAGCCTCGGGAACCCAAGCTGGTAGGGCTCGGCGCTCGTCGAGCCCAGCAGACTTACCGGCTCGAGCCCTGCCTCGCGGTGCAGCCGGCAGTGCTCTGCGACGGTGAAGACGTAGCTCGACGTGGGCCGCGTCTCGACCACGCCGCCTTGGACGAACGTGTAGTCGATATCGAGCCGGCTCTCGGCGGGATCGTAGCGATTCTCACTCAGCATGAGGATGTCCCCGAGCCGGAACCAGCGGGTCCGCGCAAGCGAAGGCAGAATCGATTCGGCCGCCATCCCCGTGTCCACGACGAATCGCGCGCCGGGTTTCAGCCCACGCGCCACCCCGGCCAGGAACTGCCGGGCCTCTGGGCAGCCCAGGTAACAGAAGCTGTTGCCGAAGCAATACGCACCGTCGAACGCGGAGACCCAGGAAAGGTCGCGCATGTCGGCCCTCATCCATCGCACCGGGAGGAGCGTTGCGCCGCGCGCCTCCGCGATAAACTCCTCGCTCAGGTCGAGCCCGGTCATTCTGAACCCTCGGCCGGCGAACTCAATCGAGTGCCGCCCGTTGCCGCAGGGGACGTCCAGAAGTTGCGCGCCGGGGCTGACTTCAAGCGCCCGTTCGAGGAAGTCCACCTCGGTGCGGGTCATTTCGGGATTGACGATGCGGCGCCAGGCGTCCAGCGCGACGCCGCGAAAAAA
>CAZBQQ010000240.1:4068-6586 GCA_964493965.1 uncultured Solibacteraceae bacterium
GGCGTGGCGTGCGTGATCTGGACCATTGTGCCGGGGTGGGGCGCGCACTCCGGGTCGATGATCAGGCGCGACCGCCCGCCGCGCTGCGGACACGGACTCGTCCCGACCGGATCCGGGTGATCCGCAAACGAGCGGATACGTGCGTCCGCGTCTTCGAGATTCGGAAGCGGCTGGCCAAGCGCCTCCGCCTCGCTGGCGTAGAAGCCCTTGCCCACTGGATTGGCGGCGCCCCGGCCGCCGTAGGCGTTCTCGTAAGTTAGGGGCATCGACACGAACTGCCGCGGCTTGCCGGGGACGAGCGCGCCATCCCGGCGCACCCAGGCCCGGTCGCCGATGACCACGATGCGCCGCTCGAGCACCGCACCCACATGGATCGCCAGCGTCAGTTCGGTTGCCGGCAATCCGTCGGGTTGCCAGGCGCTGCCCAGCACAAAGACGTCGATGCCCTCCCTGGGAAACGGCGTATCGGGCGGGAAGGTGCCCCAGGGCGTCTCGATTGCCTCCGGCCCGGCGGGCCAGGGGTGCTCTGGCGAAAAGACGAGCCGGTCCCGGGCGATATCGAAGGTGGCCCGCGCGACGACGGCCGCCAAGTTGCGGTCCCCCCAGGCTGAGGCCAATACCAGCCTGGCGCCAGCGGCGGGTGTCTCAAGGAGTGGCACTGTTTCCCCAGTTCTCCATCGGCTGAAGACCGCGTGGCGAACAGACCCCTAAGGTGAAAGCCCCATCCCCCTCGCCCTCGTCTCAGGTGTAGAATGGTTCACCAGCGCCATACAATAGAGGAGAGGAGTATCCCTCTACCGGCCGCCTCATGACCACACTGTTCAGCCCGGCGTTGCTTTTGACCGCCACCGCCTTCCAGCAGCTCAAGCACGCGCTGGCGGACGAGACCTTCGCCGGCGTCTACCGACTGTCGTGGTTCGACTGGATGATCCTGGTCCCCTACTTCGGGCTGCTGGCGATCCTGTCCGTGTATGGTCTGCACCGCTACGAGGTGATACGAACCTATTTCAAGTACCGCAGGAAGCTTCCGAAAGTCGCGCCCACGCGCTTTGAGCAGCTTCCGCCGATCACCATTCAGCTCCCGCTGTTCAACGAGCGCTTCGTGGTGGAGAGGCTGCTCGAAGAGACCCTCAAGATCGAGTATCCGCGCGAGCTGCTGCAGATCCAGGTGCTGGACGATTCCACCGACGAGACCCACGCCTTCGCCGAGCGGTTGGTGGCGCGCTACCGGGCGCTGGGCCATCCCATCGAATACCACCACCGCAGCAACCGCACCGGCTTCAAGGCGGGCGCGCTGCAGGAAGGCCTGAAGACCGCCACCGGCGAGCTGATGGCCATCTTCGACGCCGA
Organism: uncultured Solibacteraceae bacterium; assembly: GCA_964493965.1. Classification (GTDB taxonomy): domain Bacteria; phylum Acidobacteriota; class Terriglobia; order Bryobacterales; family Bryobacteraceae; genus DASWZN01. The sequence goes on from CAZBQQ010000240.1 coordinate 5,419, forward strand.
TTTCATCCCGCCCGCCGACTTCCTGATGCGCACCGTTCACTTCTTCGCCGATCCCAAGGTGGGGGTCGTGCAGACGCGCTGGAGCTACGTCAACCGCAACTTCAACGTGCTGACCGAGGTCCAGGCCATGCTGCTGGACGGCCACTTCGTGCTCGAGCACGGCGCGCGTTTCGGCCGCGGCCTGTTCTTCAACTTCAACGGAACCGCGGGGATTCTGCGCCGCGCTATGATCGACGACGCGGGCGGCTGGCAGCACGACACCCTGACCGAGGACTCCGATCTGAGCTACCGGGCGCAGCTCAAAGGCTGGAAGTTCGTCTACCTGCCGGCGCTCGACTGCCCCTCCGAGTTGCCGGTCGAGATGCACGCCTTCCAGATTCAGCAGATGCGCTGGGCCAAGGGCTTGACTCAGGTGGCCAAGAAGCTGCTGCCCACCATTCTGCGGGCCGACATTCCGTGGCGGCTAAAGGTGGAAGCGTTCATGCACCTGACGCCGAACATCAGCTACCCCATGATGATGATGGTGTCGGCGCTCATGCTCCCGGTGATGATCGTCCGGTTCTACATGGGCTGGTTCCAGATGGTGTTCCTGGACCTGCCGCTGATCGTCGCCTCGTTCTGGTCCATCTCGGCGTTCTATGTGCTGGCGCAGCGCGAGCTGTATCCCCGCAGCGTCCTGCGCTCGATTCTGATGCTGCCGGCGCTGCTGGCGGTGGGCGTGGCGCTGACCGTCATCAACACGCGGGCCGTGATCGAGGCTCTGCTGGGGATCCAGAGCGGCTTTGTGCGCACCCCGAAGTACGCGGCCGATGGGGGCGCGGCGCGCAGCGTGGCCGCCAAGTACCGGCGCCGCAGCGGCTGGCTGCCGTTCATCGAGATCGCGATCGGCACCTATTTCGTCGCCATGTGCGTGTTCGCGATCGACGTCTACAACTTCTTCTGCCTGCCGTTCCTGCTGTTGTTCGTCGGCGGCTACTACTGGGCGGGCTTCACCACGCTGATCCAGGAATATCGCGACCGCATTCGCACGGCGCGCAGCCAGGTGGCGCTCGAAACCGCTGCGCACTAGCGGCGCGGGATGCCACTAGTTTCCCCGGATGTGAGAATCGTGCGGAGGTTGTGGGGCAGGTTGTCAAACCTGCGGCGGGTTGGTAACCCGCCTGCAAAT
>CAZBQQ010000241.1:0-6504 GCA_964493965.1 uncultured Solibacteraceae bacterium
ACAAGGAGGTTTCGACGATGCCCGCCAAAACGATCAAGGTCGACATGCTGACCCGCGTGGAGGGCGAAGGAGCGCTTCAGATCAAGTTCCGCGGCGAGCGCGTCGAAGACGTGAAGCTGACCATCTTCGAGCCGCCGCGTATGTTCGAGGCCTTTTTGCGCGGCCGGCACGCGTTCGAAGCGCCGGACATCACCGCACGCATCTGCGGCATCTGTCCCATCGCCTACCAGATGAGCGCGGTCCACGCCATCGAAAAGGCTCTGGGCGTGAAAGTCGATCCCGCCGTGCGCGAGCTGCGCCGGCTGTTCTATTGCGGCGAGTGGATTGAGAGCCACGCGCTGCACATCTACATGCTGCACGCGCCGGATTTTCTCGGCTACGCCGATGCCATCGAGATGGCGCGCGACCACGGAGAGAAAGTGAATCAGGCCCTGCGCCTGAAGAAGATCGGCAACCACCTGATGACCGTTCTGGGCGGACGCGAGATCCACCCCATCTCGGTCTGCGTCGGCGGGTTCTACAAGGTGCCCACGCGCAGCGAGCTGCGGGAGCTGGTGGAAGATTTGAAGTGGGCCCGCGACACCGCGATCGAGACCGTCCGGCTGGTCGCCACCTTCCCGTTCCCCGATTTCGAGCAGGACTACGAGTTCGTGGCGCTCACGCATCGCGACGAGTATCCGCTCAACAAGGGCCGCCTGGTGTCGAACAAGGGCCTGGACATCGAGGCCAGCGAGTACGAGGAGCATTTCTTCGAGCAGCACGTGAAGCACTCCAACGCGCTGCAGTCGCAGTTGCGCAAGCGCGGTTCCTACCTGGTGGGGCCCATGGCGCGCTTCAACCTGAATCACGACAAGTTGCCCGGGAGCGCGCGCCAGGCGGCGGCCGACGTCGGTCTCAAGGCGCCCGTCCTCAATCCCTTCCGCAGCATTATCGTGCGCGCGGTCGAGCTGGTGTTCGCCTGCGAGGAAGCCCTGCGCATCATCGAGGAGTACGAGCCGCCTGAAGCGCCGCGAGCCAAGGTGCGAATGCGCGCCGGCACCGGTCACGCCATCACCGAGGCGCCGCGCGGCATCCTCTATCACCGCTACCAGATCGACGGCGAGGGCAAGATCCTGGCGGCCAAGATCGTGCCGCCGACCTCCCAGAACCAGAAACGCATCGAAGACGATTTGTGGCAGTTCGTCCCGCAGCTCTCTGCGCTGCCGCAGGAGGAGATCACGCTGCGCTGCGAGCAGGCCGTGCGCAACTACGACCCCTGCATCTCCTGCGCTACGCACTTCCTGCGGTTGGAAATGACGCGGGAGTAATGGTGCGAACTCTGGTAATCGGTTGCGGAAATCGGGATCGCGGGGACGACGCGGCGGGCATTCTGGTGGTGCGCCGCCTGCGGGAGCATGGCATCGATGCCCGCGAGCATTCGAGCGACGGACTGGCTCTGATCGATACCTGGAGCGCGGCCGAGTATGTCATCCTGATCGACACGGTGATGACCGGCGCGCCGCCCGGCACCATCAGCGGCGCCATGGGAGCCGACGCCGCGGTTCTCCGCAGTGCCACCACCTCCAGCCATTCCTTCGACGTCGCCGCCGCGATCGAACTGGCGCGCGCCCTCGATCGCATGCCCGGCTCGCTGAAGATCTACGGCATCGAAGGCTGCGCGTTCGAGCCCGGGACCGAGCCCCAGCCGGTCGTCCTGGCCGCGGCCGAGCGAGTCGCCAGTCTGGTGCTGGCGGAGGTTCAGAGGTTGCAGGCCGCCGGAGCTTGAAGTCCCCCCCATGAAGGTTGCAGTACCCAAATCTCAGAGGCTCCGCGTGGCGCTCTACGGCGCCGTGCAAGGCGTGGGGTTCCGCCCGTTCGTTTACCGCCTCGCGACGGAAATGGGATTGCCCGGCTGGGTGCTGAATTCGAGCGCCGGCCTGGTGGTGGAAGTGGACGGCGCGCCCGACGAGCTCCGGCAGTTCCTCGAGCGCCTCGAAGCCGAGCAGCCCGCCGCGGCCGTAGTCCTCGCGCGCGAAACCAGCTTCCTCTCTCCCGCCGGCTTCACCGGGTTTGAGATCCTCGCCAGCGACCAGGCGAGCGAGAAGTCTGCCGCCGTCCTGCCCGATCTGGCCACCTGCCCGCAATGCCTGGCCGATCTCTCCGACCCGGCCAACCGGCGCTACCGTTATCCCTTCACCAACTGCACCCAGTGCGGTCCCCGCTACAGCATCATTCTGGACATCCCCTACGACCGGCCGAACACCACCATGCGCGGCTTCACGCTCTGCCCCGATTGCCGCCGCGAGTACACCGACCCCGCCGACCGCCGCTTTCACGCCCAGCCGAACGCCTGCCCGAAATGCGGCCCCAAGCTGTCCATGGAGATCGCCGAAGCCGCAAGCGAAATTGCGTCAGGCCGCATTCTCGCGCTCAAAGGCATCGGCGGATTTCAATTGCTGGCGGATGCGCGCAACCAGGACGCGGTCGCGCGCCTGCGCCGCCTGAAGCATCGTGAAGAGAAGCCCTTCGCGCTCATGATGCCGTCCATCGAAATGGTGCGCGAGCATTGTCTGCTGTCGGCGGAGGAGCAGCGAGTCCTGGCCTCCCCCGCCGCCCCCATCGTCCTCCTGCGCCCGTCCGTACCGAGCCGCGACCGCAAGGGAGCGGTTTCCCTCGCCCCCAACGTAGCCCACAACTCGCCCTACCTGGGCGTGATGCTGCCCTACTCCCCCCTGCATCATCTCCTGATGCGCGCCTGCCCGTATCCCCTGGTGGCCACCAGCGGCAACCTCAGCGACGAACCCATCGCCATCGACAACGACGAAGCCCGCCTCCGACTGGGCGGCATCGCCGACGCCTTCCTGATGCACGACCGTCCCGTCGCCCGTCCCTGCGACGACTCCGTGGTGCGCGTCACCCGAGGCCGCGAGAACGTGATGCGCCGCGCGCGCGGCTATGCCCCGCTGCCTGTCCGCGTGGAAAAGGAACTACCGCCAGTCCTCGCGGTTGGCGGCCACCTGAAGAACACGATCGCGATCGCCGTAGGCCGCCAGGTGTTCGTGAGTCAGCACATCGGAGACCTCGACACCCCGGAAGCCCGCCGCGCCTTCGAGAACGCCATCGACGACCTCTGCCGTCTCTACCGTTTCAAACCGGAGCTGGTGGCTTGCGACCTGCATCCCGATTACGCCTCCACCCGTTGGGCCCTAGCCTCCGGCCTACCTGTGGTCCGCATTCAACACCACCACGCACACGCCGCCGCCTGCGCCGCCGAGAACGCCATTCGCGGCCCCTACCTGGCCGTGTCCTGGGACGGCACCGGCTACGGCCTCGATGGCACCGTCTGGGGCGGAGAGATTTTCCTGGCCGACGAGGGCCGCTTCGAGCGCATCGGACACCTGCGGCCGTTTCGCCTCCCGGGAGGCGAAGCCGCAATCAAAGAAGGTTGGCGCTCCGAAGCCAGCCTGCTCTACGAAACCTTCGGGCCCCAGGCCGTCGAAGACGCGGTGCTGCGCCGGATGATCGAGCGCGGAATCAACGCCCCGCTGACCTCGAGCGTCGGCCGCCTGTTCGACGCCGTGGCATCTATGGCCGGCGTCGCGCGCCAGAGCCGCTTCGAGGGGCAGGCCGCCATGCTCCTCGAACGTGCCATCGATGGTGCGACCATAGAGGAAGCGTACCCGCTGCCGCAGCGCGATGGCGTGGCTGACTGGGCGCCGCTCGTCGAGGCGGTCAGAAGCGACGTCGAGAGGGGCGAGGCCCAGGCCAAGATCGCCGCGCGCTTCCACAATGCACTGGCGGAGTGGATCGCTTCCGCGGCGGAGCGTAGCGGAGTCCGCCAGGTGGCGCTTTCGGGCGGAGTCTTTCAGAACGGATACCTGGTGGAGCGAGCGGTAGCGCTGCTGGAGACTCGAGGCTTCGCGGTGTATACCCACCAGCGGGTGCCCGCGAACGACGGAGGAATCGCCCTGGGCCAGGCAGTGCTGAGTATCGACCCGCGACCGCCAGGGCGTACCGAGCCGCGACCGCAAGGGAGCGGTCTGGCTGACAGCTGAAAGCTGATAGCGAGGTTTTATGTGTCTAGCCATTCCAGGAAAGATCGCTGAGATCACCGAGGGTGCCGAGCCCGCGTTCCGCCACGGCAAGGTCGACTTCGCCGGCGTCAAGAAAGAGATTTCGCTGGCCTTCACTCCCGACGCCGTCATCGGCGACTACGTCCTGGTGCACGCAGGCTTCGCGCTGAACACGGTCGACGAGGACGAAGCACACAAGATCTTCGAGCACCTCGAACTGATGGCCGAGCTCGAAGAGGCCGCGGGCGACGCGCCATGAAGTTCGTCGACGAGTATCGCGACCGCAAAGCCGTGGACCAGGTGGCCCAGGAAATCCGCCGCACCGTGACCCGCCCCTGGACCATCATGGAAGTCTGCGGCGGCCAGACCCACACCATCCTCAAGAGCGGCCTCGAAGACCTGCTGCCGCCCGAGGTCACCCTGGTGCACGGTCCCGGCTGCCCCGTGTGCGTGACCCCGCTCGAACTCATCGATAAAGCCGTGGCCATCGCTCTGCGCCCCGGCGCCATTCTGTGCTCCTTCGGCGACATGCTGCGCGTGCCTGGCTCCGCCAAGAGCCTGTTCGACGCCAAGGCCGAGGGCGCCGACGTGCGCATCGTTTACTCGCCCACGGATGCCGTGAAGGTGGCGCGCGAGCGGCCGGACAAGCAGGTGGTGTTCTTCGCCGTGGGCTTCGAGACCACCGCGCCCGGCAACGCAATGGCCGTGTGGCAGGCTGCGCGCGAGGGACTCGAAAACTTCTCGATCCTGGTGGCGCACGTCCTGGTGCCGCCCGCCATCGAAGCCATCCTGAGCGCGAAGGAGTGCCGCGTGCAGGCCTTCCTCGCACCCGGCCACGTCTGCACCGTGGTCGGATTCGAGCAGTACGAGCCGATCGCCGAGCGCTACCACGTGCCCATAGTAGTCACCGGCTTCGAACCGCTCGACCTGCTCGAAGGCACCCGGATGGCGGTGGCGCAGCTCGAAAGCGGTCGCGCCGAGGTCGAGAATCAATACAGCCGCGCGGTGACGCGCGAAGGAAACCTCGCCGCGCAGAAAGTGGTGGCGGAGGTTTTCGAAGCCGCCAATCGCCAGTGGCGCGGCATCGGCGAGATCCCCGGAAGCGGCCTCCGATTGCGCCAGGCCTACCGCCGCTTCGATGCCGAGGAACGCTTCGCCCTGACGGCGGCCGGCGCCGTGGAACCCGCCGAGTGCATCAGCGGCCTCGTGCTGCAAGGCCTGAAGAAGCCCTACGAGTGTCCGGCCTTCGCGACCAGGTGCACACCGGAGCGGCCGCTCGGCGCGCCCATGGTTTCCTCCGAGGGAGCCTGCGCCGCGTACTATTTGTACGGAAGGCACCGCCATGGACGAGTTTAAACTCACCTGCCCGGTCCCTCTCCCGGCCGGAGATCGCATTCTGCTGGCGCACGGCGGCGGAGGCAAACTCACCAACCAGCTCATCGACAACGTCTTCGGTCCGGCGTTCTCGAACCCGGCTCTCGATGCGCGCCACGACGGCGCGGCAGTTACCGTCGGCGGCGCGCGCCTGGCGTTCACCACCGATGGGTACGTCGTGCGCCCGCTGATTTTCCCTGGCGGCAACATCGGCGATCTGGCGGTGAACGGAACGGTGAACGACCTGGCCATGTGCGGAGCGCGCCCCCTGTATCTGAGCGCGGCCTTCATCCTCGAAGAGGGCCTCCAAATGGAAACGCTTCGCACCGTGGTGGCTTCGATGAAGAAGGCCGCCGACGCCGCCGGAGTCGCGCTCGTCACCGGCGACACCAAGGTAGTGGACCGGGGCAGCGCCGACAAGATGTTCGTCACCACGGCCGGTGTCGGATTGATCGAGGACGGGCGCGCGATCTCGCCGCAAGCGGTCCAGCCGGGCGACGCGGTGATCGTCAGCGGCGATCTCGGCGCGCACGGCGTCGCGGTGCTCTCGGTGCGTGAAGGCCTGGCGTTCGAGACCGAAATCGAGAGCGACACCGCGCCGCTGTGGGAGCCGGTCCAGGCGCTCTTCGCGGCCGGCATCGAAGTGCACTGTCTGCGCGACCTCACCCGCGGCGGCCTGGCCTCCGCGCTCAACGAGATTGCCGCGGCGCGCGGGGTCGGCATCGCGATCGAAGAGCTCGGCATCCCCGTGCGCGAGGCGGTGCGCGGCGCCTGTGAGCTTCTCGGTCTCGATCCGCTCTACGTGGCTAACGAGGGGCGCTTCGTGGCCTTCGTGCCGGCCGCTGAGGCGGAGCGCGCCGTCGACGTACTGCATGCCCTATCCGTGACCCGAGGCGCGACGGTCGCGGGCTGTGTGATCGCGGAAGACCCGGGCCTGGTAGTGCTAGAGAGTCGCATCGGCGGCCGCCGCGTAGTCGACATGCTCAGCGGAGAGCAGTTACCCAGGATCTGCTAAGCAGCTCGTCGCTCGTCGCCCGTCGCCCGTCGGCGAACCCGGGACTGGCTCGAATTTCGCCGC
>CAZBQQ010000242.1:0-6501 GCA_964493965.1 uncultured Solibacteraceae bacterium
CGTGTTTGAACTCGAGCAGTTTGCCCACGAAGAAATTGCCATAGTACATGAACGTGGTCAACTGCGTGCGTGGCGCGCGAAGCTGCTCTACGATGCGCGTGCCGTTCACGATCTCCGCGTGGGGGATGTAGGCCAGGAACTTATCGATATCGTAGGCGCGAAACGTCATGTCGCCTTCCGCGAGCAGGGTGAGTTCCGTATCGCCGCTGCGCGCGCCTTCCGCCAGCGCCCGCCACACGCACCGGCCATACCCCTGGCGGGATTCATGCACCACCGAGGCGCCGGCCGCCGTGGCCGCCTCCGCGGTGCGGTCCGTACTGTTGTTATCGACGACGATGACCCGCCGGACGTGCGGATGGGCGCGGAAGTCCTCGACCGCCAGCGCGATGCTCGGCTCGTCGTTGTAGGCGGTGAGGACCACGGTCAGATAGGGATTCGCGGGCGGGTCCCAGATTACGTCCCGCTTCCTGCGCTTCGCCGGCAGCAGCACCACGAATTCGAACAGCATCAGAAGCAGGCCGGCGGCCACGGGAACGCCGGTGTACCAGACTACGTGCTGCCACAGACCCAGCAACAGGTCATGCGGATCGAGAAAGAGAGACAGGAAGCGGCCCGTCACCGCCAACAAGTAAACGCCAAAGCCTGCCGACATCAGCAAGACGCCATAAAGAAGGGCGGGGAACCGCGCCGGAAGACGAGAGTCGGGAGCCTTCGCGGACATATTCCGGGAAAGACTCCTCAATATAGCACCGATGTCGCCGGGCGCCATGGCGTATGTTCCCTCGCTCCCGCCGTTCGCACAATTGGACCGCTCTCCAGCGCGTGAAACCGCAGAGCTTCCGGCCGCGGCCTCTGGTAGACTGTGGGCAAACGCTCACTCTAAGGGCCGCCCATGAACTTCATGCACCGCCGGTTGTGCCGCTCCGCGCGCTGGAGGCAGACGGTCCAGGATTACATCCTGCCCTGGACCCTGGAAGGCGTCGAGCTGGGATCGAACGTGCTCGAAGTCGGCCCCGGGCCCGGCGTCACCACGGACCTCCTCTCTCCGCGCGTGGCGCGTCTCACCTGCGTGGAAATCGACCGCCGCATGGCCGAATCGCTTTCGCGCCGCACGGCCGGGCGCAACGTGACGGTTCTGTGCGAGGACGCCACCCGCATGTCACTGCCCGAGGCGAGCTTCGACGGTGCAGTCTGCTTTACCATGCTTCACCACGTGCCCTCTCCGGCGCTGCAGGATCGCCTGCTCGCGGAGGTTGCCCGCGTACTCCGGCCCGGCGCCGTGTTCGCAGGCACCGACAGCCTCTATAGCTTCCCATTTCGCCTGCTCCACCTGTTCGACACCATGGTTCCCGTCGATCCGGGAGGCTTTCCGAAGCGGCTGGAGGCCGCCGGCTTCACCGAGGTTCGGGTGGACACCAACCCGTACGCTTTCCGCTTCCGCGCCCGCCGTTCTGGGTCCCCTACCGCGCTTCGAGCGTGAGGCGGCGCAGCCAGAAGGAGCCCGCCGTCCGCGTCGTACCGGGCGCGCGCTCGTAGGCCAGCGCCAGGGGCGCCACCGTTCCGCTGGCCGGGCTGCGGAACTCGAACGCCGCCTCGCTCCAGGCCTCGCTCGCGGGCGCCGGCCACTCCGCCCCGGTGGTGCGCCAGCGAAGGCCGGTGTCCGCCGCCATCCCCTGGCTGCGGTACTCGAAGCGAAGGCGCCAGCGGCGGCCTGGGGCTAGCGGGACCCGCTGGAGCATGAGCATGCAGCTTTCCGGCTGATCGCCCGAGAACGAAAACCGCACGCCGTCCGCAGCCGGCCGCCAGGCCATCTCCACTCCGGCGATGCCTTGTGGCCGCCAATCGAAACCCCGGCTGAGAGGTTCTCCGGCGAAGTCGCCGTTGGTCAGGTGCGGCCCGCGCTGCGGGTCAAGCGGCGGCGTGTGAATCCACCGCGCGGCCGCCAAACGGTTCCAGAGGCGTAGCGCCGCCTCCGGCCGGCCGGCCTCCAGGAAGCGGTCGCAGGTGACCAGCGCGGCTCCGGTGGCGTCCTTCCCGGCACGGTCCAGCAGCCTGCCGGCCGCTACCTCGGCGGGGCCGGGGCGGTCATGATCCAGGAGCAGGGAAACGTAGCTTTCGAGAACCCGCGGCCGGTCGCTCAGGGCCGCCAATGCCTCCGGCGCGTCCGCGGCCAGGTTCCAGGCGAGCTGCGCCAGGGGCAGAGGGTCGCCGTAGGACATCCGCGCCGCCTCGCGCAGCCAGGGCAGGCACTTCTCGCGGCTGTTGGAGCGGAAGTAGAAGTTGGCCAACGACCAGCGGGGAGCATAGGTCTTGTCCACGCGGGCGGCCTGGAGCAGGCAGCGCTCGGCGCGGGTCCGGTCCCCTTGAAGTTCCGCGTCCAGCCCCAGCGCGATCCACGCCTGCGCGTTGTATGGGCTGGCGTTGACGGCCTTGTTCAGGGCGAGGCTCCGGTCCGCGCCTGCGAGCGACGCGAGCGCGGCGTAGTTTCGAGCGTCCCCAGGCGCCAGGCGGATCGCCGTTTCGACAGCCTCGCGGCTTCCGGCACGCGACAGGCGATCCTCCCAACCCAGCATCGCGGTCCCAGCCAGGCACAGGAGCAGGATGGCCAGGGCGATGGCGGCCGGGATGCGGCATTTCAAGGAACGCATCAACCATCCCATCGGGAGAACCTACGCGCGATCCGGCCCGGTGTTTTCCCTTAGGCGAGGGCCGGTATTTGTCCTAGCACCCTCAACCTTCAGGGCCCCGCTACCGATGCTGGATACAGAGGCCGCACAAGGCCAGCCACTCCCATGAGGAGCAGGCAGTGTTTTTGGAGGAGGAAAGAATGCTTTCGAGACCGGTAGTTCTTATCGCGCTGGCCGTAGCCGTGGTCCTGGGAGCGGCCTGGGCGGCTGCACCCGCCATCGGAGTCGCTACCACCAGCGGAGATTTCCAGATCGACCGGGCCAACGTGTCCGGCAACGCGACCATTCTCGATGGAAGCCTTGTCGAGACGGGGCGGACCGCATCGGAATTGCGCCTGTATGAAGGCACCGGCATGCGTCTGTCCGTGGACTCGCGCGCGAAGGTGTTCCAGAACCGGCTGGTCCTCGAGCAGGGAGCGGCGCAGGTGGACTCCCGGCAAGGGTACGCGATCGACGCCGCGGGTCTCCAGGTGCAGGCGGCGCCTCGCTCGGCGGCGCGCATCGGACTGGCGGGCGCGGGCCGCGTCGAGGTCTCGGCGCTCTCTGGAGCCGTGCAGGTGAAGAACGAGACGGGTGTCCTGCTGGCCCGGGTTCTGCCGGGTCAAGCCCTGGCCTTCACCATACAGGCTTCGGGGGCGGCTCCGCCCGAGAAGCTGATGGGCGTCCTGAGCGAGAGCAACGGCCACTACTTTCTTACGGACCAGACGGCGGGCGTACGGGTCGAGCTGGTCGGCACCGATCTCGGCAAGATGGTCGGCAAGCTGGTCGAGGTCAGCGGGACGCTCGACACGAGCGCTACGGCCGCCCCGTCAGCCGCCCATGTGGTCAACGTGATCACCATCAGGGTCGTTGCCCAGGCATCCAAGGCGGTCGCCGCCGCGGGCGCCGGGGCCAAGGCCGGATCGTTCCTTGGTTCGCATGCCGTGATCATCGCCGGAGTAGCCGTAGCCGCCGTGGCCGCTCCTGCCGCTATCGCGCTGACGTCATCGGATAGCCCCAGCGTCAGCCGGTAGCCAGACTCACTGTGTGGCGCACGCTTTCAACGTGCCGCGTCCCGGCCATCCGGGATGCACGTTGAGGACGTGCGCCACATCAGCATCCACTCCCTCCGCTCCGTCGGTTCCCTCCAACCCTTCCCGCTCCAAGGACTTATCCCCTCATTTGGGGGCTTTTTCCGGCCCTCTACTGTGCTATAGTATGAGAACTGCCCGTTGGTTTTCTTAACGCGACTTAATGTTCGCGCAGATCCGATTCTCTACGAGGTGCTACGGTTTGAGACAACTGCTTATTTGCGCGGGACTCCTTGGGCTGCCGGCTATGCCGAACCTTGCCCAACAGCCCCACCAGCAGTCCGTCCCCAGGAACGACCCTCGGCTTCCTCTATTGCAAACCTTCTTCAAGGATGCGCATAGCCCGCTACATGCCCTGGCCGTGGATTTTCTGGAAGCGGCCGATCACAATGGCCTGGACTGGCGCCTGCTCCCCAGCATTTCGCTGGTGGAGACCGGTTGCGGCAGAACAGCGGTTGGGAAGAACCTCTTCGGGTGGGATTCGGGACGAAAACAGTTTGCCTCCTTCCGTGAGGCAATCCAGTGGGTCGCTTCCCGGCTAGGCAACTCTAAGTTGTACCGTGGCAAGGACTTGGTCCACATCCTTGCAACCTACAACGCAAGGCCCGAATATGCAGGCCTAGTGCGCTCCGTGATGAATCAGCTCGGCTCCTCTGGGCAGGCGCAGTCTCGGCTCGTCGCCGAGGCCAGCCTCAGCCAAGTGACTTCATCGCCAGATATAATCCGCCCAGAACCAATACAGTAGCCAGAATTCCGACAGCCCACGGCACCAACCGCGACGCGGTCGAAGAAGCCGCTTGGTCGTCCTGCTTCATCGTATCGTCCAGAGTGTCAAACATGGCGCATTTCCTCCCAAACCCCAGTCAACCGGCTCTGCTGGAGTGCCCGGCTGACTTGGTACTGCGAAATCATTCTAGACCTAATTCAGACTGCGGGCGCGCAAAAATTCACGGTTTGGTACCGGGACCGGCAGAACTTCAGTCCTAGCCTCCTAGAGTCTGAAATGAAAGGGCTTACGGGGCAGGGCCCGGATGTTGGGTCGCCGGCAGGGCTGTCTCTCTGTTCTACCGGCGCTCCATGGCCCGCTCAATCTCAACCGGTTCCCGCGGCAAGGCGACGCTTAGATTTCGGCACCCATTTTCGGTTACCAGCAGCGTGTCCTCGATGCGAATCCCGATCTTTTCTTCGGGAATGTACAAACCCGGTTCGACGGTGATCACCATTCCGGCCTGCAAAGGTTCGGTCCAGGACGCGGGCGGGTCGTCGTGCACGGCGAGTCCGACTCCGTGGGAAACCCTGTGCGTCAGATACCGGCCCAGCGGGTCTCCTTCGAGGTCGCGCCCATGGCCATCGAGGTAGTCGCGCACGATCTGGTTGAGCTGCGGCAGCGTGACACCGGGCTTCACCGCCGCGATCGCCGCCTTCTGCGCGCCCAGAACGATTTCGTACAGCTCCCGCTGCCGGGGCGAGAACTTGCCGCTCACGGGAACGGTGCGCGTGATGTCGGTCGCGTATCCCTCGCACTCCGAGCCCACGTCCATCAGCACCAGCTCTCCAGCCTGCATCAGCCGCTTGTTTTCGGAATAGTGCAGCGCCGTGGCGTTGGGTCCCGAGGCCACGATGGGAGGATAGGCGTCGCCCTCGCAGCCGCGCTCGAGCATCATGGATGTGGTTGTCGCGGAGACCTGGTATTCGAACAGGCCCGGCGCGATGCGCCGCCACGCCGCCAGGTGCGCCTCGACGCCGACGTCCGTGCTTCTGCGGATCGCCGCGATCTCTGCCGCCGACTTCTTCGCCCGCAGCGGCCCCAGCTTGCTATCGGCATCGGTGAGTTCGCGCAGCGGCGCGAGGCTCTTGAGGCGGCCCCAGTAAGGCTCGCGCAAGAGCGTCGCGATGCTCAGGCTCGACTCGAGCGCCTTGGAGAGTTGCGATTCGAACTGCTCCACCGGAAGCACGTCCTCGAATCCGGTGACGGCGCGGATATCCGGATCGCTCGCCGCGGGCCGCGGCCCGGTGTACTTTTCGCGGTCCGGATTGTGTCCCGGCAGGAACAGGATCTCGCGGGCTGGCGAGAGCAGCAGAATCGCGTCCGGCCTGGTCCAGCCGGTGAGGTAGCGGAAGTCCGGCTCCTGCATCACCGCCGGAGAGTGCTCCCCCATCTCCGCCGCAGTGCGGCCGAACAGCACCAGCACGGCGCCATCGAGCGATTTGCGCGCGCTCGCGCGGCGCGCCTGGTACTCCTGCTGCGGAATCTGGGCGAACAGCGCGCAGGCTGCCAAAGCGAGCCCGGCCACCGCGCCTCGGATGTGGTTCATGACTGACAGTATAGTCAGCGAGCACTACGCTGGCGATGAAGACCCCTGTTTCGCGGCCCGTCCGAAAAACACGCTGAGCGCGACGACCCAGCCGATTACGGTCGCCAAGCCGACTTCACGTCCAAGTGAATTTCCCACGGAGCCGAACCTGGAGGCATGGCTCCATCGCAGCAGGACAACCGATGCGAATGATGACGTCCTTTATCGTCTAGTAAAACAAGATAGAAGGGATGTTGGCGATAGCGTCCTGGCTGCATTTTCTCCTGAGATGCTGTTCAACTTTTCTCGTCGCGGCGTGCGTCCCATCTGTCAACTCTAGCGTCAATCAAAAAGATCGAGCGATTCAAACCGGGTACGTGCCTAGCAGATTGTGAACGCAGCTGACCGCCAGAGCCCCGTCACCGATTGCAAAAGCCACCCGCTTGGTAG
>CAZBQQ010000243.1:0-6459 GCA_964493965.1 uncultured Solibacteraceae bacterium
GGCGATTCGGTTCCCGAGGCTCAGATCCGGCAGGGGGCGCAGGCCGATACGTTCCTGCTGCATCAATGGATCAAGAGAGAAGGCGTGGACCTGCTGATCGGCAACACCTACGGGAAATACATCGCGCGGGACGAAGACATTCCGTTCGTGCGTTTCGGATTCCCGATCATCGACCGCGTGGGGCACTCGTATTTCCCGACGGTCGGTTACCTGGGCGCGATGCGCCTGGCCGAGCGGATCCTCGGCGTCTTCATGGACCGGCAGGATCGGGATGCCCCCGAAGAAGCGTTTGAACTGACGATGTAGCCCGATCTGGAAACCAGAATGAGCATCCTCGAAGAACGCAAGCCGCAGGTCTATCGAAAGGGCGAGGCCCCGTTCGAGCTGGACTGCAACAAGCAGAGCGTGGCAGGCTCGGTGAGCCAGCGCGCCTGCGTCTTCTGCGGGTCGCGCGTGGTGCTGTATCCGATCGCCGATGCGCTGCACCTGGTTCACGGACCGCTGGGCTGCGCCGCCTACACGTGGGACATCCGCGGAGCGCTCTCGAGCGGCGCGCAATTGCACCGCCTGAGCTTCTCGACGGACCTGCGGGAGATGGACGTGATCCAGGGCGGCGAGAAGAAGCTCGCCAAGGCTCTCTGTCAGCTCATCGAGCTGCATCGGCCGAAGGCGGCGTTCGTGTACTCGACCTGTATCGTGGGAGTGATCGGCGACGACGTCGAGGCGGTGTGCAGGCAGGTGAGCGAACGCACGGGGATCCCCGTGCTGCCCGTTCATTCCGAGGGCTTCAAGGGAACCAAGCGGGACGGTTATCGCGCGGCTTGCGAGGCGCTGCTGAAGCTGGTGGGGACGGGCTCGACCGGCGGCATCGGTCCGGTTAGCGTGAACATCCTCGGCGATTTCAACCTGGCCGGCGAGGTGTGGATGATCCGCGACTACTTCGAAAAGATGGGCGTCGAGGTGGTAGCGACCATCACGGGCGACGGGCGCGTGGACGATATACGGTGCGCGCACGGCGCGGCCCTCAACCTGGTGCAGTGTTCCGGCTCCATGATGCACCTGGCCAAGCAGATGGAAGAGAAGTACGGGATCCCCTTTAAGCGGGTCTCGTATTTCGGCATCGAGGACATGGCGCAGGCGCTCTACGACACGGCGGAGTTCTTTGCGACGCGGTCGCCGGGCATCGTCGAGCGAACCGCGGAGTTCGTGCGCGAGGAGCTGGCGGCGGTCATGCCGCAGATCGCGCGCTACCGCAGTAAGCTCGAGGGACGCAAGGCAGCGGTTTACGTGGGCGGCGCGTTCAAGGCCTTTTCGCTGGTGCGGGCGCTGCGCCAACTGGGCATGAATACGCTGATGGTGGGCTCGCAGACCGGACTGCGCGAGGATTACGAGGAACTGCGCCAGTTGTGCGATGAGGGGACCATCATCGTGGACGACTCGAATCCGCTGGAGCTGTCGTCGTTCCTACAGGAAAAGGACGTGGACCTGTTCATCGGCGGCGTGAAAGAACGGCCCATCGCGTACAAGCTGGGCGTCGGCTTCTGCGATCACAACCACGAACGCAAGGAGCCGCTGGCGGGCTTCCTCGGCATGCTGAATTTCGCGCGCGAGGTCTATAACACCGTGGCGAGCCCGGTCTGGAAGCTGACGCCACGCGGCCGTCGACGGGAGCTGTCATGGCGCTAAAGGAAGCGTTCGCAGCCACGCGCAACGCCTGCAAGTTGTGCGCACCCCTGGGAGCGTGTCTGGCGCTCAGGGGCGTGGCAGGCGCGGCGCCCTTTCTGCACGGATCGCAGGGCTGCGCCACCTACATTCGCCGCTACCTGATTTCGCACTTTCGGGAACCGGTGGATATCGCGGTTTCGGGGTTCAGCGAAGCGACCACGGTGTTCGGCGGAGGCGCGAACCTGCACGCTGGTCTCAAGAACGTGGCGCGGCAGTACCATCCAGAGCTGATCGGGATCGCGACCACGTGTCTTCCGGAAACTATCGGCGAAGACGTCGGCATGCTGCTGAAGGATTTCCATCCCGAAGGCGCGTTTCGCCTGGTGCACGTGGCTACGCCGAGTTACAAGGGAACGCATGTCGATGGCTTTCATGACACCGTGCGCGCGCTGGTGGAGCAACTGGCCGACGGCGGCGAAACCGGCGCGGGCATCAATGTCTTTCCCGGAATGGTGTCGCCCGCCGACCTGCGCTACCTGAAGGAAGTGTTCGCCGATTTCGGACTGGAGGCCACGCTCCTGCCCGATTATTCGGAAACGCTGGACGGGCCGCAGCTCGATGAATACCAGAAGATTCCGGCCGGGGGCACGCCGGTGGCCAAAGTCTGCGCCATGGGACGTGCGCGGATGAGCCTGGAACTAGGCCGTACGCTGGGAGAAACCGGTACGGCGGCGGCATCGCTCGGAACGAGGTATGGCGTGGCGCGCCGCAGCCTCGGCTGGCCGGTTGGGGTGCTTGAAACAGACCGCTTCTTCGCGACGCTCGCCGAACTCAGCGGTGCGTCGGTTCCCGAGAAGCACACCCAGGAGCGCGGCCGCCTGGTGGATTCTTACGTCGACGCCCACAAGTACGTCTTCGGCCGCCGGGCCGTGGTTTTCGGCGAGGAAGACCTGGTCGTGGGGCTAACGTCTTTTCTGGCGGAGATCGGCGTGCAGCCGGTGCTGTGCGCATCGGGCGGAGAAAGCGGGCACCTGGAGGAGGCCGTCAAAACGGTTGTGGGCGACGCAGCCGAGATGCCGCTGGTCCGCGGGGGCATGGATTTCGCCAGCATGGGCGAGACGGCACGGGGACTCGCGCCCGATTTTCTGATCGGCAGCAGCAAGGGCTACCGTGTGGCGCGCGAGCTCGATATTCCCCTGATTCGCGTTGGCTTCCCGATTCACGATCGCATCGGCGGCCAGCGCATTCTGCATCTGGGCTACCGTGGCGCGCAGCAGTTGTTCGACGCGGTGACCAACACCCTAATGGCCCGGGCGCAAGAGCGCTCGTCGGTCGGATACAGCTATCTGTGATGGAGAGGCGATGACGCAGGAACTCGATCTTACGCAGCATCCGTGTTTCAACGAGGCGGCGCGAAAGACGGCTGCGCGCATCCACCTCCCGGTGGCGCCGCGGTGCAACGTGCAGTGCAATTTCTGCGACCGACGCTTCGATTGCCTCAACGAAAGCCGTCCGGGAGTGACGAGCGCGGTGCTGACGCCGCAACAGGCGCTCCACTACCTGGAACTGGCGATGGAGAAATCGCCGGCGATCCGCGTGGCTGGAATCGCAGGGCCCGGCGACCCATTCGCGACCCCGGAAGACACCCTCGAGACGCTGCGGCTGGTGCGCAAGCGGTACCCGGAAATGCTGCTGTGCGTCGCGAGCAACGGCCTCGAGGTGGCCGCGCACGCGGCCGAACTCGGCAAGCTTCAGGTGAGCCACGTCACGCTGACGGTGAACGCGATCGATCCCGAAGTCGGCGGGCGCGTCTATGCCTGGGTTCGGGCCGGATACCGTGTGCTGCGCGGTGCGGAGGCCGCGGCGACGCTCTTCGAACGGCAGCGCCTCGCGATTGTCGAACTGAAACGGCACGGGGTGACGGTCAAGATCAACACCATCATTATGCCGGGCATCAACGACGAACACGCCGCCGAGGTGGCGCGCGAGGTGGCGTCGCTGGGCGCCGACATCATGAATTGCATCCCAATGGTCCCGGTGGCGGGCACGCCGTTCGAGTCGCTGGGGCAACTGGACCACGGCCAGTTGGCGTTGCTGCGCAAGCGGACGGCGGAGTTTCTGCCGCAGATGCTGCACTGCACACGCTGCCGCGCGGATGCCGTGGGGCTGCTGGGCGAGGCGCAATCCGACGAACTGATCGAGCTGCTTCAGACGACGGCGGCCGGGCCGGCCAACCCCAACGAGAAGCGCCCTTACGTTGCGCTGGCGAGCCACGAGGGCGTGTTGATCAACCAGCACGTCGGAGAAGCCTCCCGGTTCTGGGTATTCGAGCCGCAGAGCGACGGGCCGCCCACGCTGGTAGGAACGCGCGAGGCGCCGGAGGCCGGTGGGGGCGCGACGCGGTGGTATGAACTGGCGGAGTTGCTGCACGATTGCCGCGCCGTATTCACCAGCGCTGTGGGGCAGACGCCGCGCAGGGTGCTCGAGCAGCACGGAGTGCGGGTGATCGAGGCGGTCGGCGTGGCCTCGGATGCGATCGAGGCGTGGAGCGCGACGGGTCAGGTCCCGCGCGGGATGCAACGGCTGTTCCAGGGCTGCGGCCGCGGCTGTGCGGGCCCGGGAACGGGGTGTGCCTAGAAAACAAGAGGTTCCATGGAAAAACCAAAACATCACGTCTTTGTTTGTGGAAGCTTTCGCGTCACGGGAGATCCGAAAGGGATCTGCCATCGCAAGGATTCGAGCGGCCTGGTCCAATACCTCGAAACCGAAGTGTCGGATCGGGGTCTCGACGGCGTAACCGTATCGAGCGCAGGCTGCCTCAAGCTGTGCGACCAGGGACCGGTCATCGTGGTCTACCCCGAAGGCCACTGGTACGGAAAAATGGACGAGGGCCGGATCGACCAGATGCTGGACGCCCTCGAAGAGGGAAAAGCGGCGAAGGAGTTGCTGCTCACCTGAAGCTCATGGCACACCCGACGGTCCACCTCATCGACAGCACTTTGCGCGACGGCGAGCAAGCGCCGGGCGTGGTCTTTTCGCATTCCGAGAAGCTCGAGATCGCTGCCGCGATTGCCGCCGCCGGAGTACCGGAGCTCGAAGCCGGAACGCCCGCCATCGATGAGGAGGAGCGCGCCGATCTTCGGGCCATCGTCGATCTGCGACTGGGTTGCCGGATTACCGCCTGGTGCCGGGCCATCGCGCAGGACCTCGACCTCGCCGCGAGTTGCGGTGTCGATTCCGTGCACATCTCCTTTCCGGTGTCTCCCATCCTACTCGGCGGCCTGGGCAAGGACGAGGGCTGGCTGTGGAGCGGTCTCCTCGAGATGGTGGGGCGTGCGCGCTCGCGGTTCCGGCTGGTGTCGGTAGGCGCGCAGGACGCCTCGCGCGCGGACGCCACGCTGCTCGGCAAGTTCGCGCAAGCTGCGCGGGCAGCCGGAGCGTGCCGGGTGCGTGTCGCGGACACGGTGGGAATCTGGAATCCCCTTCAGGTCTGGCGCTGTTTTCGCAGGTTGAGGGAGGCGGCGGGCGGCCTGCTCTCGCTCGAATTCCACGGTCACAACGATCTGGGGATGGCCACCGCGAACACGATTTCCGCGATCGAGGGTGGCGCGGATGCCGTCAGCGTCACGGTGAATGGGCTGGGCGAACGGGCCGGCAACGCGCCGCTCGAGGAGGTCGCCATGGCTCTGCGGCATACGCTGGAGAGCGACGCGGGGATCGACACCTCGCGCCTCAGCGCCCTCTGCGAACTGGTGGCGAGGCGCTCCGAGCGGCCGATCCATGCGGCCAAGCCGATCACCGGCGGCGACGTGTACCGCCATGAATCGGGCATCCACACGGCTGCGCTTCTGAAGAATCCCACCGCGTATCAGCCTTTTCGCTCCGAGGAAACCGGCCGCATGCCGCAGCCCTTTGTGATTGGCAAGCACTCCGGTTCGGCGGGCGTGCAATCGGCGCTCGCCGCCAACGGCATTTCCGTGCCTGCCACGCTCGGTCCGGAGATCCTGTCCGAAGTCCGGCGGCGCGCCCGCGAGCGTAAAGGAGCCGTCAGCCCTCAAGAGCTCGCCATGATCGCGCAAGAGTTGCTGAGGGGATGATGAGCGCAGCCCGCGCCACAAAGCCTCTGGTCGAAATCAGGCGGGCGTGTCGCGATGACATGCCTCAGCTTTGCGCCTTGCTGGCCGGACTGTTCGCGCAGGAGGCTGACTTCACTCCCGATGTGGAGAGGCAACGGCGCGGCCTGACGCTCATCCTCGACAATCCGGAGTTGGGGCGCGTCTACTGCGCCAGCGAATCCGAAGTCGTCGTCGGAATGGTCGCAATACTCTTCACGGTGACCACCGCGGAGGGAGGCCGGGCCGCTTGGCTGGAGGATATGGTCGTGCATCCGGACTGGCGCGGGCGGAGCGTTGGCTCACACCTGCTGAATCGCGCCTTAGCCGAAGCGATGATCGCGGGCTGTACTCGGATTACCCTGCTGACTGACGGCGACAACCACCGAGCGATGCGGCTCTATTCCCGTGCAGGTTTCGTGCGCTCCGCCATGGTGCCTTTTCGGCTGAGCCTGCGATCTGAGTGATGTGTTCGCGCGGAGTGGCTCAGCGTTAGCCGCAAGACAATCGATTATCCGCGTGAGGGGACACCAGCAAGAGCAGAACACGTTGTTTCCCGAATTGTTTGATCGTAATAGGATCGTAACGAGATGAGCGCTTCCTGCGGTCTGTGCGTTTTCTGATTTTGCAGAATCAATAACTTGCGTATTTTCAATGGGTCCGCTGAGACCGAATCCCACCC
>CAZBQQ010000244.1:0-4880 GCA_964493965.1 uncultured Solibacteraceae bacterium
CGGCCCCGGCGTATCCCCGTCCTCAGCCGTGCGCGGGCCGGTCCCGAACGACAGCCCAAAGTTCAGGACTAACGCCAACAGCGTCCCCAGCGTGATCCCCGCGAGGTTCAATCCGCCGATCGTCAGCCCCCTGGCGCCCAGGCCCGTGGCCGCGATCAGTGGCACGCCCGCCACGATCAGGCTCTCATTCCGCGAGAAATCGACTTTGGCGTCGATCCAGATCTTCACCCCCATGAGCACGATAGTTCCGTAAAGGATGAGGGTGATGCCTCCCAGCACCGGGTTAGGGATCGCTTCGATGAGCGCTCCGAACTTGGGACAGAGCCCTAGCAGAGTGGCGATGCAGGCCGCCATCACGAAGTTGTACGTGCTGAAGACGCGCGTGATCGCCATGACCGCCAGGTTCTCGGCGTAAGTCGTCTGCGGGGTCCCGCCTCCCAGCGCCGCCAGGAGAGACGCCAGTGCGTCGCCCAGATAGGCGCGCCCCAGATACGGGCTGAGGTCGCGCCCCATGCTGCTCGAAACCGCCGCGAGGTGGCCTTTGTTCTCCGCCACGAGCACGATAAACACGGGCGCGATCGCCACCATTGCATCCACGCGGAAGGCTGGCGCTTGGAACGGTGGCAGGCCGATCCAGGCGGCACTTCCGAGGTGCGCCACGCTCCGCGGGTCCAGCAGCCCGAGCAAGGCCGCAAGCGCGCATCCTGCGATGACGCCCGCCAGAATCGGCAGCAGGCGCAGGAAGCCCTTCAGATACAGGGCGACGAGGGCGGCCGTAAGGAAAGTGACCGCCGCGATGGCCAGGCGCTCAACGTCGCGGCTGCCATGGACGGTCAGTTCCGCGTTCAGCGCGTTGTTCACCGTGGAGTAAGCGAGGTTCAGGCCGATCATCGCTACCACCGTGCCCGTCACCAGGGGCGGCATCAGCCGTTCGATCCACGCTGCGCCCCAACGGATGGTGGCAACCGCCGTAACGGCGTAGAGAAGCGCCGCGGCGACGACTCCGCCCAACGCGAACGGGATCTTGGAGGGATCTCCTCCTGTCACTGTCAGAATGGGCCCAATGAAAGCGAAACTCGCCCCCAGGTAACTCGGGACCTTGAAACCCGTCGTGGCGAGGAAGATGAGGGTGCCGATCCCCGTGAAGAACAGCGTCACCTGGGGATTGAAGCCCAACAGGACCGGCACCAGAACCGTCCCTCCGAACATCGCCACCACGTGCTGCAGCCCCATGGGCACGAGCCGCGCGAAGGGGATCTTGTCTTCCGGATAGTAGATTCGCTGGTCGGACACAACTCTCAACCTCGGCCGCCTGCACGCCGGCGTCCGCAGGCTTTTCCATGCTGGACTCCCGGCTCCCGTTCAATATACACCCGGCCGCCAAATGCGGCAGGATTCTGAGCGGCCGTGTTTAGGTGACAACGCCTACTTCAGAGTCGAGAGGTGGACGTAGTCAAAGCGGCTGTCAATCAGGCCTTTCACGACGGCCGCCTGGCGGCGCCTGGCGGCTCTGGGCTGCTTGACTCGGCGCTCCAGAGGGGCGTACGATGCTCGTGAAAGCGTTTACAGGAGTCCCTCACCATGATCGTCCCGAAGCGAATGGTCCGCCTCGCGGTGTTCGTAACCGCGGCCGTTGCCATTGCCTCCGCCCAGCCGCCACAGGCCCGCATCAAGATCGATACGGATCGCGTCGTCGGCGAAGTGGATCCGCACCTGTTTGGCAACTTCACCGAGCATCTCGGCCGCTGCATCTACGGCGGGATTTACGACGAAGGCAACCCGCTGTCGGACTCGGACGGCTTCCGCCAGGATGTAATGCGAGCCGTCAGAGATCTGAATGTGTCTCTGCTGCGCTGGCCCGGCGGCAACTTCGTTTCCGGTTATCACTGGGAGGATGGGATTGGTCCCAAAGACAAGCGCCCGGTCCGGCGCGACGACGCTTGGGGTGCCCTGGAGAGTAATCGGTTTGGGACAGACGACTTCCTGAAATACTGCGAGCGAGTCGGCGCGGAACCGTATCTCTGCATCAACGCCGGCCTCGGGACCATCGACGACGCGCGCCACTGGGTCGAATACTGCAACGAGCCCGCCAAGACTTACTACGCGGACCTGCGGCGCGCCAACGGGCACGAGAAGCCCTGGAACGTCAAGATCTGGGGTCTCGGTAACGAGGTCGATGGCCCCTGGCAACTCGGCCACCGTACCGCCGAGGACTATGCGAAGTTCGGCCTGGAGGCCGCCAAGGCGATGCGCCGGGCGGACGAGAGCATACATCTCATCGCCAGCGGTTCCTCTAACTTCCGCCCCGGCTACGATTGGATTGGCTGGAACCGCACGGTACTGGATTATTTGAAGAACGACATCGACTACATTTCCCTCCACACTTACATCGGCAATCCCGAGAACAACCTGGAAAGATTCCTGGCCGCGGGTGCCGATATCGACGACCGCATCGCCATCGTGGAGGGCCTCATCAAGGCGGCGCAGAATACACAGACCGCGCCTCGTCCCATCTACATCGCGTTCGACGAGTGGAATGTGTGGTACCGGACCTTGGGCAGGACCGAGTTTGAAATCGGACGCAAAGGCCTGGAGGAGCGCTACAACTTCGAGGATGCGCTCGCCACCGGGATGTTTCTCAACGCCTTCCTGCGGCACGCCGACAGCGTCAAGCTCGCCAACCTGGCACAACTGGTGAACGTGATCGCGCCCATCGTCACCAAACAGGACGGCATGTTCCTGCAGACCATCTATTGGCCGCTGCTCGAATACGGCAAGCAGCGCGGCAACACATCGCTCGACGCGCTGGTGACGTCACCGAAATATAACTACAATGGCCGCCAAATCGGGTACCTCGACGTCTCCACCACCTGGGACCCGAAAACCGGATCTGTATTCGTCAACGTCCTGAACCGAAGTGCCGACTCGGATTTTTCGGCGCGCATCGACAACGTGGAAGGCCAGTTCTCCCCGGACGTCCGGGTGTGGGAGATGATCCACTCCGACCTGAAGGCCGTGAACACCTTCGAGGACGACAAGAAGGTCCGCCCCGCCGTGCGGACTGTTCACGTCGATATGGACCATAACGGGTTCACGTACAACTTCCCCAAGCACTCTCTAACTATCCTGACTCTGAAAAGGAGCTAAGCCATGATCACCGACCGACGAACCTTTCTAAGTGGGCTGGCCGCCTTCGGACTAGCGGCTTCCGGATCCAGATCGCAGCCGACCGCCGCCGGGTCATCCGCTCATATCGAGATACTCCCGGATGAACCGATCGGCATCATCGCTCCGGAGATCTACGGCCACTTTATCGAGCATCTTGGTGGGGTCATCTATGACGGAGTGTGGGTCGGCGAGACCTCGAAGATCCCGAATGAAGGCGGGATTCGCCGCGCGGTGATCGATGCCCTGAAGGCCATCCATGCACCTGTGGTTCGCTGGCCGGGTGGCTGCTTCGCCGATAGCTACAACTGGCGCGACGGAATTGGTTCGGCCACGGACCGTAAGTCCCGCACGAACTTCTGGGGTGGTGTAGAGCCCAATTCTTTTGGCACTCAGGAGTTCCTGCGATTCTGCACTCTGACCGGAGCAAAGCCCTATCTGGCGGCGAACCTGCGCGGCCTGCCCGCGTGGGATTTCCAGCAATGGGTGGAGTACTGCAACTCGCCCGCGGGAAGCACCACTCTTGCGCAGCAACGCGCCGTCCAGGGCCATCCCGAACCTTACGACGTCCGATACTGGGGCGTCGGAAATGAGTCGTGGGGCTGCGGAGGCAATTTCACCCCGGACGAGTACGCTACGGAATTCCGTCGGTACACGGCGTGGCTGCCTCAGTACGAAGGTCACCAGCGTCTCGACCTTGTGGCCTCGGGCCCGAGCGACCGCGAGGTGGACTGGACGCGGCGACTTCTGCACTCCCTGGCCGACAAACGCGTGATCGACAGCGTGTATGGACTGTCGCTGCATTACTACACCTGGAATTTGAGCGCCGGACTTACTACGGATTGGGACCTGGGCAAGCGCGATGCCCTCAAGTTCGATGAACTGGAGTGGTACGAGTTACTCTCCCAGGGCGACGTGATGGACGCGATCATTCGCGATCACTGGGCGGTCATGTCGGAATCGGACCGCAACCACCACATCAAGCTGATTGTCGACGAGTGGGGTGCGTGGTACCGGCCGGGGACGGAAGTCGGCCCGAAGTACGGTCTCTCGCAGATGCTCACGCTCAGGGATGCGCTTCTTTCCGGCCTCACGCTCGATATCTTCCAGCGTCACGCCGACAAAGTGGCCATGGCGAATGCGGCGCAACTGATCAACTGCCTTCACTCGCTCATGCTGGCAAGGGAAGATCAGTTCGTACTTACTCCCGTTTATCACGTCTTCAAGATGTATATGGCGCACATGGGGGCCCGCTCGGCGCGCACCGAGTTCGCGGCGCCGCCTTTGAGTTACGACCGGCGCGGCCAGCCGGGCACGCTGTGGGGCCTGAATGGGTCGGCATCGATTTCGGGGAAGAACGTGACTCTCACCGTGGTGAATCCTCATACGACTCGTGCGCTCGAGGCGGAAATCGTCGTGCGTGGGGCCACTGTAGCGAGCGCGGCCGGCCAGGTCCTTACGAACGCCGATATCCATGCCCACAACGACTTCCAGCATCCGGACGTTGTGCATCCCGAACCAGTCGGCGTGACGGTTGAAGCGGGGCGGTTGCGTCACCGTTTTCCGCCGGCTTCTGTAACATCGCTCTCGCTTACATGCGCGTGACAGCCCGTTTGTCTGGTGTGTCTGGCGACAGACAATAGCAGCGTGGAGGAGGAACCCGACCACGCAGGTGGAGGCGATCAACGAGTTTGCGAAAGCGCTCGAGCTAGATC
>CAZBQQ010000244.1:4980-6396 GCA_964493965.1 uncultured Solibacteraceae bacterium
CCGACCACGCAGGTGGAGGCGATCAACGAGTTTGCGAAAGCGCTCGAGCTAGATCTTCACCAACGAGTAATGGAAGTCGCCGCCGTATCCCGAGTTCCACCTGTTCGGCGCGCGCCGACGCATCTTCCCCATCAGCGTCCGCGATGACCAGGGCCGCGATGCGCTGAAGGCGGTCCGCCGACGGAGCACTTTCCAGAGGACGCCAGGCACCAGGAGTACCGCAAGAAATACAACACGCGGCCCGCTCTGCGGCTGATTCGCCCCCTGCGCGAGCCGGTCGAGAACCGAGTCGCGGTAAGCTGTTGTACGATTCCAGCATGGAGCCGCTGACAGCCATTCTCGATTCGATTCGCCAGTCGGCCTCGACCGCCTCCTCGCTGAACGCGTTGCAGGAGGAGGTGGTCAAGCTCATCTCGCAACGGTTGCCGAACTACGACTGGGTGGGCTTCTACATGCTCGACCCAAACGACCCCGGCACCCTGGTTTTAGGTCCGTTCGTGGGCGAACCGACTCCGCACGTACGGATCCCGGTCCATCAAGGCATCTGCGGAGCGGCGGTGGCTGCGCGCTCCACGATTGTCGTCGACGACGTGAACGCCGACCCGCGCTATCTGTCCTGTTCGATCAAGACCCGGTCGGAGATCGTGGTGCCCATATTCTCCCGGGAGAGAGTCGTCGGCGAGTTGGATATCGACAGCCACACGCCGGCAGCCTTCACAAATGCCGACCGTGCATTTCTGGAGGAAGTAGCCCGGATCGTAGGAAGCTGGCCGAGGTGAGCCGCGAGCGGTGGTATTCAGCCAGCCCCCTCCTGGCCGCCCTCGCAGGAAGCCCCTTGGTTTCAATCGCTTATGGATTGGAATCCAGAATGCACTACCTCTTGCGCAGGTTGAATTGGGAGGCAGTTATGATGCGAACATTGCAGATTCTCTCCCTGAGCACGGCTCTGCTGTTGGGAGGCGCGACGGCAGCTTTAGCCCAGCACGGTGGGCGAGGCGGCGGCGGCGGATCCGGACACGGGTATTCGGGCGGCGGTGGACACGGCTACTCGGGTGGCGGTGGACACGCCTACTCGGGTGGAAGCCACGGCTACTCGGGGCACAGCTATTCGGGCGGCGGCGGACGCGGTTACTCCGGTGGCGGTAATGCCTATCGCGGCGGACGCGGTTACTCCGGTGGTAACGCCTACAGCCGGGGACGCGGCTACGGTGGCGGCAACGCCTACCGCGGCGGAGGCGGATACAGCGCCGGCCGCTTCTACTCGGGCCGCGGATACTATTACGGCGGGCGCTTCTGGGCTCGTCCGTACTTCGGCTACGGAATCGGAATCCCGTTCGGCTGGGGCTATTACAATAACGGCGGATGCGGCTACTACGACGGATGGGGTTACTGGCATCCGGCCCCGTGCTACGCCGG
>CAZBQQ010000245.1:0-6282 GCA_964493965.1 uncultured Solibacteraceae bacterium
GTCTTCGCGGCTGTGTCCCCATTGGAGTCGTAGACCGTGACCAGGGACGGCCGGTCCACCGGGCCGCTCGCGAAGTTGGCGTAGGAAATCGTGGTTTGGCGGACCACGGCCCCGGCGCCTCCCGTCCGAGTCACGAATCAGCTTCGGATGCCGTTCTCGGACAGCGCCCGCGCCGGGTCGTGCCCTGGCTGTGCGTCGCCAAAAGCAGGCAGCTCCCGCGGCCCATCCCTGAAATGAGCCCCTCAGCTTCAACAGCACTCCGGCCATCCGCCGGACTCGTGATATCATCGAACGTGCACGGTAGGATTTTGGGGGTTGTGCCCGCCCGGTTTGGCTCCTTGCGTTTTCCTGGGAAAGTCCTCGCTATTATCGCCGGTAAAACCATGCTCCAGCACGTCTTCGAGCGTGCCAGCCAGGCCCGCTATCTGGGCAAGGTGGTCATCGCCACCGACGACGACCGAGTAATCGCCGAAGCCCGCCGTTTCGGCGCTCCCGTACGCATGACCCGCGCCGACCATCCCTCGGGCACCGACCGGGCCGCCGAAGTCGCCTCGGCCGAGAACGCCGAGCTGATCGTAAACATCCAGGGCGACGAACCTTTGATCGATCCGGCCGCCATCGACGCCGCCATTCTGGCCATCGATGACGCCCCCGAAATCCCCATGGCCACCCTCAAGAAGCGGATCGAAGATCCAGCCGAGGTGACCAACCCCAACGTCGTAAAAGTCGTGACCGACCGCGAAGGCAACGCAATCTATTTCTCCCGCGCCGCCATCCCCGCGGTCCGCGATGGCGGGGATGCCGTGCACTACAAGCACACCGGCCTCTACGTGTACCGGCGTGAGTTTCTGCTCGCGTACCCTCAGTTGCCGATCGGCCCCCTTGAACAGGCCGAGCGGCTGGAGCAGTTGCGGGCAATCGAGAACGGCTGCAAGATTCGGGTCGCCGAGACGGACTACGAGTCCCTCGGCGTGGACACACCCGAGGATCTGGAACGGGTTGAGCGGCTCTTTCAAATCGCCGACAACCCCCAAATGGCAAACCAAGGACGATGGCCAAGTACATCTTTGTAACCGGTGGAGTAGTCTCCTCGCTCGGCAAGGGCATAGCGGCATCCTCGATTGGGTGCATGCTCGAGAGTCGCGGACTACGAGTCACCCTCCAGAAGTTCGACCCCTATCTCAACGTCGACCCCGGCACCATGAGCCCGTTCCAGCACGGCGAGGTGTTCGTGACCGACGACGGCGCGGAAACCGATCTCGACCTCGGACACTACGAGCGGTTCACCCACGCGCCACTCACCCAGGCCAACAACGTCACCTCCGGCCGCATCTACGAACGCATCATCACCAAAGAGCGGCGCGGCGACTATCTGGGCAAAACCGTCCAGGTGATCCCCCACGTCACAAATGAGATCAAGGCCGCCATCCGAAAAGTCTCCCCTGGCGTGGACGTGGTCATTGTCGAGATCGGCGGCACTGTCGGCGACATCGAGTCGCTCCCGTTCCTCGAAGCCATCCGCCAGTTCCGCCACGAAGTCGGCCGCGAAAACGCCATCTTCGTTCACGTCACGCTGGTGCCCTGGATCAACGCCGCCCAGGAGCTCAAGACCAAGCCCACCCAGCACAGCGTCAAGGAGCTCCGGGAAATCGGTATTCAGCCCGACCTGTTGCTGTGCCGCAGCGAACACGTCCTCTCCTCCGAGATCAAGGAGAAGATCGCGCTGTTCTGCGACGTAGATGTGGAGAACGTGATCAGCGCCTTCGATGTCGACACCGTCTACGCCGTGCCCCTCGGCTTTGCCGAGCAGGGCGTGGACGAGCGCGTCGTGCGCCTGCTCCACCTGGAATCCGGCCCGCGGCAACTGGAGCAGTGGAGCGCCATGGTCCACCGCCTCAAAAACCCGGCCAGCGAAGTTTCCATCGGCCTGGTCGGCAAGTACACCACCTACGAAGACTCCTACAAGAGTCTCAAGGAGGCGTTGCTCCACGGCGGCCTGGCCCACAACGTGAAGGTCGGGATTCACTGGATCAACTCCGAGCAGTTCACCGAACCGGGAGCTGTCGAGGCGCTGTCCGCCTACGACGGCATCCTCGTCCCCGGCGGCTTCGGCAAGCGCGGTTGCGAAGGCATGATCGAAGCCGTCCGTTTCGCCCGCGAGCGCAAGGTGCCGTATTTCGGCATCTGCCTCGGCATGCAGATGCTCGTAGTGGAGTACGCCCGCAACGTGTGCGGTCTCGCGGGAGCCAATTCCACGGAGTTCGACACCGCGGCGCCCCACCGCGTCATTTACAAATTGCGCGAATTGAAGGGCATCGACGACCTCGGCGGCACCATGCGCCTGGGCGCCTACCCGTGCGTGCTGGCCGAGGGCAGCTTCGCCTACCAGGCCTACGGAAAGCGCGAGATCAGCGAGCGCCACCGCCACCGCTACGAGTTCAACCGCGACTACCAGGAGATCCTGACATCGGCCGGCCTGCGGTTGGCCGGAGAAACACCCGACGGCGTATACGTCGAGATCTGCGAGTTGCCGGACCACCCCTGGGCCTTGGGCTGCCAGTTCCATCCCGAGTTCAAGTCGAGGCCGCTAGAGCCGCACCCGCTCTTTGCTGCCTTTATCGGAGCCGCCGCTGGCTTCCGCGCCAGGCGCGAGCGCCCTGCCCGGCAACTAGAGCCCGCCAGCGTATGACCGAATCCGGCTGGCCCTATTTTGTTCTTGCTCTTGTGGCCCAGCCACTCCTGCCTGCCGCGCCAACTAGAGCCCGCCAGGGTATGACCATGAACCTGGCTTCCGTGGCGCAGGCACTCCTGCCTGCCGCCTCGACACTCGTGTCGAGGCCCACATGACCATCCAACTAGGCCCTATCGCCTTCGGCCCCGGCACGCCCCTGGCCCTGATCGCCGGCCCCTGCGTCATCGAAAGCGAAGCTCACGTCCACTTCCTGGCCCGCGAGATCCGAGCCATCGCCGGCCCATTCGTCTTCAAAGCCTCCTTCGACAAAGCCAACCGCTCCAGCCTCACCTCCTGGCGCGGCCCCGGTCCCGAAGAGGGTTTGCGCGTCCTAGCCGGTCTCAAGTCCGAGGGCTACGCCATCCTCACCGACATCCACCAGCCCTCCCAAGCCGGCCCCGCCGCCGAAGTGGCCGACATCATCCAGATCCCCGCCTTCCTCTGCCGCCAGACCGACCTGCTCATCGAGGCCGGCCGAACCGGCCGCATCGTCAACATCAAGAAGGGCCAGTTCGTCGCCCCCGAAGATATGCGCCTGGCTGCCGACAAAGTCGCCTCCACCGGAAACAACCGCATCCTGCTCACCGAGCGCGGCACCACCTTCGGCTATCACAACCTGGTAGTGGATATGCGCGGCCTGGCCATCATGCGCGCCCTGGGCTATCCCGTAATATTCGACGCCACCCACAGCGTGCAGCTGCCCGGATCCACCGGGACAGCCTCCGGAGGCCAGTCCGAATTCATCGAGCCCTTGGCCCGCGCCGCCGTGGCCGCCGGAGTGGACGGCCTGTTCGTAGAGGTCCACGAGGCGCCTGAGCGGGCCCTTTCAGACGGTCCGAACGCCCTCCGCCTGGAGCGCCTGGGGCCCCTGCTGGCCGTCCTCCGAAGGATTCATTCAACGGTAAGCCCCGCCGTAGCGTCTAATGCTTAGTAGAGGTGTGGAGCAGCGACTCCCACCTGTCGTTTTTGCGAAAATGGCTGTCGGAGGACGCTCATGAAGAACATCAGACGCCGGGGATTCACCCTGATCGAGCTTCTTATAGTGATGGCGATCATCCTCACCATCATGGCCATCGCTCTGCCGAAGGTGGGCAGTGTCCTCAGCCACACCCGTGAGATGGCGGCCATCAAACAGATACAGACCATCCAGGCGGCCCAAACCCAGTACTACTCGCAGTTCGGCCGCTTCGCCACCAAGCTCGAGGAACTCGGCCCGCCCGAAGGCGGTCCGGAAGGCCCAACCGCCGCGGGCCTGATTTCAGGAGACCTCGCCAAGGGCATCAAGACCGGCTACCAGTTCACCCTGATCGGCGGACCGACCGGCTACGTCATCAACGCCAACCCCGTGAACTTCGGCACCACCGGCCGCCGGACCTTCTTCTCCGACCAAAGCAACGTAGTCCGCGAAAACTGGGGCGCCGAGCCCGCCACCGTCAACAGCCCCGAAATCAAGTAGGGCATGGCGGACAACGCGCCGAGTCGGATCCGTACCGATGGGATTGGCAGCTGGGTTCTGTTCGGAGTCACGCTGCTGAGTTTCCTAGCGACTATTCCGGCGCTCAATCACAGGGCGCAGACGCACGCTCTGGAAATGGCCGCCATCAACCAACTCCTGGCCATACAGAGCGCCCAAACCCGGCACTACTCGCAGTTCGGCCGCTTCGCCACCAAACTCGAAGAACTCGGCCCGTCGGCGGCAAACCTGATTCCCGGAGACCTCGCCAAGGGCATCAAGACCGGCTACCAATTCACCCTGATCGGCGGACCGACCGGCTACACCATCAACGCCAACCCGGTGAACTTCGGCTCCACCGGCCGCCGGACCTTCTTCTCCGACCAGAGCAACGTAGTCCGTGAAAACTGGGGCCAGGAGCCGGCCACCGTGAACAGTCGCGAGATCAAGTAGCGCCAGCGCTTCCAGCACGCTCCACCTAAAGCTGCGGTGTATTGATTATCTACATACAATGCATGTATCGTTGATCCAGTGCCGGACGAACTGAGCTTCGATTGGGACAAAGACATTCTGATATGCCAACCAAAGCCGATCGACCCAGGGTGCCAAAATTCGACAGCGAGGCGGAAGAGGCAAAGTGGTGGGATGACAACCGCGACGTCGCCGAAGGAGAGTTGCTGAAGGCGATGCGCGATGGGACTGTGCACAGGGGAACTGCCCAGCAGCTGGCCAGACAGTCCCGGACTTCGAAGAACATCACAATCCGCATTCCCGTGGACGACATAGAGCGAGCGCGCCGGCTCGCGGACCGGAAAGGCCTGGGCTACCAGACCTACATGAAGATGCTCCTCCATGAAGCACTCGCCCGCGAGGAGCCCGATACCAGTGCTCCCCCACGAAAGCGCAAGACCGGATCAGCCCCCCACCACATTCTCCTCGCACGCCGCGCCCGTTTTCGACTAGAATGAGACACCATGGTATCGCTTGCAGCACCCGTCTATTGCCCGCCTCCCCCCGAATCGGTTGAGGCCACCGGCATCCCCCAGGCCTTGATAACGGACCTGGTTCTGCGCCGGACGTATATCTCCGGAATCAGCACGCTCCAAGGCCTCGGCAAGGCCCTGAAGCTGTCTCCGATGGTGCTGGAGGCCGTCTTCCGCGACCTGCGCCAGCAGCAACTGCTGGAGGTGAAGGGCATGGTCGGCAACGACTACTCCTTCAACCTCACCGTGGCCGGGCGCAGTCTGGCCAACGACCGCTTTCAGATCAGCCACTACGCCGGCGCTGCGCCCGTCTCCCTGCGCCAGTACACCAGGCTGGTGAAGGCCCAGGCCGCCAAGGTGAAGATCGACCGCAAGTCGCTGCGCCAGTCCCTGACGGACCTGGTGCTTTCCGACAGCCTGCTCGACCAGCTTGGCCCCTCGATCATCTCCCAGAACTCCATCTTCCTCTACGGCCCCACGGGCAGCGGCAAGACCAGCCTCGCCGAGAGGATCCTGCGCGTCTACCACGACACCATCGTCGTCCCCTACGCCCTCGAGGTGGACGGACAGATCATCCAGCTCTTCGACCCCGTAGTCCACGAGCCCCTGCAG
This sequence comes from uncultured Solibacteraceae bacterium, assembly GCA_964493965.1. Lineage (GTDB taxonomy): Bacteria > Acidobacteriota > Terriglobia > Bryobacterales > Bryobacteraceae > DASWZN01. The sequence continues at coordinate 5,780 of CAZBQQ010000245.1, forward strand.
AGCGACACGGCGGATATGGATCCGCGCTGGGTCATGTGCCGCCGCCCCGCGGTGGTCACCGGAGGCGAACTGGTCCCCAGCATGCTCGAGTTGCGTCTCGACGAGGCGACCGGCGTCTACGCCGCGCCCCTGCAATTGAAGGCCAACAACGGCGTCCTCGTGATCGACGATTTCGGCCGCCAGCTCATGGCCCCGCGCGAGCTGCTGAACCGCTGGATCGTGCCCCTCGACCGCCGCGTCGACTACCTCTCGCTCCGCTATGGCGTCAAGTTCCAGGTCCCCTTCGAGACCCTGGTGGTCTTCGCCACCAACCTCGACCCGCGAGAGCTGGCCGACGAGGCGTTCCTCCGCCGCCTCCAGAACAAGATCTTCGTGGAAGCCGTGGACGACGTATTGTTCGACGAGATCTTCCGCCGCGTCATGACCGCGCGCAACGTGCCTGCCGAGCCCGAGAGCGCGGGCTGGCTGCGCAAGCTCTGCTACCAGCACGGATGCCTGGAACT
>CAZBQQ010000246.1:0-6230 GCA_964493965.1 uncultured Solibacteraceae bacterium
GCAGTAACCTCTGTCTGGCGGCAAGCGTCCCTACAGTCGCGTTCAGACGATTTAAGGTTCCATTTATCGGAGGCCACACATGAGGAGAGTTATTGCTATCGTTCTTTCTTGCGCTTTTTTGACCTATGCGCAAGGCAACACCTTCACTCGGGTACGGTACAACGGCGGCTCAGTCCCGTCCAAGGTGGAGCCGAGTAGCTGGGACAACAAGCTGACGGTTACATCCGACTCGATTGTGCTGGAGCTCGGGGACAACCAGAAGCTCGAGATTGCCCCAAAGTCCGTAACTTCGCTGAGCTATGGCCAGGAGGCACATCGGCGCGTCGGGACCATGGTCGCGCTGGCGATTCTGGTGGCGCCGGTGGCGCTATTTGGCCTTCTTCATAAGACCCGCCTGCATTTCATCGGCATCCAGTACGGCACGCCGGATGGCAAGTCGGGCGGAATCCTGCTCCAGGGCGATAAGTCGAACTACCGGGCGATCCTTGTCGCCCTGCAGGGTGTGACAGGCGCTCCTGTCTCGGTCGCCGAGAAGGAGAGAGCGTTCATACCCGTTGGCGTCACGGTGAAGGTTTCGGAGGCAAACGGCGCCGTTCCCGGGAAGACGGCGGGGACGGCGAAACCTAACTGAGGGTCGGCGGGTTGACTACCCGCATATGGGCTTTATTGGCATTGTCCCGAAAGCCGCGAAAAATTTCGCAAGATTTCGCTTGTATACCGCGCGAAGCCGTACTTTAATTGTCCTATGGCTGCCAAAAAGCAAACTGCACTTCGCCATATCGCCGGGTACGGGTGGGCTCCCGACTTGCCCGACCACCGCGACCTTCTATACGCTGCGCCTCCGCACGTAGCCAAGGCTCTGCCGGCCAAAGTGGACCTGCGGTCGAAATGTCCGAAGGTCTACGACCAGGGTCAACTGGGTAGTTGCACCGCCAACTCGATTGCCGGCGCCATCGAATTCGACCAGATGAAGCAGGGGAGTCCAAAGCCCCCGTTTACCTCGTCGCGTCTGTTCATCTATTACAACGAGCGCGCGATGGAGGGCACCGTGAGCTCGGACAGCGGGGCCCAGATCCGCGACGGCATCAAGAGTTGCGCGAATCTGGGAACTTGTCCCGAGGAGATGTGGCCGTACGACATCGCAAAGTTCGCGGAGAAACCGCCTGCGCCGTGTTACACCACGGCGGCGCAGCACCTGGTCAAGCTGTACTCGCGCGTTCCGCGCGTGCTCAACTCGATGAAGGGCTGCCTGGCGGACGGCTATCCGTTCGTTTTTGGCTTCACGGTCTACGAAAGCTTCGAAGGCGAGGCGGTGGCCAAGACTGGAATCGTGCCACTGCCCCAACCGAAGGAGGCCGTCGTGGGAGGCCACGCGGTGATGGCGGTGGGCTATATCGACGCCGAGCAGATGTTCCTGGTGCGGAACTCGTGGGGGCCGAAGTGGGGGCTCAAGGGCTACTTCAAGTTGCCGTACGCCTACCTCACCGACGCCGATCTGTCCGACGACTTCTGGACCATTCGCCTGACCATTTGAGATTGGGCCGGCGCGCCTTCAGGGTGCGCTGACTTCCGCCGTTATCGAGAAGCGACGAGCGGCTGGACCGGTTTCCCAAGACCGGCTCATTCCGTATACGAGCGTGGCGAGGCCTTGTGCCACGCCCTCGAAGTCCCAGGTGTGCACTCCGCCGGCGCCCGGCTGGAGGCTGGCCGGCTCATAATTCTCCGCGCTCAGCTGGAGAGGAGACGCGAGGTCACCCTCCAGCCTCCAGCGGAATCCGGAGGTCCGGTTCTCCTTGAGCCGGATCCGGAACTGCTCGCCGACTGTTAAACGCACGCTTCGACCGTCGCTGGCTTCGTCGAACTCCTGCATGTCCGCTTACCCGCCTCCTATTCTCACACTGTGCCCGGTGGGCGACGCAACATCTCGCGGGGGAGTTGCGGGATGGGCAGGTCGCGGCGCGAGGACGTATAATCGTCAGCGGCTCGCAGGCCGGTGAATGGGGCAGGGAGCGGAATGTGACAAAACTGTACACGAAGCTGGCGCACATCTACCACGAGATGTATCAGTCGTTGTTTGACTATGAGCGCGAGTTCCGGCATTGCCACGCTATCCTCGGCAAGCACGGTGCGAAGAGCGTTCTCGAGATTGGCTGCGGTGCGGGCAATCTTGCGAAGTACTTCCTGGATGCGGGCTACGACTACACGGGGATGGACGTCGCCAAGCCGATGCTGCGAATCGCGATGCGAGAGAGGCCCGAGGCGCGCTTCGTGCACGGGGACATGTGCCGCTTCTCGTTCCGGAGGAAGTTCGATGCGGTTCTGATCGGGGGCCGGAGCTTCACCTACATGACCACCAATGAAAAGGTGAGGAGCGCGCTCCAGTCGATCCGGCGGGTGTTGAATCCTGGCGGCATCCTGGTCTTCGACAACTTCGACGCCGAGACAATATTCAGGGATCTGAGCGAACCATTGCGGGACCAGGTCCGGATCGGCACCAAGACGATCACGCGGACGTCGGAGCGATCAATGAACCTCAAGACCGGCTGGACCTGGAACTGGGATGCCACGTATGTCGTCCAGGATGGACGAAGGAAGGAAACGTTTCGCGATCACAGCGTGCTTCGCGCATTTACGCGCGACGAACTGCGGCTCTTTCTGACGTTGACGGGGTTCTCAGCGGTGCGGATCAGTCGCGGGCGGCACACGATTTTCGCCGTTGCGCGGGCGGTGGGTTACACTCGGTAATCGAATGTTACGTGAAACGACGATCGCGATCGTGGCGACGGCACTGTGCGCGATGCCCGCTGCCGCGGCGGACTGCCGGCTGCTGTTGGCCGACCAATCGAATTACAGCGCCAACCTCGGGTTCTACGTGGACCTGGAGGCGACGTCCTCGGGAAGCGCACCGTGCCAGTTGAGCGCGCTGACGATGTTCACCGGCGTGGCGAACGGGACCGGCTGGCGGTGGCCTTCCTACAAGCCGGCCGCGGGGTGGCAGTACGGCCATCAATACAACGTCGTCGTGACCATCGCGCCGAACATGGCCACGATGGTGGTGGACGGCACTACGGTGCAATCGCCGGGTACGTTCGCTCCGTACAACACGCCGATCACGGTCAACGAAGTGCCGAGTTGGGCGTCGGCGCCGGCGGTGTTCAGCGTGCTCGAAGGCGACCTGCAGATCTCTAACGCGAGCGGCACGGCGCACTACGCAAGCCCCACGGCGAATCTGCCGGCGGCGGTGCTGGCGCTCTCCGGGCCGCTGTCCGGGTCGCTGCCGTTCACGACCAGCGCGAGCGACACGCAGGTGGTCGAGACGTCCTTTACGCTCCAGATGCCGCCGGACCAATCGACGCCGCTGATCGACGTTTACGGCCAGAGCGTGCAAACCACATGGACCGGCAAGGTGGCGAGCGACGCGGACCTGGCGGCGGATAATGCCCAGGAGCAGGCGTGGTTGACCGCGCACCCGCCGGCCGCGAACGTGGACCAGTGGGGCGGCCAGACCGACGCCGGCTGGAGCGTTCCGGCGACGGGCTTTTACACAACTTACAAACGCAATGGGTATTGGTGGCTGATCAGCCCCGGCGGCCATCCTCTGTTCTACACAGGGCTGTGCGGACCGCCCTCGACGAGCTGGGACGTGACGCCGATCACCGGGCGCGCGTGGGAGTTCACCAATCTTCCGGCGCAGGGTCAGCCCGTGGCGGCGGCGTGGACCTACGACCCGTGGGGCGTGGGCGACAACACGTACTACTACGCGTTCATCACCTCGAACCTGATTCGCAAATTCGGCGCGGAGAACTATGTGGCGCTATCGACGGCGCGCTCGGCTGCGCGGCTGCCGAGTTGGGGCTTCACGGGACTGGGCAAGTGGTCGAGTAAGACGGGCGCGCTGCCGAACCTGCCGGTGATTTACGTGACTGGTTCGGATCTCCCCACCGGGCACGTCGATCCCTGGGACGCTACGATGACGCAGCGATTCCAGACGACGCTGGCCGGGCAGATCCAGGCGAATTTGAACGGCGTGGATCCGAGCACGATTCTGGGCTGGTCGTGGATGAACGAGATCCAGGGGATCGTGCTGGCGTCGGAGGCTCAGGCGATTCTGCAACTCAGCGCAACCGTTCCCGCCAAGCAGAAGATGATCGACTACGGCGTCCAGCAGATCTACTCGGGCAGCGCGACGGCGGCGGCCGCGGCGTGGGGCGTGACGGCCTCAACGAACCAACAACTCTATGCCACGATGCCAACGCCGCCGGCGGCCGACCTCGAGAAGCTGCGCGAGTATTACGAGAACGCGGTGCACAGTTTCGTGTATCAGGCGTTCAAGACCGCGGACCCGCATCATCTCTACTTCGGCTTCTGGATCGTGCCCGGGTGGTGGGCCGATCCCTCGGATTGGCGCATCGCGGCGGCCAACTGCGACGTGCTGGGATACGACTGGTATTCGTTCGAGATGCAGACCGACAGCATGAAGGCGCTGCTGGCGCAGGTGGACAAGCCAACGCTGATCGGCGAGTTCAGCTTCCCGCCGACCTACAATCTGGAGCGCGGATTCGGCGTGTATCCGACGGCTAACGCGGTGGACGATCAGGCGGCGGGCCAGGCCTACCAGCGCTGGGTAGGCGAAGCGGCGAGCGAGCCGACCTCGGTGGGGACGATGTGGTTTCAGTATCGCGACGAGCCGCTCTCCGGGCGCGGGCCGTGCCCCACGGGCCAGCCGAATACGATGGTTTGCGGCGAACACTACGCGTTCGGCGCGGCGGATGTGACCGACCGGCCGAAATACGCGCTGGTGGAGCGGATGAGAACGGCGAATCTGTGTGCGACGCCGGAGCGGCTGGCGCTCACCGGTGGGCAGTCCGGGGCGGTTCCCGGAGCATTCACGCTGGTGAGTCCTCCCGACAATACCAGCGGAGTGCTCACGAGTGCATCGCTGGCCTGGTTTGCCTCTGCGGGTGCGACATCCTATGACGTGCGCTTCGGCACGACCTCCCCGCCGCCCTTCGTGGCGAACACAACGGGTACGACTTACAGTCCGGGAGCGTTAGTGGGGGGAACAACTTACTACTGGCAGATCGTGGCCGGCAACAGCACTTGCTCGACGCCTTCCGCGACGTGGTCGTTTACGACGTTAGCGGCGCCGCCGGTAACGCCCTCCCTGGTGGGGCCGGGCAACGGAGAGACCGGAGTGTCCGCCGCGCCGACTTTGAGCTGGAACGCTTCGATGGGCGCGGCCTCTTATGACGTGTACTTCGGCGCTTCGTCCACGCCACCCCTGGCGACAAATGTCACGGGCACGAGTTACTCCCTGTCAGGGTTGATTTCGGGGACCACGTACTACTGGCAGATCGTAGCCCGGAACAGTTTTGGGACGGCAAGTTCGGCAACGTGGTCGTTCACCGCGGGTTCGGCGGCGGCGGGCCTGCGGTTCGTTCCCGTGACGCCGTGCCGGGTAGCGGACACGCGGGGCGGCTCGACGATGACGGCCAACTCTTCGCGATCTTTCGCCGTGCCTCAGAGCGGATGCGGCATTCCGTCCACGGCGCAGGCGTACTCCTTAAACGTGACGGTGGTGCCCGAGGGCCCGCTGTCCTACCTGACGCTGTGGCCTACCGGACAGAACCGGCCCAACGTTTCGACTTTGAACTCCTTCGGCGGGGATGTGGTGGCCAATGCGGCCATCGTTCCGGCGGGAACCGGGGGAGCGGTGAGCGTCTACGTCACCGATGCGACGGACGTGATCCTGGATATCAACGGCTACTTCGACGCCTCGGCGAGCAGCGGTCTGTGGTTCTACCCTGCCACGCCCTGCCGGGTGGCGGACACGCGCGGAGCCGCCAACCTGTTCGGCGGCCCATCGATGCAGGCCGGCCAGGCGCGCGACTTTCCGGTTTGGTTCAGCCCGTGCGGCGTCCCGGCCGCGGTGGGGGCCGTTGGCGCCTACTCGCTGAATTTCACGGTGGTCCCGCCCGGGTACCTGGGGTATCTGACCGCCTGGCCGACGGGGCAGGCGCGGCCCAACGCTTCGACGCTGAATTCGTGGAAGGGGAAAGTGGTGGCGAACGCGGCCATTGTGCCTTCTGGGACCAACGAGTCCATCTCGGTGTATGTGAGCAATCCGACAGACGTGATTCTGGACATCAACGGGTTCTTCGCGCAGTGGCATGCGGGAGCGCTATCGTTCTATCCCGTGACTCCGTGCCGGATCGCGGACACGCGGGGCA
>CAZBQQ010000247.1:0-6226 GCA_964493965.1 uncultured Solibacteraceae bacterium
GCTGCGCCACTGCAGCAAATTGATCGTAAGCAGCAGCCCGAACGAGGCCACCAGCATCACCAGCGCAATAGCCGTCGCCCCCGTGTAGTCGTACTGCTCCAGCCGCGTGACAATCAGCAGCGGCGTGATCTCCGTCCTCATCGGCATATTGCCCGATATGAATATGACCGACCCGTACTCCCCCAGCGCCCGTGCGAACGCCATCGCAAAGCCCGTCAGCAGTGCCGGACGCAGTATCGGAAACACCACCCGCACGAACGTCAGCCACCGGCCCGCGCCCAGGCTGGCCGCCGCCTCCTCGACTTGCGGATCCACGTCCTCGAGCACCGGCTGCACGCTGCGCACCACAAACGGCAGACCGATGAACACCAGCGCAACGAAAACCCCGAGCCTCGTGAACGCCACGCGGATTCCCAAGGGCGCCAGGTACCGGCCAATCCAGCCATGTTCCGTATAGAGGCTGGTGAGCGCGATCCCCGCCACCGCCGTCGGCAGTGCGAACGGAAGATCCACCAGCGCATCCGCCAGCCGCTTCCCGGGAAACTGGTACCGCACCAGAACCCACGCCACCACCAGTCCGAACACCACGTTCACCGCCGCCGCCGCCAGCGACGCCCCGAAGCTCAGGCGATACGAAGCGACCACGCCCGGCGAACTGATCGTCCTCCAGAAGTGGCTCCAGCTGGAGGTCGCGGTCTTCAGGAACACTGCACTCAGGGGCACCAGCACGATCAGGCTCAGGTAGAGAACCGAGAAGCCGAACGTCGGCCAGAAGCCGGGCAAAATGCTGGCGCGCTTGAATCCGTGGTTCGCCACGTCACCTCCCCTGATAAATCCTATCGAAGATTCCGCCGTCCTCGAAATGTTTCTTCTGGGCCTTCTGCCAGCCGCCGAAGACTTCATCGACCGTGAACAGGGCGAGGTGCGGGAACCGGTTGTCGTACCTGGCGGCGACCTCCTTCAGCCGCGGGCGATAGTAATTCCGGGCCGCGATCTCCTGCCCCTCGGGCGAATACAGATACTCCAGATAGGCTTTCGCCACCGCTGCCGTGCCACGGTGATTGGCCACCTTGTCCACCACACTGACAGGCGGCTCGGCGAGGATACTCACCGAAGGCACCACCAGGTCGAACTTGTCCTTGCCCAGCTCATGCAGCGCCAGAAAAGCCTCGTTTTCCCAGGCTAGCAGGACATCGCCAATCCCGCGTTGCACGAACGTGGTAGTCGCGCCCCGCGCACCCGAGTCCAGCACGGGGACATTCTTGTACAGCCGTGTGACGAAGTCCTCCGCCTTGCCCTCGTCATTGCTGTATTGCTTCAAGGCGTAGCCCCACGCGGCAAGGTAGTTCCATCGCGCCCCGCCCGACGTTTTCGGATTGGGCGTGATGACCCCGATGCCCGGCCGCACCAGGTCGCCCCAGTCCCGTATGTGCTTCGGATTTCCCTTCCGCACCAGGAACACAATGGTGGACGTGTAAGGCGAGCTGTTGTCCGGCAGCCGGCTCTGCCAGTTCCTGGGCAGCAACCCCGCCTTCTCGGCGATGGCGTCGATATCGTAAGCCAGGGCCAGAGTCACTACATCGGCCTGCAGGCCGTCGATCACCGCGCGCGCCTGTTTGCCGGAGCCCCCGTGCGACTGCTTGATCACGACATCCACGCCCGTCTTGGCCTTCCAATACTTGCTGAACGCCGCGTTGAAATCCTGATACAGTTCGCGCGTCGGGTCGTAGGAGACGTTGAGCAGCGTGACCGGACCCTGGCCGCCCCGGGCGAACCCGGCGGCCAACAGAATCGATAGAGAGATGAGCCTGTGAGTTCGTGTCATATCAGATGAAATTGATTTGGAACCGTGCCAGCACAACTCTCTCGGAAGCCCGGCTCGCGCTTGCGAAGTTGGTATTCCCGTAGTCTACCGAGATGCGCAGAAGCCGGTTGAGATACCAGTTCACGCCGCCCACCCACTCCCGTGCGTGCCGGGGCGACTGTGCGGGAGTCGCGAAGCCGTAGCTGTAGAGTCCCCGCTCCGCGCTGAAGTCGCCCACGCGAGCCGCCACTTCCCACGCGCCCCAACCGCCGTTCCTCAGATCGAAAGCCTTCCGCGGCGTGGGAGACGTGAAGCTCTTGTGCTCGCCGGTCAGGATGTAGCTGGCCGCAACCTGCCAGGCCCGGAACGCGATGTCCCGCCGCACAGCGCCTTTCTGAAAGCCCTCCTCCGTCAGCGTGTACTCGGACAGCACACCGAACGGCCCAAAGTAGTAATAGGCGTGCGGAGCCAGTGTGGTCCTGTGGCCCGCCGCCACGACTCCCGAAGCAAAAGTCACGAAAGTGTTCTGGCCGAAACTCTTGTACGAGGGCAGCGCGATCTTATCCACATTCCCGCCGCCGCCGCCGACTCCGAATCCGAGCCCGCTCAGCGGGTTCTCGCTGCCTCCCTGAAACGGGGTCAGGAACAGCCGGCCCGAATAGCTGCGATGGTCGCTGGCCGCCGTGTCGGCGAGGCCGTTGTCCGGCACGCCGTTGAAGACCCCGGCGGCGTAGTACACCCGGCGCTTCAGCAGGTTGCCCGAGAGCTGGTAGCCGATGTCGCGGCTCGGAACCAGCAGCGTCGGCAGACCGCGCTCGATGAAGCTCGTGTCATCGTCCGATTGCAGCCGCTCCAAGCCCTCGGGCGGTTTGAACTTGCCAACGCGAAGGTTGGCCGCCGAAAAGTACTTCAGTTCCAGATAGGCGTCGTAGATCACCGTCTGCCCCTGCCCGAAGTCCGGACGGAAGAAGAAGTCGACGTACTTGTAGATCGTGCCCGAAAAAGTGGGCCGCACCCGCCGCAGCAGAATCGTGTCCGGCAGCGACGAGCTTCCCGCGCCCTCAAACGAGCGGTTGTCCACCTGCAAATCGGCGCCGATCTTCAGGACGAAGTTTCCATCGTTCGAGCGGATCTTGAATCCGCTGGTGTCCGCGGTTACCGCAGCGCCGTTCTTGGCCTCATCCGCCGCCGCGTCGTCTTTGAGTTCCTTGTTTCGTTCATCGGCCTTGACCCGCTGGTCGAGCGCCTCCACCTTCTGCTGCAATTCCTGAACTTTTTCATCGGTCGACTGCGCCCATACTGGCGCCGACAGCATCGCCGTGAGAAGGGCCGTCAGCCCGAACCGCCTGCTGTGCTGAGACACGTTGCTCTGCTCCCTGTTTGGAATTTGATCCGTTGGTACAACTGGCGCGCGCGTCTGAGGCCAGTATAAGACCAGCCGCAGTCAAAAGTCAACAATCTCTATTGACAAACATTAGATTCGTCTACGAGTCGACAATACAATAACATAGAGAGAGCCACGAGAGGTCATTGGCTTGAAACTGCAACCGTAGTATCCTATACCCTATAGGGAACTGGACAATCCGCACCCATGAACTTCAGAACCATCGCCATCCACGCCGGACACAATCCTCAGGATCATCTGGGCGCGGTCATGCCCCCGATCTTTCAGACCTCCACCTTCGCCTTCCGCGGCGTCAATCAGCCTGGCCCGTTCGACTACTCACGCAGCGGGAACCCCACCCGGAAGGCGCTCGAGTCCTGCCTCGCGGCCCTTGAGGGCGGCACCGCCGGATTCGCCTTCGCCACCGGAATGGCTGCCGAAGCGACCCTGCTGATGATGTTCGAATCCGGGGACCGGGTGGCCGTCCATAACGATTTGTACGGCGGCACCTATCGCCTGTTCGAGACCGTGTTTCGCAACAAGCAGATTCGCGCCGAGTACGTGGACCTGCGCGACCTGGAGGCACTCCGCTGCTTGCTCGAGCGCGGCGTCAAAGCGGTCTGGATCGAGTCGCCCACCAATCCGCTGATGAACCTGGTGGACCTTCGTGCCGTCTCCGACCTGGCCCACCGGCACGGCGCCATCGCCATCTGCGACAACACGTTTCTCTCGCCCTATTTCCAGCGGCCGCTGGAGCTGGGCGTTGACGTGGTCATGCATTCCACCACCAAGTACATCAACGGCCACTCGGACGTCGTGGGCGGCGCGCTTGTCACCAAGGACCCTCAGCTCGCCGACAAGATCGGCTACCTGCAAAACGCCATGGGCACCTGCGCGGGCCCGCAGGACTGCTTCCTCGTTTTGCGCGGCATCAAGACGCTGGCCGTCCGCATGGAGGAACACAATCGAAACGCCCTTGCCGTGGCGCGCTGGCTGGAACAGCACCCGAAGGTCTCGGCGGTCCTGCATCCGGGCCTCGAGAGCCACCCGCAGCACGAGCTGGCGCTGAAGCAGATGAGCGGCTTCGGAGGAACTTTCTCCTTCCGTCTCGCAGGTGGTGAAGAGGCCGTGATGCGCCTGCTCGGAGGCTTGCATGTGTTTACGCTGGCCGAGTCGCTCGGCGGAGTCGAATCGCTGATCGAGCACCCGCTCACCATGACCCACGCCTCGGTGCCGCGCGAGAGGCTCGATGCGATGGGAATCACGCCCGACCTCATTCGCGTCTCGGTCGGCCTCGAAGATGTGCAGGACCTCATCGCGGACCTGGAAACGGCGCTCGCAAGTTCATAACCGGTATTGAAGACGAATTCAACAGGAGGATGAAATGGCAACCCAAGATTCCGGACCTGCTGCGGTAGCGGTTAGCCCGGCGGTTTTCGCGGACAACTCATTGAGCATCGGCAGAACGCCGCTGGTCAGACTCAACCGCATCGTGGAAGGCGCACGCGCCACGGTGCTCGCCAAGATCGAGGGACGCAATCCCTCCTACTCGGTCAAGTGCCGCATCGGCGCGGCCATGATCTGGGACGCCGAGCAGCGCGGCCTGCTCAAACCCGGCGTCGAGCTGGTCGAGCCCACCAGCGGCAACACCGGCATCGCGCTGGCCTTCGTCGCCGCTTCCCGCGGCTACGCGCTCACGCTGACCATGCCGGAGACCATGTCGCTCGAGCGCCGCAAGGTCCTCAAGGCGTTCGGCGCGAACCTGGTTCTGACCGAAGGCCCGCTGGGCATGAAGGGCGCCATCGCGAAGGCGGAAGAGATCAACAACTCCGACCCGAAGCGTTACCTGCTGCTCCAGCAGTTCAAGAACCCGGCCAATCCCGAGATCCATTTCAAAACCACCGGCCCCGAGATTTGGGACGACACGGCCGGGCAAGTGGATGTGCTGGTCAGCGGCGTCGGAACCGGCGGCACCATCAGCGGCGTCTCCCGCTACATCAAGCAGGCGAAGGGTAAGAAGATCGTCACTGTGGCCGTCGAGCCGGAGACCAGTCCCGTGATCACGCAGCATCTCAAAGGCGAGCCGCTCAAGCCCGGCCCGCACAAGATCCAGGGCATCGGCGCCGGCATCATCCCCGACACGCTGGATCTCTCGCTAGTGGACCGCGTCGAAACGGTGACCAGCGAAGAGGCCATCGAAGTCGCCCGGCGCCTCGCGCGCGATGAGGGAATCCTGAGCGGAATCTCGAGCGGAGCGGCGGCCGCGGTGGCAGCCCGTCTCGCCCGGCTGCCCGAGTTCGAAGGCAAGACGATCGTCGTCGTCCTGCCCGATTCCGGCGAGCGCTACCTGACCTCCGTGCTGTTCGAGGGCATCGTATAAGCATCGCCCTCGTGCACACCGCATGGGACCGGTATAGGAGGCTGGCGCCTCCCGCGGGCTGCAAACCCGTTGCGCGCTCGACCCTGTCGGCGCGGCTGGGTTCGATTCCCAGCCCGGTCTCTCAGTGATTTTGATTATGAATCTCTCCGGCAAAAGCGAATACGCGCTGGCGGCCATCTTCGATCTTGCGGCGCACCACGACGGGAAGCCGATCAAGATCGCGCAGGTCGCGAAGCGTCAGAAGATCCCGCAGAAGTTTCTCGAGCTGATTCTGGCGGAATTGAAGCACGGCGGTTTCGTCGAATCGCGGCGCGGCGCCGACGGCGGATACATGTTGGCCCGGCTTCCGGATCTCATCACCGTCGGCGAGGTGCTGCACTTCGTCGAGCGAGCGCACCAGGCCGGCTCCCGCGGCGGACATCGGCACGTCGAAACGCCGTTCACCGCCGTCTGGCGCCAGGTGGACGGCGCCGTCTCCGGCATCCTGGACCACACCACCTTCGCCGAGCTGGTCCGCAAGTGGGCCGAACACCAGGACCGCTACGTCCTCGACTGGACCATCTAGTTCCGCAAATCGGGGACTGGACCGAAATTTCGCCGCCTCTGCAAACCGGGGACTGGATCCCAATTTCGCCGCCTTTTGCGAAATTGGTGCCTG
>CAZBQQ010000248.1:0-1755 GCA_964493965.1 uncultured Solibacteraceae bacterium
GGCGGAGGTGGTGCGAGGCCAGGCGCAGGAGGAGTCGAAGTACGCGCCGCTGTTCTATCCCAACGCGGATCGCATTGCCGCCGCGACCCCCATCGTGCTCGCGCCCGGCAAAAACCTCGAAGGCTTCGATTTCCAATTGTCGCCGCAGCCAGTGGGCAAGATCGCGGGGAAGGTTGTCCTGCCCGCCGACGCCGGGCCCAACGCCCAGATCATCGTGCAGATTCGCGAAGAGGACCAGACGGTCCCGGGCTCTTCGATGGGCCTGGGCGCGAATCAGGGCGACGGCGCGTTCGAGTTGAACGGCGTCCTTCCCGGCAGGTACCTCGTGAGCGCGGTTTTCAACGGGCAGAGCCGCCAGTACCGTGGCGTGGAGCACGTGGAGGTGGGGCATGCGGCCACGCAGGTGACTCTCCACCTGGAGCCGGGCGTGGACCTCACCGGCTCGGTCCGCCTGGAAGGAAACTCCGGGGGCGACCCGCCGCATTTCCGGGTCGTCCTGGTTGCGGGCGACGGCCTCCCGTCGTTCGCCGGTCAACCGGAGGCGGAAGTGAAGCCCGACGGCACCTTCCGCATTGCGAACGTGCTCCCCGGCGTTTGGGACATCGACGTCGAGCCGGTCCCGGAGGGCGGCTTCATCAAGTCGATGCGCCTGGGCAACCAGGATGTGCTCACCGAAGACATGCTGATCGAATCCACCACCAGCGCGCCGCTGAACATCGTCCTCAGCACACGCGGCGCGGTGATCGATGGCGCGGTGACCGCCGCCGGGGGAGGGCCGGCAAAGAAGGCCTATGTGGTGCTGGCGCCGGCGGGTCCTCGCGAAAAAGTCTGGACGTTTTATCGAGTCATCCCTGTGGATGAGAGCGGTCATTTCGAGTTTAAGGGCGTCACGCCGGGCGCCTACATGCTCTACGCGCTGGCACGGATGGACAGCGACCCGAGCCAGGATCCCGACTTCCTGAAGCCTCTGGCAGGCCACGGGGAAGCGATCGACGCGCCGGAAGGCGGCCATGTGACCCACGACGTCCGTCTGATTCCGGAGACGCCGCTGGAGGCCGAAACGAAATGAGCGCAGCGTGGACTGGCTTGTTCGCGGCAATTCTGCTGGCGGCGCCCGCTCTGGCGCAACAGCCGGCGCCGCCCGCGGCCGAGGAGGCAACCGCCTCCATCGAAGGCACGGTGCTCGATGCGGTCACGGGCGAACCAATCCGGAGGGCGGAGGTCAACCTGAACGGCGCTGCAGCGCCAGGCGGCGCGCAAACGGATCTGCGGGCGGGCACCGATGCCAGCGGGCATTTCGCGTTTCGCGCTCTTCCGGCCGGCGCCTACTGGCTGCATGCGCAGCACGCCAACTACGGCTATGCGTCATCCAAGGATGCGGCCGCCCGAGTCTCGCTGCAGTCCGGAGAGGAGAAGACGGGTATCGAGATCAGGCTCTCCCCGCAGGGGACGATCAGCGGGAAGGTGGTTGACGAGTTTGAAGCTCCGGTCGCGAACTGCTTCGTCAGCGCGCTGCGGCGGCAATCGCAGGGCGGACGGCGCAGCCTGGTGAGCCGGAACGGTGTAGCGACCAACGATCGCGGCGAGTACTGGATCCAGGGACTCGAGAAGGGCCGCTACTATGTGGCCGCGCGATGCAACGGGGAGATGGAGGCGCCGCACGCCCTGATGCCGGCCCACGACCCGCGCAAGCCCACGCTGGTCTACGCTCCGCAATTCTACCCGGGCGTGCCGGACACGAACGGCGCCACGCGC
>CAZBQQ010000248.1:1855-6200 GCA_964493965.1 uncultured Solibacteraceae bacterium
AACGGCCCCTTCTACCAGGGCCGGTTGCCGATCCAGGTCGGGGCCACGGCGCCGGACCCGGTCCACGTCGCGCTCGCGCCCGCTTCGGAAATGAGCGGAACGGTCGAATTGGAAGGCGACAACCCGCCCGCGCTGGACGCTCTTTCCGTCATGCTCGAGCCGCTCAACAACTTCCCCTTCCCGCGACCGCCGCAGGCGCACGTGAACAAAGACGGCACTTTCACCGTGACCGGCCTGACTCCCGGACGATGGCGTCTCCTGTTGTGGGGCGGGCCTTACGTCAAGTCGCTCTCCATCGGAGAGAGGGACGCATCGCCCTTCGGATTCGACCTGGCGCCGGGAACGGCCGGACCGATTCACATTCTCGCCAGCGGCAAGACCGGCCAGGTGCAGGCGGCGGTGCCGGCCGCGTCCGGGGCCCAGGCGATCAACTTTCTGCTCGTACCGGCCGAGCCGGAGCGCCTCGACGGCGGCCTGGTGCGGTCCAGTCCGGCGGGCGGCGGGCAGGCCACGCTGCAGGGCGTCGTGCCGGGGCGATATCGCCTGTACGCGTTCGACGCGCCACCCCGGTGGGACCTGCAGGAGCTGCCGGAGGTCCTGGGAGCGCTTGAGAACCGCGCGCAGCTCATCGAGGTCGGCGAAGGCCAGACAGTTCAGGTCACGGCGGAACCAATCGAGGCCGCCCGGCTCAAAGAGGCGCTGGACGAAAACCAGTAAGACCGACGCGCCTGACCTGAAGACGCTATTCTCTTAAGGATGATGCGCGCCGTCTGCGGACCGGCTCTGTTGTCACTCGCTGCGCTCGCTTGGGGACAGGCCGCTTCTCCAGCGAAAGAGCGCTACGCCTCGGTCACGGGCGTCGTGCTGGATGAAGCGACCGGCACGCCGCTCGTTCGCGCGGTGGTGAAGCTCAGCGGGTCGGCCGCAAGCCTGGAGGACATACCCGAGGCGGTTGCATGGACGGACGGCAGCGGAGCCTTCTCCTTCTTCCAGATTCCTCCAGGACGGTACACCCTCTACCCAACGGACAAGGGCTACTCCTTCGCCCGCAGCGAGACGGTCTCGCTCGCATCAGGCGAACAGCGCCACTTCGTGCTTCGGCTGCGGCGGGTAGGTTCGATCTCGGGAACGGTGACCGACCTTGACGGCGACCCGCTGGCCGACGTGAGGGTCCTGGTGCTCGATGGGAAAAGCCGGAGCCAACTGCCGCGCGGCTACTCGAGGCAGGCGACGACAGACGACCGTGGCCGCTACTACCTTCAGGACCTTCAGGCGGGAAAGTACAGGCTGGCGGCGCTCGCGTACGGGAGACGGCCGCCCCAGCGGTCGGAAGCAGTGCGGGGACAACCGGCCGAAGAGCCGGCTTGCGTTATGCAGTTCTACCTGAATGCCGATCGTGTTTCCTCGGCGGCGCGGTTTGCCCTGCAGCCCGGGCAGAGTCTCGATGGTCTCAACTTCCGCCTTTCCCCGCAGCCGGTAACCCGCATCGAAGGCGGCGTCATCGCTCCGCCCGAAACCCCGCCGGACACGCGAATTCGAGTGCAGGCCGCCCTCGATGAAACCTTGGGCTATGGGCCCTTCTACTCCGCGGAGGCCGGCCGGGCCGACGGCGCCTTCGAATTGAAAGGCCTGTTTTGGGGACGCTACGTGCTGTACTCAGAGGTGACCGTGCAAGGCCGTTCCTACTGCGGCGTGGAGCACGTGGAAGCGGGACGGAACCCCGGGCGCGTCACCATCCGGCTCGAGCCCCTCGCGGAGGTCTCCGGTACAGTCCACGCGGAAGGCGATTCCGGCGTCATCCCGAAGCACGTCCGGCTCAGGCTGGTGCGGCGCGAGTCATTCCCGTTTTCTCCTCCCTCGCCGGAGGCCGATGTAGGACCCGATGGCGCTTTCCGGTTCGAAGGCGTGCCTGCGGGCGTGTGGAACGTCGATACGGGCTGGTCGCTGTTGGAGGATGGATGGATCATCCAGTCGATGAGGCTCGGCGACCTCGAAGTGCCGCCCACGGGCATGACGCTCCGGCCTGGAACGAACACGCTGAGCGTCTTTCTGAGCCCGCGCGGCGCCGTGGTGGAAGGCCAAGTGGAGCGGCCGAAGGCCCACATTCTTCTGGCGCCGGTTGCGGCGTTCGGGGACACCCGCTACTACGACGTGATTGCCGATGAGTCCGGGCATTTTGAGATGAGCGGAATCCAACCTGGCGCCTACCGCCTCTACGCGCTCGACCGGCTCGACGACCACACCGATTACCCGGACCTCGTGGAATCACTCGGCGACGCTGGAGAGGCCGTCCAGCTGGCAGCAGGGGACCACGTGTCCCGGCAGTTGAGGCTGACCCGCGCGCCGGAAGTGGCGAAATGAGCGCGCGGTGGTCCGCCGCGTTTGTCCTGGTCGCTTGGTCCGCCCTGGCGCAGAGCGCCAGGGATCCGGGCACCGCGGCAATCGAAGGCACCGTGGTGGACAGCGTTACCTCCCGCCCCATCCGCAAGGCGGAAGTGACGCTGAGGACCGTTCCGCCTCCCCTCGATGTGTCCACCGATGGAAGCGGCCATTTCGCGTTTCGCAGTCTGCTGGCAGGCTTTTACCCGATCGAGGTGAAACGCGCCGGCTACAGGACGTCGTACCTGGTATCGAGAGTCGAGCCCGGAGAACGCAGTAAGGTCGAAATCCCGCTGGCGCCGCTGGGGATCGTCAGCGGGCGGGTTGTCGAGGAAGACGGAACACCGGTTGCACGCTGCGGCGTCCAGGCCTGGCAACTGGAACACGGAGGAACCCGGCAGCGCCTGGAGTTGCGGGGCAACTCGGGAACCACGGAAGCCGGAGAGTACCGCATGGAACTCGAAAGGGGGCGCTATTACTTCTCCGCCTCGTGTTACTCTTCGCTCCCCGCACCGCATCCGCTAATGGCGGTGTCGGACCCGCGCACGCCCAGCCTCGAGATCGTCCCGCAGTTCTACCCTGGCGTGCCGGGCCCGAGCGGCGCAACCCGCGTCGGCGTTATGCCGGGTGCGGAGGTGCAGGGCATCGACTTCCGCATGGGCCGCACGCTCGCCTGGACTCTGGCCGGCCGCTTGGACGCCACCGATCCATCCGCCCTCAGCCATAGGGCCCGGATCGCGCTGCGGCCGACCAGCCCGGAGTTCGACGGCGGGCCGGCGGAGCCCGTTCCCCCGTTGGACGAGAAGGGGACCTTTCGGATTGCCGCCAGGCCGGGCTCCTACCTGCTCGTGGCGCGAACCACGGATGCGGGCCGCTGCTACAACGCCCAGCAATTCCTCGAAATCACCCGCCGGCCTCCCGATCCCGTTCACCTCATGCTGGCACCCTGTCCGGACGTGAGCGGCACGTTGGAGGTGGAGGGTGAGAACGCGCCCGCGGTCGAGAGCCTTCAGGTCAGCATCCATCCGCTTGATTATTCGCTTGGAGGCACCGAGACGCCGGCCCACGTGAACAAGGACGGCACCTTTACGCTGGCGGCCGTGGCACCCGGGCCGTGGCGCCTGAGCGTGTCCGGCGAGGCCTACGTGAAGTCGCTCACCATCGGCGGGACGGAAGCGTCGCCGTACGGATTCGAGGTGGGGCCGGGCGGCGCCGGATCGCTCAAGATCGTGCTGAGTACGAGGACCGGCCAGGTGAGCGCGGCCGTATCTTCGCCGCCCGGAGAATCGGGCCAGGTGACCTACATACTCGCACTGGCCGAGCTCGACGCGCTCGGAAGCGGCCTCGATCGAACCCTGACAGGGAACGGAAACGGAGTCACCTTCAGGCGCGTGGCGCCGGGGCGATATCTCCTGTTCGCCTTCGAGGCGGGCGACGGCTCGACCTTGCAGCTGCGGCCCGGCGTTCTCAAGGCGCTCGAGAGCCGGGCGCAGCGCGTCGAGGTCGCCGAAGGCGAGACGGTCCAGGCCACGGCGGAACCAATCGAGGCCCGCCAGCTCAAGGCGGCGCTGGACGAAAACCAGTAAGGGCGTGCGGCTCGCGCTGCCAACAACTCCCGCCCACGAAGCGCCCGAGTCCTGCAACGGACCGACGGGCGACAGGCGACGAGCGACGAGCGCCGCCGCAGGCGGCCGCTACTCGTACCTCAGCGCCTCCACCGGATCCAGCCGCGCCGCCTTCGCCGCGGGCCAGATGCCGAAGAACAGGCCCACTCCCACCGAGACCGACACGCCCATCCCCACAGCCCACATCGGGATCATCGTGGGCAGGTCGGGAAAGACCAGCTTGGCGAGCAGAGATAGCATCCAGCCCAGCAGGATGCCCAGCAGTCCGCCCACGCCGGTCAGCACAACCGCCTCGGTCAGGAACTGCGCCACCACGTCGCTGCGGCGCGCGCCCACGGCCT
>CAZBQQ010000249.1:0-6121 GCA_964493965.1 uncultured Solibacteraceae bacterium
GGGTACATTATTTCTGATGGCACGGCGTCGCTTCTTTGTGGATGAGGTCCGGGGCGGGAGCGCCAGCCTCGCCGGGGAGGACGCGCGGCACCTGGGCCAGGTCCTGCGCGCCGAGCCCGGCCAGGTCTGCGAGCTCTCGGACAACCGGTCGGTTTACCTGGCCGAAATCGAGACCGTTCGCAAGGACGGCGTTCGATTCCGCATTCTGGAAGAGCTGCCGGCGGAAGGGCCTCCGCTGCGGATCGCGCTGTTTTTGGCGCTGATCAAGTTCGAGCGCTTCGAGTGGGCCGTCGAGAAGGCCACCGAATTGGGGGCCGTAGCAATCGTTCCGGTCGAGACGGCGCGCAGCGAAAAGGGCCTGGAGCGGGCTGCGGTGAAGCGCATGGAGCGCTGGCGCAGGATCGCGCGCGAGAGCAGCCAGCAATCGCGGCGTGTGCGCCTGCCCGAAATCGGCGCGCCGGTAACGTTGGCCCAGGCGCTGGGCGGCCGAAGCGGGTCTGGAGACCCGCTGCAGGACTGGAGTCCTGCCCCACTCCTGAGCTACTTTCTCGATGAAGGCGGGGGGGCGCCGCTGCTCGCGGCATTGCCCGAAAAGCGGAGTGCGGGGGACGAGGTCCACCTGCTGGTGGGGCCAGAGGGCGGCTGGACCGATGCCGAGCGCGAGTGCGCTTGCCAGGCGGGCTGGACCCGAGTCTGGCTGGGGCCCGCGATCCTGCGCGCGGAGACCGCCGCCGTTGCCGCGATGGCCGTGCTTGCCGGCGCCTGGCAGGGTGTCCTATAGTCGTTCTATAGGAATGCCGCATTCAGCCGCCTGGCACGCCCGCTTCGCCTGGACCGCATTCGGGCTCTCCCTGATTCTCTATCCGGCGCTGCTATGGCACTATATTGACGCCAATGCTCCCACCTTCGACGAAGGAGAACACATCGCGGCGGGCTACCGCTACTGGCAGTGCGCGGACTACGGCATCAACCCCGAGCATCCGCCTCTGGCGAAACTGATCGCGGCCGCTCCGGTGCACAACTGGAAGATCGAGGGGCCGAATTGGCCGTGCGGAAGCGAGCTCACCGGCAATACGCGCCTGGTCGGAGCGGGCTACCGTCTGATCAACGGCCTCTACACGGACCAGATGCTGCGAGAGTGCCGCGGGGCGCTGGTCGTCTTTTCCATGCTGCTGATCGTGACGATGTTCTTCGCCGCTCGTGCTTGGTTCGGGCCTCTGGCGGCGGGGATCGCGGTCCTGCTGGCGGTTTTCGAGCCGAACCTGACCGCGCATGGGCCGCTGGTCACCACCGACATGGCGCTCACGGCCACGACTCTGCTCACGTTCTACGCAACGTGGTGTTACGCGCGCAAGCCGTCTCCTTTGAGGCTGGCGGCGCTGGGCGTCGCGATGGGACTGGCGCTGGCTTCGAAACACTCCGCCGTGCTGGTTCCATTCGTGGTGCTCGCCGCGTTCTTCGTGGCCGAGCCCACGCGGCGCGTCTGGCGCCTGTTGGCGGGGTGGCTGGCAGCCTGCCTTCTGGCAATGCTTGTGCTGTGGAGCACCTACCAATTCCGCTTCGAGGCGCTGCCCGGCCGACAGGGGCCGGCTTTCGACATGACCAAGACGATCCAATCCGCCGGGGTCGCCGGGACTCCCACGGGCCGGCTGATCGCGTTCGCAGCCGAGCGCCGCCTGGTGCCGGAGTCATACCTCGCCGGCCTGCTCTGGGTCAAGGCCAACAGCGCCCGCGGAACGTACTTCTTCGGAAAGCAGTTGCCCACCGGTGTCTGGTACTACTTTCCGGTGGCGCTCTCGATCAAGACACCCCTTCCGCTGCTCTTGCTGGTGTTGGTCGGGCTCTTATCGCCGGGTCTCTGGAGGCTCCACCACCGCAGCATGGTGTTCGTGATTCTACCAGTCGTCGGGTTTCTTGGAGCGGCCATATTCAGCGCGATGAACCTCGGCATCCGTCACGTGCTCCCGATCTACCCGTTTCTGATCCTCATCGCCTCCGCCGGGGCGGCTTACTGGGCTGCCCGCTACCGGGCCGCGGCGGTGGCCTGCGCCGCCCTGATCGCGTTCCAGGCCGTCTCCTACGCGCGCAGCTACCCCAACGAGATCGCGTACGCCAACGAGGCCTGGGGCGGCCCGCGGAACCTGCATCGCTACCTGGGCGATTCCAACGTCGATTGGGGCCAATCGCTGTACCAGGTTCGCGACTACCTGAAGCAGCGCGGCATCCACGACTGCTGGATCGCCTGGTTCGGAATGCGCAAGCCCCAACTCGCCGGCATTCCGTGCCGCGCCATGGCCGGCCCGATGTTTCTGGAGGCGTGGGACTGGGAGCTGCCGCCGCCCCTGCCCGATCACTTCGATGGCCCGATTCTGGTGAGCTCCACGCTCACGAACCTCGGTCTGTTTGGCTATGGGAGGTTCCTCGACCGTCCTCCCGACGATGTGATCGGAGCCGGCGTCTACGTATTCCACGGCAGCTTCGACCTGCCCGAAATCGCGGCTGAGCGCAGGGGCGCGCGAGGCTGGTGGTTCATGAATCATCAGCAGCCGAAGAAGGCGGTGGAGGAATTCCGCATCGCGGTGGAGCGCGCGCACCCCCAGAGCATCGTTCGCGGCCTTTATGACTGGGCGCTTCAGAGCGCAGGGGCTCAATAGGACTCTGCCACCGCACCACGAGCGTGAGCGAGTGGACCGCTCCCTGGCGGTCGCGGCTCGGCTGACCTCGGGCGCAACCGAGTGCTGTGGTTTGACTGTGCCGATTTACGGCCGTTATCATGAATAGGTCCATCCACAGTAAGGAGAAGTTCCATGGGTACTCTGGGCTGGCAAGAAATTACGTTCATCTTCTTTCTTGCCCTAGTCCTCTTCGGTCCGAAGGAGCTGCCCAAGATCGGCCGGACGGTGGGGAAAGCCCTGGCGGAATTCCGCCGTGCCTCGAGCGATCTGAAAGCGACCTTCGACCGGGAGTTGAACAACCTGGAGCGGGAGACTCAGCCCGACAACGAGGCCGGCAGGAGCATCTCCAGCCCGTCGGACTATAAGTACAACTACGGCTATGACTCTTATTACGACGCCGCATCGACGCCGGCGCCGAGTGAATCCACCGCGACAGAACCATCCACAGTAAGCGCATCCGCACCTGAGGGCGCTGAACCTGCGAAGATTGCGGCGCCCGAGGGCACCGTGCCCGCCAATGGAGAGGCGAGCGCGCCTGCTCCGGCTCCGGCCGAGCCGGCTCGCGGTCCGCAATCCGACGTGTCGTAATCGAAACAAGACAGAGGCCGAGGTTGCAGGAAGACAAGAACGGAACCAGAGATCCGCGCCAGGACGCCGCGGAACAGGAAGTTCAGCCCGCGGCAGTGACCGTTTCGCGCGCGACGGCGGTGCCCGCTCCGGCATCCGGCGGGGGCGGTGGGCGGTGGTTCAGCGGCTTGCGAGGTGGCGGCGGCGATGATGGCGGCGAAGAAGAGGAAGGCATGCTGCGCATGTCTTTCCTCGAGCACCTCGAGGAGCTGCGCGGCCGCATCATCAAGTCGATCATAGGCATAGGCGTAGCCTTCTTCGCGAGCCTGTATTTCGCCCCCGAAATGTGGAGGGCTGTCAGCGATCCCGCCATTACGGCCCTGCGCCAGCTCGGTTTGCAGACGACGAAGCTGGTGTTCATCTCTCCCACCGAAGCGTTCATGACCATCTGGATGAAGCTGCCGCTGCTGGCCGCCATCTTTCTGGCCTCTCCGTGGGTGCTCTACCAGGTGTGGGCGTTCATCGCGCCCGGCCTGTACCGGCGGGAGCGCCGCTGGGCCTCCCCGTTCGTCCTCTTCTCGGCGGGTCTGTTCATCCTGGGTGGCGCGTTCGCCTATTTTCTGGCGTTTCCGTTCGCTTTGACCTTCCTGCTGGGCATCGGCCGCGACATCAATGTGCAGCCCATGGTCACGGTGACGGAGTATTTCGACCTGTTTGTGGACGTAATGCTGGGAATCGGCCTGGTGTTCGAGCTGCCGGTGCTGATCTTCTTCCTGGTGCTGCTGCGCATCGCCACGCCGGCATTCCTGTTCAAGCACAGCCGCTACGCCATTCTGGGGATCGCGATCCTCGCCGCGGTGGTGACGCCGACCCCGGACGTGTTCAACATGATGCTGTTCTGCGTGCCCATGTGGATGTTGTTTTTCGTGGGCATTTTCGCGGGCTACCTGCTGGTGCTGCGCCGTGAACACCGCGGCTTCCCCTGGCGCAAGGTCCTGCCGTGGGTGGGCCTAGTGCTGATCGTGTTGTCGGGTGCGGCGTGGTACTTTGCGGGACGGTACGGGTACCACATTATCGGACACTGGCCATTTCTTAGCCGTTAGCCGGGCCATCCCACTGGATTCCTGACGAATTTCGTTATACGATAGCTCGAACCAGGAGGCCGTTAGCCTTGGACCTCTACAAGACTATTCAAATACTGCACACAGAACGGGAGCGGCTGACCAGGCTGATCGATTACCTGGAGCATCTTAAGCCCTCGAAGGCCGAGTCGTCGCGGCGGAAGAAGCAGGGCCGGCGCGGGCGCAAACGGATGAGCGAAGCCGAGAAGCGAGAAGTCTCCGACCGCATGAAGAAGTATTGGGCGGCCCGCAAGGGGCCCGCCGGGGGGGCCGAAGCGTCAGCGGCGGATGATCCGCCGGCCCCGCCACCCGCAGTGACCGTCTGAATCCGGCGGGCTGAAATGGTATATTAAAGTTCGGCGTTCCAGGAGTGGGCGGCTAGCTCAGTTGGGAGAGCACGGCGTTCGCAACGCCGGGGTCGCGGGTTCGAATCCCGCGCCGTCCACCAGTTCCCGTTGGCAACCTAAAGTGGTCCCTTTGCGTCCACTACAAAGACGGATGATTTCTATGCGGCTTTCATTAACGGCTCTTGCGGTTTCGGCTCTCTTGGCATTGCCTGTCGCTGGTTTGGCGGGCGAGGCCAAGAAGGCCCGCTTTACCTACCCGGTGACATACGAAGGCGGCAATCTGGCCCTGAACCACAACCGAATCACGGCCAGCATCGAGAGCGATGAAGTGGTGCTCGCGCAGCGCCGCCAGCGGATCGCCGTGCCGGTTCGAGACATCACGGAGATTTCCTGCGGAAGCCAGGTCCACCGGCGCGTGGGGGCGGCGGTCCTTAACGCGATTCCCGGGCTCCACCTGGGTGAAACCGAGACCTACTACATCGGCGTGGCTTGGGCCGATGGCCGCAACGGCAGCTCAGGGGCGGCGAAGACCGAAGTGCTTTTCCGGGTGAGCGGAAGCGATTATCGCCAGCTCCTTGCCTCGCTTGAGCAGATGACCGGGAAGAAGGCAGTCGATACCACTCAAGTGCCCACCGCGGTGCGTTACTCCCTCTGACAACCGGCCGTGCCAGCCGCCGGCAATTGCGGGCTCAATTGTTACAGCAAAGTTACAGCTATGTTACAGTTACGTGACTTTTGAAGACAACTTAATCTACCTGTTTTCGCCACCAGCTGTGCTAGAATTGGAGCCTCTGGAGGCTTATTCATGCCTGCAGTTATTCACTACACGGACCCCAGCACTCATCCCAGCGTCGTGCGAGAACAGCGCCAGATAAC
The DNA here is from genome assembly GCA_964493965.1 of uncultured Solibacteraceae bacterium. Taxonomy (GTDB): domain Bacteria; phylum Acidobacteriota; class Terriglobia; order Bryobacterales; family Bryobacteraceae; genus DASWZN01. The sequence goes on from CAZBQQ010000249.1 coordinate 5,587, forward strand.
GGCCATCCTGGTCCGAAGCCTGGTTTCGAAAGGGCGGCCGGCACACGAGGCGCTTCGGGAAGCGGAAGCGATTCTGGCGCCGATTCCAGCCAAACGGGAATCGTCCTGGCGGCGGCTCGCTTCCAACTGCGGCATGGGAGCCTAACCCCCGCGATCTCAGCCAGAATCGCTTTGCGCCGAGACGAAATTCTTTTATACTAAGGGCGGGTTTTCGTCATGAGACCCGTTTTTCGCAAGCTCTGAGAACGCGCGGTAGCGCTTTGTGCCCGAGTGTTCGCCGGCTGCGGAACCCGGTCGCTTGGGCTTGGCCTCGCGGCGTCCTCCGGACGCTCGGAAATCGCGCGCAGCCAGCCCTGACAGGCGCGACGCCTGCGGAATTCACCGGTTCCACTCTTAGCACCGATCGCACGATCTGCTCCGCCTTTCCACCGCTCCCTCGCGGTCGCGGCTCCGTTCCGAAACCGGTATATTGGAACCGATTGAGGATGCGGACCGGGCATGCCGACGGCGACCCTGGTCCCATACCAGGAGGTCG
>CAZBQQ010000250.1:0-2509 GCA_964493965.1 uncultured Solibacteraceae bacterium
CATCGGATGTCGATAGCGAGGGGCGATAGAGAGGGCGACGACCGCGACCTGTACTCGGGCTTGATCAGGCTCCACATCCTGCATCATGCCGCCCGCGAGCCGATTTTCGGGCTCGGGATGGCGGAGGAGCTAGCCCGGCACGGATATGGGATCAGCTTGGGAACCCTCTATCCGCTCCTGCACGGCCTCCAGAAAAAGGGCTATCTCCGTTCCGAGGAGAAGCGCAAAGGTAAGTCGCTGCGCAAGCTGTACCGCGCCACGCCTCTGGGGCGCAGGGCGCTGGCGGCGGCTAAAACAAAAGTGCGCGAGTTGTTCGGAGAACTCATCGAGGGCGAATGACGGGACACAAGGTGGGATTCGCGGCAATCCTGGCGATGCTGGCCGCAACCGCCGATGTCGGGGCGCAACAGGCGCCGCTGACGGTCGGCGAAGCGGTGGATCAGGCGCTCAAGACGTACCCGGCGATACGCGCGTCGGCAGAGCAGGTTTCGGCTGCGGCGGCGGGAATCAACCTGGCGCGCACGGCGTACCTGCCGCGCGCGGACTTCCTGGGACAGATGAACCGCGCCACGCGGAACAACGTGTTCGGGCTGGTGCTTCCGCAGAGCGTCATCCCATCGATGTCGGGCCCGGTGCTGGGCACCGACAGCCTCACCAGCGTGTGGGGAAGCGCGGCCGGAGTGCTGGTTTCGTGGGAACCCTTGGATTTCGGCCTGCGGCGTGCGAATGTCGCCGCCGCCGGATCGGGGAGGGCGCGCGCGGAGGCAGGAGCGAGCGTGACACGGTTCCAGGTGGGCGCCGCAGCGGCGGATTCGTTTCTCACGCTGCTGGCGGCCGAGCAGACGGTGGTGGCCGCGCGAGCCGGCGCGGAGCGGGCGCGGACGCTGTTCCAGGTGACCGACAGCCTGGCACGGAGCGGCCTGCGCCCCGGCGCCGACTCAGCGCGGGCCCACGCGGAGGTCGCCTTCGCCGAGACGCAACTGGTTCAGACCGAGCAGGCGGTGGAGGTCGCGCGCGCGGCGCTCGCGGACCTGGTCGGCGTGGCCGCGGCGCAGATCAAGATCGAGGCGGGCCCTCTGCTGGGCGCGGCACCGGCGGCGATTCCGGAGGCGGCGGCCTTGGCCGGCCATCCGATCGCCCGCCAGCAGAACGCGGTGGTGGAGGAGGCGCGGGCGCAGGAACACGCGCTCGAGCGCTCGTATTTTCCGCGCCTCTATTTGCAGGGGAGCGCATACGGCCGCGGCACGGGCGCGCGAACCGACGGGACCACCGGCGATGGGCTCAGCGGCCTGGGACCGAACGTGGGCAACTGGGCTGTGGGACTAACGGTGACCTTTCCGGCCATGGACCTGCCGTCGATCCACGCGCGCGAGCAGGTGCAGCAGCACCTGATACGGGCCGCCTCCGCGCAATACGACCGCGTCCTGCAGGATCTCCGGGGCCAGTTGGAGCAGGCGCAGGCACGGCTCAACGGGGCCCGGCGCGTGGCCGAGAACACGCCGGTAGAGTTGGACGCGGCTCGCACGGCGGAGCAGCAGGCGACGGCGCGCTATAAGTCCGGCCTCGGCAACCTTGTCGAAGTCGCGGAGGCCGAGCGGCTGCTGACGCAGGCGGAGATTGACGACGCGCTGGCCAAACTGGGCGTGTGGCGCGCGCTGCTGGGCGTGGCCGCGGCCGAGGGCGACCTTGAGCCGTTCCTCGAGAGCGCGGGGAAGTAGCGGAGGGATCTTATGTGGTTAGTGCTGGCATCCATGCGTCGGCCCATCACGATCCTGGTCGCCGTGCTCGCGGTCGCGCTCGCCTCCATCCTGGCAATCCGCCGCATGAAGGTGGATATTCTTCCGGCCCTCGGCGCGCCCCAGGTCTACGTGGCGCAGCCTTACGGCGGCATGGATCCGAGTCAGATGGAAGGATTCTTGACTTACTACTACGAGTATCACTTCCTCTACATCACGGGGATCGAACACGTGGAATCGCGGAACATACAGGGCGCCGCGCTGATGAAGTTGGTCTTCCATCCCGACACCGATATGAGCCGCGCCATGGCCGAAGTGGTCGGTTACGTCAACCGCGCGCGCGCGTTCATGCCTCCCGGCACCGTACCGCCGTTCATCATGCGCTTCGATGCGGGCAGCGTGCCGGTGGGCCAACTGGTGTTTTCAAGCCCGACTCTGGCGCCCGGCCAGATGCAGGACATCGCGCTCAACCGCGTGCGGCCGATCTTCGCGACGCTCGCGGGCGTGTCGGCGCCGCCGCCCTTCGGGGGCAACCAGCGGAGCATCGTCATCAGCGTCGACCCGGAGAAGATGAGGTCGTACCGTCTGGCGCCGCAGGAGGTGGTCGAGGCGGTGAATCGCGCCAGCACCGTGCTTCCCTCGGGCAACGTGCGCACCGGCGATCTGCTGCGCATCGCTTCGACAAACGCGGTGCTGGGCGGCAACCTTCAGGAGCTGCTGAACACGCCGATCCGGACCGGCGCGGGCCCGGCGGTGTATCTGCGCGACATCGG
>CAZBQQ010000250.1:2609-6031 GCA_964493965.1 uncultured Solibacteraceae bacterium
TTCCTGCGCGACTGGCGCAGCGCCGTAATTGTCGTCATGTCGATCCCGTTTGCGCTGCTCGCTTCGGTGGTGTGGCTCTGGGCCACCGGCGAGACGATCAACATCATGACGCTGGGCGGCCTGGCGCTCGCGGTCGGCGTTTTGGTCGATGAAGCGACCGTCACTGTCGAGAGCATCCATACGCATCTGGCCACCGGCCTGGCGCGGCCGCGGGCGGTTGTGGAGGCGTCCCGCAAGACGGCGGTGCCACGGCTGCTCGCGATGGTGAGCATCCTGGCGGTTTTCGTGCCGTCGTTCTTCATGGCGGGCGCGGCGCGGCAGCTGTTCGTTCCCCTGTCGCTGGCGGTGGGGTTCGCGATGGTGTCGTCGTACGTGCTCTCGAGTTCACTGGTGCCGGTGATGGCGACGTGGCTGATGCGCACCGGGCACGAATCGCGAGAGACGGGGCGCCTTCGCAGCGCCTACGGTGCCTACCTGCAGTTTGTGCTGCGATTCCGCTGGCCGCTGGTGGGCGCCTACATCGCGGGCGCGGCCCTGCTGATCTGGGTGCTCTACCCGCGCGTCGGCACCGAGATCTTTCCCGCGGCGGACGCCGGACAGTTGCAGATCCGCATGCGTGCTCCGGCCGGAACCGTGATCGAGCGGACCGAGCTGGCCGCGCTGAAAACTCTGGACGTCGTCAAGAACGTGGTCGGACCGGAGAACGTCGTGATCAGCACCGATTTCGTTGGCGTGCAGGCGGCCAGCTATCCCATCAACACGATCTATTTGTTTACCGCCGGTCCTCAGGAGGCGGTTCTGCGCGTGGCGCTCAAGCCCTCGGCCGCACTCAGCGGAGAGGATCTGCGAGAGCGGCTTCGAGCGGAACTGCGCAAGGCGCTCCCGGACACCACCTTCTCGTTCGAGGCGCCGGACATTATCAGCCAGGTGATGAGCTTCGGTTCGCCCACGCCGATCGAGATCGCCGTGCAAGGTCCGAGCATGCCCGCCAACCGCGCACACGCCGCGCGGGTTTTCGCGGAGCTTCAGAAGTCCGCGCATCTGCGCGATCTCCAGTACGTGCAGGCGCTCGATTACCCCACGCTGGAGGTGGCGGTGGACCGCGACCGCGCCGGCCAGCTCGGCCTGACCATGGCGGACGTGGCGCGCTCGCTGGTGACGGCCACTTCCTCGAGCCGCTTCGTCGCTCCCAACTACTGGCGCGATCCAAAGAGCGGCAACGCGTTCCAGATCCAGGTGCAGATTCCGCCCTTCAAAATGACCTCCGAGCACGAGCTGGAGGACCTTCCGGTGATGACCGGCGGCGCGTGGGGCGGGCACCCGCTGGTCGGCGATGTCGCCAGCGTACGGAACGGCACTGCTTTCGGCGAGGTGGACCGCTACAACATGCAGCGCGTAGTCAGCATGACGGCGAACATCCACGGCGCGCCTCTGGGCACGGTGGCGGACGAACTGCGCGCCGCCATTGCGAACGCCGGGAAGCCGCCTCTGGGAGTAACCGTCTTCGTGCGCGGGCAGATTCCACCGCTCGAAGAAACGCTCGCCGGACTCAGCACCGGCCTGCTGCTGGCCGTGGCCGTGATCTTCCTCCTCCTGGCGGCGAACTTTCAGTCCTTTCGACTGGCGGTCGCGGCCGTATCGGCGGCTCCGGCGGTAATCTGCGGAGTCCTGCTCATGCTGCTCGCCACCGGCACCACGCTCAACGTGCAGTCGTTCATGGGCGCGATCATGGCGGTTGGCATCTCCGTGGCCAACGCGATTCTGCTGGTGACCTTCGCGGAAGCGAGCCGGCATGAAGGCCGGCCTGTGCTCGAAGCGGCCGCGGAGGGCGGGCGCGGCCGGTTGCGGGCCATTCTGATGACCGCCAGCGCCATGATCGCCGGCATGGTTCCCATGGCGATCGGATTCGGCCAGGGCGGACAGCAGGCGGCGCCGTTGGGCCGTGCGGTGATCGGCGGCCTGCTGGTGGCGACGTTCGCCACGCTGACCGTGCTGCCTTCCGTCTATGCAATTCTCCAAGGACGGGCGAGCCGGTTCTCGCCGTCCCTCGATCCTGACGATCCAGCGAGCCGATACTATGAACATCAATAGACTGATTGTGGCTGCCCTTCTCGCGACGGCTGCCAGCGCGCAGCAGAGCGTCGACATCGTGCGCGTTGTTTCCAGGACCGCGGAGCGGAAGGCGTCCCTGCCCGGCGAGCTCACTCCCTATCTGGCGGTGGACCTGTACGCGCGTGTCAACGGATTCGTGGACCAGGTCAACGTCGACCGCGGCAGCATGGTCAAGAAGGGGCAATCGCTGGTCACGCTGGTGGCGCCCGAACTGGCAGCGCAGGTGGCGGAGGCGGAGAGCAAGGCACAGGCGGCCGAGTCGCAACGCGCCGAGGCAGAGGCGAAACTCGTGGCCAGCCGGAGCACGTACGAACGGATGAAGACGGCGGCGGCGACTCCGGGCGCGGTGGCCGAAAACGAAGTCGTGGTAGCGCAGAACTTGATGGAGTCCGCGCGCGCGCTGGTCGCAGCCATGGAGAGCGCCAGCCGCGCCGCGCATTCTTCGGTCGCCGCCCTGAAGGACCTCGAGGCCTACTTGAACGTGACGGCGCCGTTCGACGGCGTGATCACGACGCGGTTCGTCCATCCGGGAGCGCTGGCCGGACCGGCGGCGGGCGCGGCGGCCACGCCCCTGCTGCGGCTGGAGGACACCGCGCGCCTGCGTCTGGTGGTGGCGGTTCCCGAAGCCGACGCGGGCGGCATTCCCAAGGGCGCGCGGGTACCGTTCACGGTCCCGGCCTACCCCGCCGAAACCTTCGAAGGCGTGGTGCTGCGCGTGGCTCACTCGCTGGACCTGAAGACGCGCACCATGCCAGTCGAGCTTGATGTGTCCAATCCCGGCCTCCGGCTCGCGCCGGGCATGTACGCTCAGGTGCAATGGCCGGTTCGTGCCGCACGCGCGGCCTTGCTGGTGCCGCCTTCGAGCATCGTCACGACCAACGAGCGGCAGTTCGTGGTGCGGATCCACGACGGCGTCGTGGAATGGGTGACCGTGAAGCGCGGCGCCCCTGCCGGCGAGATGCTTGAGGTGTTCGGCCCGCTCCACTCCGGCGACGCCATCGCGCGCCGTGGCACCGACGAGCTGCGCGAGGGGACCCGCGTGCAGGGGCGGGAGTAATGGGTACCTAGACGGCCAGATTCAGTGGCTTTCTGGGAGGATCTCTTTGGACGCCGCACCCATCAACGCCGGTGCCTCATTTGAGTCCCATCGGCGTTCATCGGCGTTCATCGGCGGCCATCAATCTTCCGGACGGCTTTGCGAGATCCCACCGGGACGAAACGAACCTGGTTGGTCTCGGCTCGTCCGGGTCACGGAGCGACAAGCGACAGGCGGCGAGCATTCCGTCCAAGCTGCTAGAATCGAGTCAAGG
>CAZBQQ010000251.1:0-5956 GCA_964493965.1 uncultured Solibacteraceae bacterium
GCGCACCAGATGGCGCTCTTGCCGGCCGCGTACCAACCGCCGGTCTGACCCGCGTAATTCGCCATCAGGCACGCCATGCCGTGCTCGGCGGCGTAGCGTTCGAATAGAGCGGTGTCCGCCTGGTAGCCCTTGTCCGTGATCACGACTCCGGCCGCGTAGACGCTGGCTCCACGGGAGGCGGCGTTCGCCGCGTGTTTGGGATAGCTCGCGTCCGCGCAGATAGCCAGGGCCACGGTTTCGCCGCCAACCTGAAGCAGTTCGCCGCCCGTGCCCGGCTCGAAGAAGACCTCTTCGCCCGCATGGAGATGCTGCTTGGAGTATGTCGAAACGCTGCCATCCGGGAGGAACGCGAGAGCGGCCAGGCGGCAGCGCCCGTTGGTCGAGGCCATCGGAGCGCCGGCAACCACGGCCATGCCCAACCGGACCGACAGGCTGCGCAGCGGATCGAGGCGGGCGTCGTCCGGGGCCAGGGTTCTGGCTCGCGCGATGGCCGGCTCATACCCGGTCAGCGACAGCTCGGGAAACACCAGGAACTGGACGCCGAGATCGCCGGCCGCCGTCACCACTCGCGCATGCTCCGCGACGTTGGCGGCGATGTCGCCCCCGATCGAGTTCGTTTGGGCCGCGGCGATGGTCAGATTTGGCATAAGCGTCTGCTTGCCATATGCCATCAGGACGCAACTGTCCGATTCCCGGTTCCAGGCATTTGGTAGACTACGCCACGTGGCCCAGGACAGCACCCACGTTAGCAAGAGCCAGATTTCCGGGTGGGCCATCCTGCTGGGGTACTTTCTCCTTCTTTGCTCGTTCGTTCTTTTCGCTGACGCCGGTTGGAGAGCCTGGCAGTCCGCTCAAGTGCGCTCGAAGTGGCTGCCGGAGATCGCGCGGGTCGAAAGTTGCTCGCTGAGGCATCTTCAACCGCTTCCCGACCCCGAGGGCACTGCCGATGGCAGGACAGTCTATTTCCTCGAGTGCAGTCTGGACTACCGGGTCAGGGGCGTTGGGTATCACGCCGTTGTCACCACCACCGCCTCGCCGTCGCTCCTGGTGCGCGATCAGATCGGGGTGTGGGCGGCGCGCCAGGGGCCGGGGACGGAGCTCGCATCCGGGCGAACCCCTCCGCGCCGATGGAAGTGCTGGTCGAAGACGAACTGCCGATCCACCAGCGCCACACGGCCGGCGACGCCATCCCCGCCGCGGTTGCCTTTGGAGTCCTGGGTGCGTTGCTGACTGCTGTTGGGTTCGCGGTCCAAAAAGCGCGCCCGTAGGCCGGATTGCGGTTTAACGGCATCTGATTCTCTTTGAACCGCTGCCCGTTCTGAAATATACTCGCAAGGATGACCTGCCGACTCGTCCGCATTTCAGCGATGGCCGTGTTGCTGGGGGGCTGCGCTGCCGCCAGAGCCTCGGTCAACGTGGAATGGCTCCCGGTGACGGACGAGGAACGCAATCTCAAGGCGCCCAAGATCGATCCCGAGGCCGGCGGGGAGGCGCTGTTCTGGCGGGTCCACATCGTCGACGAGGACACTATCACCCGCCCCCAAACAGTCCTCTATCACTACCTTCGCATCAAGATCTTCGATCAGCGCGGGGCGAAGGCGCAGGGCACCCAGGATATTCCATTTGCCGGCAGGCGCTCGATCGTGGACGTCGCCGGAAGGACGATCAAGCCCGACGGCACGATCGTGGAATTGCAGAAGGACGCCGTTTTCCGGCGGGAGATCGTCAAGATCGGCGGCATCAAGATCAAAGCCGTGTCTTTTGCGATGCCTGCCGTAGAGCCGGGCGTGATTATCGAGTACCGATGGCGTGAGGTGCGGGAGGGAGAACGGGCGAACAACATCCGGTTGCCCTTTCAGCGCGACATTCCCGTCCATGAGGTTCAGTACTTCATCAAGCCGAACGCCGCCCTGGCGGGGATGAGAAAGATCTCCTTCGGCGCGCAACCGACGCCCATTGCTCAGGAGAAGGACGGCTTTTACAGCACCGCTCTCGAGAATGTGCCGGCGTTCAAGGAAGAGCCTATGATGCCGTCGGAGTGGGTGGTGCGGCCGTGGACGCTGCTGTACTACGGTCACGAGATCAAGGCCAGCCCGGAGGAGTTCTGGGCGGACCAGGGCAAATTGACGTACGCCGGGTTCGAGCCGCATCTGAAGGCGACAGGCGAAGTCCGGGAAGCGGCCGACGCGGCTGTGGCGGGGGCACGAGATCCGGAGGAGAAACTGCTCAGGCTGCTCCAGTTTTGCGAGAGCAAGATCAAGAAACTGAGCGACGATGACGTGAGCTCCCGGGAGCGGGAGAAGGCGAAGGAGAACGATAAGCCTTCGGACACTTTGAAGCGGGGCATTGGCACCGCATTTGACGTCAAGATGCTGTTTGCGGCCATGGCGCGGGCGCAAGGATTTGACGCTCGGGTGGCCAGGCTGGGCAGCCGCAGCGATCGCCCCTTCGATCGCACGTTGCTCACTACTTTCTTCCTCCGCAGCTTCGAAATCGCCGTGAGGGTCGGCGACAAGTGGCGGTTCTATGACCCCGCTGCGAAATGGCTTCCTGCCGGAATGGTGCCATGGGACGAGGAAGGCTCGGATGCTCTTGTAACCGATCCGAAAGCGCCTGTGTTTACCACGGTGCCGTTTTCCGAACCCGAGAAGTCGCTGACTCTTCGTACCGGTGTTTTCGAACTTGACGAGGAGGGCACGCTCGAGGGCGAGGCGAGTATGGCCTATACGGGGCACGCGGCGTCGGCGCGCCGTGCCGGCAAAGCACGGGAATCCGCGGCGCAGCAGGAAGACGACATCCGGGAGATCGTGCGGGGGCAGATTGGCAACGCCGAGGTGTCCGCGGTGAAAGTCGAGAACATCGAAGACGCCGAAAAACCACTGACCTATTCCTACCGCGTCAAGGTGCCGGGCTACGCGCAGCGGACGGGCAAGCGGCTGTTCGTGCCGTTGAGCTACTTTCAGCACGGCCGCGAGGCCAGGTTCCCAGCCAGCGAGCGCAAATACCCGGTCTGGTTTGAGTATCCATGGGCCGAGGAAGACAACGTCACGATCAAGGTTCCCAAAGGATTCGACCTGGAAAGCGCGGAGGCGCCGGCTTCATTCGGACTCGGCGCGGTGGGGGAATATCGAGTCTCCGCCAAGGCGGGAACCGGGCGCCTGGTCTACCAGCGCAAGCTGATATTCGGGCGCGGCGGCTCCGTGGTGTTCCCGCTTGCGGCCTACCCGGCGCTCAAGAAGGCCTTCGACGCGATTCACGAGCAGGATCAGCACACCCTCACCCTCCGCCAGCAGGCGGCCGGCGCCAAGGTGGGCCAGTAGGATTGCGGTGCAAGGGTTCCGTTTCTCTTTGAATGGGGGGCCGTTCTGAAATATACTCGCAAGGATGACCTGCCGGCTTGTCCGCTTGGCCGCGATTGCCGTGTTGCTGGGAGGCTTCGTTGCCGCCCGCGCCTCGACTAGCATTGCCGCCATTACGCAATGGCTCCCGGTGACGGACGAGGAACGCAACGTCAAAGCGCCCAAGATCGAGCCCGGTGCCGGCGCCGAAGCCCTGTTCTGGCGGGTATACGTGGTGGATGATGTCAGGGGCCAGGATTCCCAGACGGTTCTCTATCACTACATTCGCATCAAGGTCTTCAACCAGCGCGGCTGCGACGAACAAGGCACTCAAGATATCACGTACTACGGGAATCGCACGATCGACGAGATCGCTGGAAGGACCATCAAGCCCGACGGCACGATCGTGGAATTGAAGAAAGACGCGATCTTCAAGCGCGACCTGGTCAAGGCCGGAGGCCTCAAGGTCAAGGCCGTGTCGTTTGTCATGCCCGTGGTCGAACCCGGCGTGATCCTCGAATACCGCTGGCGCGAGACGCGCGGTAATGAGCTGGCCAACTACGTTCGAATGCTCTTTCAACGCGACATTCCCGTGCACGAGATCAAGTACTTCGTCAAACCCGTGCTGCATCAGTACGTCACGCTCCCGCCCATGAGGCGGGTGTCTTTCGGGGCGCAGCCTGGTCCCATAGTCCCGGAAAAAGACGGTTTCCACAGCATGGCTCTGAAGGATGTGCCGGCCTTTAAAGAAGAGCCGCTGATGCCGTCGCAGTGGGTGGTTCGTCCCTGGAGCCTGCTGTACTACGGCGACAACATCAGGGCCAGCCCGGAAAAGTTCTGGGCAGGCGAAGGCAAGAGGATTTACTCCCTGTACGAGCCGTATCTGAAGGCGAACAGCGACGTCCGGGACGCATCGAACGAGGCCGTTGCAGGGGCGAAGAACCCGGAGGAGAAGCTGGCCAAACTGCTCCAATACTGCCGGAAAAAGATCAAGCTCTTCGAAGACGAAGGCGTGACTGAGGAGCAACGGGCGAAGGCCAAGGAGAACAACAATCCTGCGGACACCTTGAAGCGCGGCATCGGTTCGGGATTCGACGTGGACATGCTGTTTGCCGCGATGGCCAGGGAGCAGGGCTTTGACGTTCGTGTGGCGAGGCTGGGCGACCGCAGCGACCACCCGTTCGATAAGGCCTTCCTCGATACGTACTTCTTGCGCACCATGGACATCGCCGTGCAAGTCGGCGATCAGTGGCGCTTTTACAATGCCGCCGCGAAGTGGCTTCCCGTGGGAATGCTGCCATGGGAGGAGGAAGGCTCGGACGCACTGGTGACCGATCCCAAAGAGCCCGTGTTCGTGAAGGCGCCGGTCTCTGAACCGGAGAAGTCGCTTCGCTCGCGGACCGGCGTTTTCGAGGTTGACGAGCAGGGCACGATCGAAGGTGAGGTCCACTTGACTTTTGCCGGCCATGCGGCGGCTGATCGCCGGGAAGAGCTGGCGCGGGAATCGCCGGCGCAGCAGGAAGACGATATCCGCGAGATGGTGCGGGGGCAGATCAGCAACGCCGAGGTGTCCAACGTGAAGGTCGAGAACATCCTGGACACCGAGAAGCCGCTGACGTACTCCTACCGCGTGAAAGCGCCGGGCTATGCGCAACGGACCGGCAAGCGGATGTTCTTGCAGTTGGCCTACTTCCAACACGGCCTGGCGGCCAGGTTCTCCGCCAGCGAGCGCAAATACCCGGTCTGGTTCGACTATCCCTGGGCCGAGCAGGACGACGTCACCATCAAGGTTCCCAAGGGCTTCGAGCTGGAGAATGCCGAGTCGCCGGCTTCGCTCGGATTCGGCGCCCTTGGGGAATATCGGGTCTCCGCCAAGGCGGACGGCGGCGAACTCCTGTACCACCGCAAGCTGATATTCGGGCGCGGGGGCACGCTGGTGTTCCCGGCTACGAGCTACCCGGCGCTCAAAAAGGTTTTTGACGCGATTCAGGAGCAGGATCAGCATGCCATCACGCTTCGCCAGCAGGCCGCCGGTGCGCAGACTGGCCAATAGTACCGATTACGGGGCAAGCGTACCCGTTTCTCTTTGAATTGCAGACCGTTCTGAAATATACTCGCAAGGATGCCCTGCCAACTCGCCCGCATTGCCTCGATTGCCGTGTTGCTGGGAGGCTGCGCTGCCGCCAGTACCTCCATTAACGTTGTCGCCATTACGCAATGGCTCCCGGTAACGGACGCGGAACGCAATCTCAAGGCGCCCAAGATCGATCCAGACGCCGGCGCGGAGGCGCTATTCTGGCGGGTCCACGTAGTGGATGACGTGAAGGGCCAGGACCCCCAGACGGTTCTTTATCACTACATTCGCATTAAGGTTTTCAACCAGCGCGGCTGCGACGAACAGGGCACTCAGGATATCAGGTACTTCGGGAAACACACGATTGCGGAGATCGCTGGAAGGACCATCAAGCCCGACGGCACGATCGTGGAATTGAAGAAGGACGCGATCTTCAAGCGCGACCTGGTCAAAGTCGGCGGCCTCAAGGTCAAGGCAGTGTCCTTTGCGATGCCCGCGGTCGAACCCGGCGTGATCCTCGAATACCGCTGGCGCGAGACGCGCG
>CAZBQQ010000252.1:0-5908 GCA_964493965.1 uncultured Solibacteraceae bacterium
GAACAGCGCCACGCATTGTGGGGCAGGATGGCATCCTACGCGCCGGTTGCCAACTGGCGCAGGCGGGTTACCAACCCGCCGCAGGTTGCCAACCTGCCCCACGCGTCTCGGAAAACTAAGTGGCGCCCGATAGCTCACGGCTCGGCTACCATAAAGCATGGCGTCACCAGCAAGGATTCCGGATTCCGAAATCGAGTCCGCGCTTCACAACCTGCCTGGCTGGCGAGTCGTGGAGGGCAAGCTGCACCGCGAATACCTCTTCAGCGACTTCGTCCAGGCTTTCGAGTTCATGGCCGCCGCCGCCCTGCGCGCCGAAGCCATGAACCACCACCCCGATTGGTCGAACGTCTACAACCGCGTCACTATCGATCTCGTGACGCACGATGCCGGTGGCCTTACCATCAACGACCTTCGCCTGGCCGGAAAATTCGAGGAAATCGCGCGTAAACTGCAATGAAGATTTCCCGACGCGTCTGGATGGCCGGCGTCGCCGGCGCTCCGGCCATGGTGCGCGCTCTCGGCCAGCCCACGTCCGGGGCGGCGTTCCCGGCTTCGCCACAGCTCGACGCCATCCTGAATCAGGCCGTCCGCGATAACCGCTTGCCGGGAGCGGTCCTGATCGTCGGCCACCAGGGCCGGATCCTCCACCGCAAAGCCTACGGATCCCGCTCGCTCGCGCCGGCACGCGAAGCCATGACGCTCGACACCGTCTTCGACGTCGCGTCGCTCACCAAGGTAGTCGCCACCACGCCGGTCCTGATGAAGCTCTTCGAGGCGGGGAAACTCCGCATCAATGACCGGGTCACGGAGTACCTCCCTGAATTTCAGGGCGGCAAAACCGACATCACCCTGCGCCATCTGATGACCCATTTTTCCGGCTTGCGGCCGGACCTCGACCTCGACACCGAGTGGAGCGGCTACCAGACCGGCATCCGCATGGCCCTGGCGGAAAAATGCACCGTCCCGCCCGGGACCGTATTCTCGTACAGCGACATCAATTTCATTCTGCTCGGCGAGATCGCGCAGAAGCTGGGCGGCGATACCCTGGCCGCTCGCGCGCAGGCGGACGTCTTCACGCCGCTCGGTATGCGCGAAAGCATGTTCCAGCCGCCGGCGTCCTGGCACGCGCGCATCGCGCCCACCGAGAACGTCAAGGGGCGGATTCTGCGCGGCGTCGTTCACGATCCCACGGCCCGGCGCATGGGTGGAATTGCCGGCCACGCGGGGCTTTTCATGACCGCCGATGACCTGGCGCGCTTCGCCTCGATGATGCTCGGCCGCGGCGAATCCGGCGGCGCGCGGCTGTTCAATCCCCTCACGGTCGAGAAATTCACTACGCCCCAATCTCCGGCGGATCAGCCGGTGCTTCGCGGATTGGGCTGGGATATCGATTCCCCGCTTTCGGGAAACCGCGGAGAGTTGTTCCCCATCGGCTCCTACGGCCACAGCGGATTCACGGGAACTTCGCTTTGGATCGACCCCGCTTCGGAAACCTATGTGATCCTGCTCGCCAATAGCGTGCACCCGCACGTCCGGCCCTCCCTCAGCTCCGAGCGGGGACGCATTGGAACCGTAGTCGCCGGCGCGCTGGGCGTGACCACCCCTGGCGTCATCGTCACCGGCTACAACGAGACCATGGTGGGCCCCGGCCTCCATCGCGTGGTGGCACGAAACGCGACCACTCTGACCGGTCTCGACGTCCTCGCCAGCCAGAACTTCGAGCCCCTCGCCGGCCGCCGCGCCGGCCTGATCACCAACCATACCGGAGTGGACCGCGAGGGCAGGCGCAATCTCGATCTGATGCTGGCCGGCGGAGTCAAGATCGCAGCGGTGCTATCTCCAGAGCACGGAATCACCGGCGCCGAGGACCGTGAGGACGTCGCCAGCACCACGGATGCGGCTACCGGCGTGCGCGTTTGGAGCCTCTATTCTTCGGCCGCGGGCCGGCGCCCTACCGCCGAAATGCTCGACGGTCTCGACGCCCTGGTCTTCGACATCCAGGATATTGGCGCCCGCTTTTACACATATATGACGACGATGGGGTACTGCCTGGAAGCGGCGGCAGCGCACAGCATCCCCTTTTACGTCCTCGACCGGCCCAATCCCATTACCGGCGTCCGCGTCGAAGGGCCGGTGCTCGACCCCGAGCTCACCTCGTTCACCACCTACCTGCCGCTTCCCCTGCGCCATGGAATGACGGCCGGCGAGTTGGCCCGGCTCTTCAACGCCCGCAAGAAGATCGGCGCCGCGCTGCACGTCATCGCCATGCGGGATTGGCAGCCCGGCGACTGGTTCGATACGACGGGATTGCCGTGGATCGACCCTTCGCCCAACATGCGCAGCCTCAACGCCGCGCTTCTCTACCCCGGTGTGGCGATGATCGAGTACTCCCGGAACTACTCGGTGGGACGGGGCACCGACGCCCCCTTCGAACAGATCGGAGCGGACTGGATTCGCGGGGCTGAGCTCGCGTCCTTCCTGAATGCCCGCTTCATCCCCGGCCTGCGGACTTATCCCACGCGCTTCCGCCCCGCCTCGAGCAACTTCTCCGGGCGGACCGTCGAAGGCGTCCGATTCGTGATCACGGATCGGGAGGCTTTCGATGCGGAGAGATTGGGACTGGAGGTCGCTTCTGCCCTGGGGCGCCTGTATCCTTCCCGGATCTCCCTGGAAGAGAACCGGTGGCTAATCGGGAACCATAGGACGATAGAGATGCTGCAGGCGGGAGAGGATCCTGCACGCATCCAACAGGCTGGCCAGGACGCCCTCGGTGCGTTCCTCAAGCTAAGAGAGGAATACCTGCTGTATCGGTAGCTTTCCCGCGGGGGCCTCTCACGGTCGCGGGTCGGTGCCGGAGGGCAGAACGGCACCGAACCACGCCGCAGGAGTAAGCGGATGTCCGCTTGGGGGCTGCCTAGGAGGCAGCAGGCTTGGCCACGCTGGTCTTGTTCTTGCTTCCTGGGGGACGGCCGCGCTTCTTTGCCATGGCCAGCCAGGCTGGCGGTCTACCGCGACGCCTGCCGCGGCCGCGAGCCAGCCGCTCCAGGCTGATGATTGCTTCTTCTATCTGTTCTCGTTCCTGTCGCAAATCGCTGATGATCTTGGTGACGTCCATCTTTGCTCCTAGTGGCGGTCGCCTGTCTGTTCTGAAATCGGAACAGCCAAGCGATGACGCGAAGAATACTAGAGCAGTTTTATCGCACTTTTGCTCGGGTTTCAAGTGGTTTGTTCTGAAATCAGAACAAAAAACGCACACCTAGGGTTTTTTGTGGTTTGGGCTTCCCGGAGCCATGGTACCCGGAAACGCGCCGCCGAAATCCGCGGATTCCCTCCGAAATTTCCGGCGCCAATGAAAATAAAAGGGTAAACCGGTCACAATGATCCCCAACCCCAGAAGCGACTCCCGCGGCGACTGGATTAGCGTGGACCACACCACCGCCAGGGCCCCCAGTACGAATAGTACTGGTACCCCCGGATACCCTAGCGTTCGGTAGGGCCTCGCCAGGTCCGGCCGCCGCCTCCGCAGCACCAGCACCGCGATTCCTGTCATTCCGTAAAGAATCCAACTGGCGAACATAACGTACGTATACAGTTCCTCGAAGCGGCCGCTCAACACCAGCACCGCGGCCCAGGCGCACAGCGCCAGGATCGAAACGCCCGGCGTGCGATAAACCGGGTGAACGTCGGCCACTCTGCGGAAGAAGAGCCCGTCTCGCGCCATCGCATACGGGACACGCGCACCCGAAAGGATGGCTCCATTCAACGCCGCGAATATGGACACCATGGCAGCGACGCTCACCGCGCTCGCCCCCACGGCCCCGAAAACGCGCTGCATCATCAAGGCCGCCACGCGCGGCGCTCCGGCCACCTCCCGCGCAGGCAGGACGCGAAAATACGCCAGGTTGGTGAGCAGATAGAGTGCGATTACCGCGATCGTCCCCGCGATCAGCGCCCGCGGAAGGCTTCGCTGCGGGTTCCGTATCTCCGAGGACACCATGCTCACGTTGTTCCAGCCGTCATAGGCCCACAGCGCGCCCACCAGCGCGGTGAAGAACCCGGCGGCCCCGCCCACTGCCGGAATCGACGATGACAGGTTGCTTGCGCTTCCTTGCCGCGCCACCAGCCCGATGACGATAATCCCGCCGATCATCCCCAGCTTCAGAGCCGTTGCCGTCACCTGGACCCGGCCTCCGAACTTCACCCCGGCGTAATTGACCGCCCCCAGCAGCAAAATCAGCGCCATCGAGCAGATCTGCCCGTAAGTAATTTCGAGCGGACCGCCCTTGGGGCCAATCGGCAGCGGCACCGTCGCCAGCACTCGTTCGAGGCCTGGCGCGAAGTTGGCTGAATAGACGAAGAACAGCGTCGCAATGGTGGCAATCGAGCCGCTCTTGGCGACCCACATCTGGGTCCAGCCATAGAGATAGCCCCACAGCGGGCCATAAGCCTCTTTCAGATAGACATACTCGCCGCCGGCCTCGGGCATGGCCGCCGCCAGTTCGGCGTAGGTCAGCGCGCCGAACAGCGTCAGAACGCCCCCGAAAACCCAGACCAGGAATACGGCGCCCGGCGACCCAACCTCGGCCACCATTTTCGATGAGACGCGAAAGATTCCACTCCCGATGACCGTGCCGATCACGATCGCCACCGCGCTCCAGATCCCCAGGTCGCGTTTCAGTCCCGCTTGGGGGCCGCTATTTTCGCTCATCCGAACCTCTTTCGAACAGCGGAGAAGCCAGCCATGCGGACCCGAATGTCACCACGGTTCCGACGGCGGCGAACCACGTCCAGGCTACGTTGGTGCCGAGTTTCAGATAAACCTCCGTGCCGATACCGGCCACCATTCCGAAGATGGCCGCGTTCTGTGGGACGCGGCGCGGCAGCAGGCCCAGCAGGAACACTCCCAATAATCCGCCATAGGCGATGGAGGCGATCGTGAGTCCGGCCTCGAGCACCGTGCCCCAGTGCCGCGCGAAGCTTCCAATGATCAGTAGCACGAGGCCCCAAAGGACGGTAGCGGCACGCGCAACGCGGACCTCGCCGCTATCCGCCTCGACCGAGCCGCGACCGCCAGGGAGCGGTTGTGCGCCAGCCCGACGGCCCCGCAGCGGTCTCCAGAAATCGATGACCGTGGTCGAAGCCAGGGCATTCAGCGCGGCGCTGAGATTGGACATGGCGGCTGCCAGGATCGCGGCGATTACCAGGCCCGCCACGCCCGGCGGCAGGGAGTGCCATATGAATTCCGGATAAAGAGCGTCCGCATGCGCCGGAGCGGCCAGGTGCCGGTCCGAGCGCAGAACGAAAAGCATGACGCCGATCAGCAGAAACAGGCCGAACTGGACGAAAATCACGGCCCAACTGGCGAATAGCGCCGCTCGGCTTTCCCGTTCGTTGCGGGCCGAAAGCAGCCGCTGCACCAGCAACTGCTCGGTCCCGTGGCTGGCGGTGGTCAGGAAGCACCCGCCCACCAGTCCCGCCCAGAAGCTGTAGCGGCGGGCAAAGAACTCCGCCGTCGGGTGGAAGCTGAAGTCGAACACGCGGAACTTGCCGAGCGGCGCGGCCACCGCGACCACGTGGTGCCAGCCTCCGGGAATCTGGTGCAGGAGCACCACGAAGCTCACCGCCGCGCCCAGGACGTACAGGAACATCTGCACCACGTCGGTCCAGATCACCGCCGTCATGCCGCCTTCGAAGGTGTAGAACAGCGTCAGGCAGACGATGAGCACGATGGAAGCGATTTCGCCGGTGCCCAAAACAATCGAAATCACGATCGAGATGGCGAACACCCGAACGCCTTCGGCAAAAGCGCGCACGATCAGGAACGTCCCGGCGGTCACGCGCCGCAGCCGGGGCCCAAACCGGATTTCGATGAGCTCGTAAGCCGTATACATTTCGCCCCGGAAATAAT
>CAZBQQ010000253.1:0-2544 GCA_964493965.1 uncultured Solibacteraceae bacterium
GAACGCGGGCCTCGCGCTTTGGCGATCGATGTCGTCGGCATGAGGGTACACCACGTCGTCGTAATGCGTGGCGGCGATGCCGGTGAGATGCGCACCGGCGGAAAAGCCCATCACGCCAACCCGCTGCGGGTCGATTCCCCATTCGGCGGCGCGGGCGCGGACCGTCCGGATGGCCCGTTGGATGTCGGACAGCGCGTTGCCCTCGACCGTGTAAGTCGATCCCGGCTCGTGCGGCAGCCGGTACTTGAGGACGAAAGCGGCGATCCCGTGCTGGCTGAGCCATTCGCCCACGCGGTAGCCTTCGTGGGTGATCCAGAGCTCGCGGTAACTTCCGCCGGGCGCGACAACCACGGCGGCGCCGGTTGCCGTCTCTTTCGACGGCAAGTAGAGGATCAGCGAAGGGCGATGCACGCCGGAGACGATTTGATTGTCCTCCTGCACCCGAACTTGCTCTTCGCCGGTCTTGCCTTCCGAGCCCGGAGCGCCGCCGGGCCAAAGGAGGATCACCGGGTGCTGGGCCGGGTCCGGCGGGCCGGGCGTTGCCGGGGTCTGTGCCGACAGAATCAGGAATGCGAGCAGGTGTGAGAACACGGCCCGATTACAGCACCACTGAGACGTGACGCGCAAGCGGGCCCGAAGCTACTCGCCGAGGCGGGCGGCCTGGGTCAGGAGGTAGTTCCGTTCGGGCAGGCTCGACGTGCGGGCGGCGGCAAGCCGGTAGTGTTCGATTGCGGCCTCGGGTTGTCCGGCCATTTCCAGCAGATGGGCGCGAACGGCGTCGAGGCGATGGTGCCCGGCCAGGCGGCCGTCCTGGTCCAGCAGCTTCAGCAGATCGAGTCCCGCGGACGGGCCGTGCACCATAGCCGCCGCGACGGCATGGTTGAGCGCCACCATGGGATTGTCGGACATTCGCTTCAGGAGACCGTACAACACCAGGATCTGCGGCCAGTCGGTGTCCTCGGCCCGCGCCGCCTCGTCGTGAACGGCGGCAATGGCAGCCTGCAACTGATAGGCCCCGACCGAACCCTTCGACAAGGTCGCGGTAATCAGCGCGATGCCCTCGGAGATCTCCGCCTGGTCCCACTTACTCCGGTCTTGTTTCGTGAGCGGGATCAACTCCTCGTCGGGCCCTGTCCGCGCCAGGCGGCGTGCATCCGTGAGTAACATCAGCGCAAGCAATCCGGCAGCTTCGCCATCGTCCGGCAGTAAGTCGCGAAGGGCTCGTGTCAGCCGGATTGCTTCGCGGGACAGGTCGAGCCGCTGCGCTTGTTGGCCGGCGCTGGCGACATAGCCCTCATTGAATATCAGGTACAGCACGTGCAGCACGGCGCGCAGGCGCTGGGCCCGCTCCGCATCGGTCGGCAACTGGAACGGCACTCCGGAGGACTTGATGCTTTGCTTGGCCCGGCTGATCCGCTGGGCCATGGTGGCCTCGGGCACCAGGAAGGCGCTGGCGATTTCGGCGGTGGTCAAGCCGCCCACGGCGCGCAACGTCAGGGCGATGGCGGATGGCGGGGTCAGGGCGGGATGACAACACATGAAGAGCAGGATGAGCGTGTCGTCCTGCTCGGCGCCGCTGTCGATTTCGGCCGCGGGCGTCAGGTACTCGAGCTCCGCGGCGACGGCGGTTTCGCGGCGTCGGCGAGCCAGTTCCGCGCGAATGGCATCGGTCATGCGCCGTCCGGCCACCTGGATCAGCCACGCACGAGGATTGTCGGGCACTCCTTCCGTGGGCCACTGGAGCGCGGCTGCGAGCAATGCCTCCTGGACGGCGTCCTCGGCGGCGGCGAAGTCCCGGAACCGCCGGATGACGACGCCGAGCACCTGCGGCGCAAGCTCGCGCAACAGGTGCTCGAAGGCCGCGTCCGTGGAGCCGGGCATCACAGGACTTCTGCGGTGTGGTGGCTCATCATCTGCCGGACCTCGATGGGCATGCTCAGCGTGACGCCGCCGGGGCCGGGTCCCGCCGACAGCTTGGCGGCGATCTCATAGGCTCGTTGCGGGCTTTCGACATCGACGATCCAGTAGCCCAGGAGAAATTCCTTCGCCTCCGGGAAGACGCCGTCCGTGATGGGCGCACCGTCCTTGCCGGCGCGCACGAGCCGGGCCTGAGCGGGCAGGTCCAAGGGTTGAGTGGCGACGAACTCGCCGGATTCCTGCAGTTCCTTGTTGAGGCGCGCCAGGAATGCGAAGTGCGCCTGGATGTCCTTCTGGGGCCATGACCTGTAGGTGTCGACGCCGGCCTGCGTGCCGCTCATCAGCAAAATGTACTTCATGTTGTCTGCTCCTTTCCAATTGTCGCGCTGTTTTTTTGCGCGTTCATAGGTGAGTCGGAGCCGGCGGCGCGTTCTCGACATCGGGCGCCATGTCGATTTTGCGCGTCGCGGTTCGATCTATGTGTGGAGGCTCGAAAATGGCGAGCGAGGCTTGGGCGACGGCGTGCGACGTACAACAGCGATTTATGCAGCCCCCGGCTGCCGCGCTGGACATGTTGGACTACAGCGCACGGTGCCGCCAGTCGGAGGAGGTGGGCGGCGATTGCTA
>CAZBQQ010000253.1:2644-5841 GCA_964493965.1 uncultured Solibacteraceae bacterium
GACGAAACGGCAGGCAGCCTACGGTATGTCAACGCAGGTCACACTCCGCCGATCGTGATTCGGAGGGACGGCTCTGTAGAACGCCTCGAGGCCGGCGGAGCGCCGGTGGGAATGTTCGCGGACTGGCCGTATGAGGAAGGCACGGTCAGGCTCCACTCAGGAGACCTTGTGGTGGCCTACACAGACGGGGTGGTAGAGGCGGAGAATCCGCTCGGCGAAGCCTGGGGAGTGGAAGGCCTGCTAAGGGTGGCGACCGACCACAGAGGCCGATGCGCGGACGACCTAGTGCAGGCGATCTTCAAAGCGATGGATAAGTTTACGCGCGGACGTCAGTCTGACGATGCAACGGTGGTAGCGTTACGAGTCCGCTGAGGCCCCACTGAATCCGTTCGATTCGTGTTCATTCGTGGCCTCAAGCCTTAGCAATTCAGATCGCGCCGGCCGACGCGGAAACCGTCCAGGCTGCCGAGCACGGTTAGAGCGATCTGCCGGGGATCGAAGAATGCCTGTGAAACACGCTGGATGTCGTCGGCGGTGACACGCTCGAGGTTGTCGATCAGCTCGTCGAGGGTGAAGAACCGGCCGAAATACATCTCCTGCCGGGCCAGGTTCGCCATGCGGCTGTTGGTCGATTCCAGGCTCAGCATCAGCGAGCCCTTCATATAGTCCTTGGAGCGCCGCAGCTCCTCCTCGCCCACCTTCTCCTGCTTCAGCTGCTTGAATTCGTCCATGATGCAGCCGATCACCTTGCGCGCCGATTGCACCGAAGTGCCGGCATAGACCGCCAGCAGGCCCGTGTCCCTGTATGGGTTCAGCTCGGAGAACACGGAGTAGGCCAGCCCCAGCTTCTCCCGGATGTTCTGGAACAGCCGGGAGCTCATGCCGCCACCGAGCAGCGTGTTCAGGACGTAGCACGAAAACCGGTCCTCGTGCGACAGCGAGTAGGACGGCACGCCGAGACACAGGTGCACCTGCTCAAGCGCCTTCTTGTTGCGGATCGCGATTTTCGCGTGCGTAGCCGGCATGGCGTCCAGCTTGGCCGCGGGCCGGGACGGCAGGGCTTCGAACCGCTCGCGCACCTGCGCCACGATGGCCTCGTGCGTGAGGTGCCCGGCCGCGGTGATGGTGAAGTTCGCGGGCACGTAATGCTTGCCGTAATACTCCACCACGCGTTTCTGGTTGAACGCGCGCACGGTCTCCTTGGTGCCGAGAATGGGCTTGCCGAGCGCATGGCCCTTCCAGAAGTTCGCCGAGAAGATTTCGTGGACCAGGTACTCGGGATTGTCGGCGTCCATCTTCAGTTCTTCGAGGATGACGCCTTTCTCCTTCTCCACATCGTCGGCCCGGAAAGCGGGGTGCAGCACCAGGTCCGAGAGTACGTCGAAGGCCAGCGGCAGATGTTCGTCGAGAACTTTGGCGTTGAAGCTGACCAGTTCTTTCGACGTGAAGGCGTCGAGATTGCCGCCGATGGAATCGACCGAGCGGGCGATCTCCTCCGCGCTGCGCGTGAGCGTCCCTTTGAACAGCATGTGCTCGATGAAATGGCAGATGCCGTTTTCGTTCGGGGCCTCGCGGCGCGAGCCGGTGGAGATCCAGATGCCGACCGACACCGAACGCACATGAGGCATTGCCTCGGTGACAACGCGAACGCCGTTAGCCAGCGTCGTTCTTCGAATCTCGCCCGGCAGGGCCAAGGAAGTCATGTATGGCCTCCTCTGAGGCTGTAACCATATTGTCCCATGACTCGCGTGGGTCTGAAATGGCGGGTGCTAGACTCAAGGTATGGCGCTCCTTGTTGGGCTGGAAGTTGAGGAAATCAAACAACTTCTGGCTCCGGACCATCCCGGCTACCGCGCCCGCCAGCTCTACCGCGCCCTATATCACGACCGGCTGGGGGACCTGGGCGAGGTCACCACGCTCCCGGCGGACCTTCGGCGGGAACTGGCGGCGAGCCATGCCGTGGGCTGGCCGGAAGTGGCGCGCCGGTTCGAATCCGTGGATGGCACGCGGCGGTATTTGCTGCGGCTCGAGGACGGGAAGACGGTCGAAGCGGTCTTCATGCCCGAGACGGGGCGCGGCACCATTTGCATCTCGACTCAGGCCGGTTGTGCCGTGGGCTGCCAGTTCTGCCTGACCGCGCTGCTCGGCCTGGAGCGGAACCTGACGGCGGGTGAGATCGTCGGCCAGGTGCTGGTTGTGGCGCGCGACAACGGCCTCGCGATCGAAGGCGAGCGGCTGAACATCGTCATGATGGGGCAGGGCGAGCCGCTGCTGAACCTGGCTAGCGTAGTCAAGGCGACGCGCATCCTGGTGGATCCCGAGGGCGCCGGCCTCTCGCCGCGCCGCATTACGCTCTCGACGGCGGGCATCGTCCCGAAGATCGAGGAACTCGGGCGCGAGCCAGTTCGGCCGAAGCTGGCCGTCTCGCTGAACGCCTCCACCGAGGAAGCGCGGCGCGAGCTGATGCCGATCACGCGCAAGTACCACCTGAGCGATTTGATGGAGGCGTGCCGCGCCTATCCCCTGCGGCCGTGGGAGCGGCTGACGTTCGAATACGTGCTGCTGGCGGGCGTGAATGACACGGACGCCGACGCGCGGCGAGTGGTCCGCCTGCTGGCGAATTTGAAATGCAAGGTGAACTTGATTGCGCTCAATCCCGGCCCGGGCATTCCGTTCGGCACGCCGGCCGAGGAGCGGGTGCTGGCGTTTCAGGCCATCGTCAAACGGGCCATACCGTGCTTCATTCGCAAACCGCGCGGGCTGGATATTTACGCGGCTTGCGGGCAGTTGAAGAGCAGCGTCTGAGCCCGCCGCGCCCGGTAGTCGAAGATCCCTGAGAGATCCCGAGCCACCTGAAGGCGATGGGCAAGCTGCCCCAGCGGTCCGAACGGAAGGGCGTAGTGCACGGTGTCGACTATGGACGTGCCACCGTCCACCTCCGAAAAGCGATGCGTGTGGCGCCACAGGCGGTACGGTCCCTTGGTCTGAACATCGATGAATTCAACCGGCGGATTCCATCGTTCTATTTCGGTCAGCCATCCAAGCCGAATCCCTCGGAGACGCAGCGAGTACGCGATGGTGGCTCCTTGTTTCATCTCGATGGGCAGGGGAGTCAGGATCCGGAACCGCAGCCACGGCGGCGTGATTCTTTCCAGGTTCTCCGCTCGCGCAAAGAACTCGAATACCTCAGGCAAGGG
>CAZBQQ010000254.1:0-5779 GCA_964493965.1 uncultured Solibacteraceae bacterium
CTCCGTCGCCGTCTCCAAATTACCTTAAGCTGGAAGTAGGGGTATGCATTCCGTCGCCATCGTCGGAGGGGGCTTCGGCGGCCTGTATGCGGCCAAGGCGTTGCGCAAGGCGCCTGCGGACGTCCTGCTCATCGACCGCCGCAATTTCCACCTGTTCCAACCTCTGCTCTACCAGGTGGCCACGGGCGCCCTCTCGCCCGGAGAGATCGCGGCGCCGCTTCGGGCCATTCTGGGCCGCCAGGAAAACGCTCGCGTGCTGCTGGGCGCGGTCATCGATCTGAACGCAGACGAGCGGTGGCTCGCGCTCGACGACGGCACCCGCCATTTCTACGATTCGCTGATCATCGCCGCCGGCGCGCAGAATTTCTACTACGGGCACGCCGAGTGGGAACGAGTGGCGCCCGGCCTCAAGAGCATCGAGGACGCAACGCGCATCCGCCACAAGATCTACTACGCCTTCGAGGCGGCGGAGCGCGAGATGGACCCGGAAGCTCGCCGCGCCTGGCTCACCTTCGTGATTGTCGGCGCCGGACCCACGGGCGTAGAGCTGGCCGGCGCCCTCGGCGAGATCGCCAACGACGTCCTGCGCTCCGAATTCCGCTCCATCCGGCCCAGCGAGGCGCAGATCATCCTCCTCGAAGGCGCGGACCGTGTTCTGGGAACTTTCGACGCGCAACTCTCGCCGGCCGCCGAGCGCTCCCTCGTCCGGCTTGGCGTCCGCACACGCACCGGAGTTCGCGTGAACGGCATCACGGAGCACGGCGTCCACATCCAAACCGCCGCAGGCGAGGGTTTCATCGCCGCGCGCACGGTGCTATGGAGCGCCGGCGTCCGGACCTCGGACCTCTCGCTCCGCCTCAAAGAGCGCGCCGGCGCCGAGCTCGACCGCGGCGGCCGCGTCATGGTCGACGAGCACTGCAACATTCCCGGCCGCCCCGAGATCTTCGTCATCGGCGACATGGCGCATTTTATAACCGCCAGTGACGTCACGCTGCCTGGTGTCGCTCCGGTCGCGATCCAGATGGGGAACTATGCGGCGCGAGCCATCATACGCCGCCTCAAAGGCCTGCCCGACGAGCCTTTCCACTACCTCGACAAGGGCAGCCTCGCGGTCATCGGCCGCGCAGCAGGCGTGGCGCAGTTCCCGCACTTCCACTTCACCGGAATCGTGGCCTGGCTGCTCTGGCTCTTCGTGCACCTGATGTACCTGGTGGGCTTCCAGAACCGCCTGATCGTTTTCATCCGCTGGGGATTCGCTTACTTCACTTACAATCGCGGCGCGCGGCTCATCACGGGCGATCCCGGAGCGCCCCGCACCGTAGGGCATGCCGATCACCAGACCCGCGCCGGCGGCCCCCAGTGACTCCCGCGAAGGTGGTCTCGTTGAACGTCGGACTACCCCGCGAAGTGCCCTGGCGGGGGATGACAGTGACTACGGGCATCTACAAGCAGCCTGTCGAAGGCCGCGTCGTCCTGCGGACGCTCAATCTCGACGGTGACCGCCAGGCGGATCTCACCGTCCACGGCGGCGAGCACAAGGCCGTCTACTGTTACCCGCTCGAACACTACGATTTCTGGCGCGGAGAATTGCCCACCCACGAGCTGCCGCCCGGCGTCTTTGGAGAGAACTTCACCACCGAAGGTTTGCTCGAAGACTCGGTCCATCTTGGCGATCGATTCGGTGTCGGTTCCGCCGAAGTGGTGGTGACGCAGCCTCGACTCCCCTGCTACAAACTCGGCATCAGGTTTCAATCCGCCGACATGGTAAAGCGGTTCTTCGCGGCACGCAGGACGGGTTTCTACCTGGCCGTCACGCGCGAGGGCGAAGTCGGAACCGGCGATGAGATCAAGTTGATTTCCGCTGACCCGAACACCGTCCCCGTCTCGGAAATCACCCGTCTGTACTCCGAAAAACGGTGGAACGGCGCCGACATCGCCACCCTGCAGCAGGCCTTGCGGGTTGCGGCGTTGCCTGAAAGCTGGAAGGAGTACTTTCGGGAACGGCTCGAGAACGTTGGCGCCTAGCGCGCCTCTGCGTTCGGTTCCCTCCACGCCGCGTAGGCCGCTTTGACCAACTGGCTCAAGCCCGCCTTACGAACATCCGCCGTCCCACGCAGCGCAACGTACTGGTGAACCTTGCCGCTGCCTTCGAGCAGACCGCGCGGGTCCGCGAGTTCGCCGCCCCGCGCCAGCCCCAGTTTCACTCCCGATTTGCTCAGGATCAGCGTGCACACCACACCGCGGTAGCCCGGACCGTAGCCGTACCCCACCACCGGCGCCGAACCATCGATCGTCTCCTCCACCTCGGGCAGCAGCCGCCGAATGAGCGCTCTCGCCGCGGAGAAGACCGCCTGCACATCGCTGGGATACGACTGGAGCAGTTGAGCAAGCGTGCGCGTCGCCGTCATTTCCCTGCGTGGATCTCGTTCTTGATGACCTCACCGCCCTTCATCACGAACGTGACATGCTCCATCACCCCGATGTCCTTGAGCGGATCGCCGGCGACGGCGATGATATCGGCGTACTTGCCCGCCTCCACCGTGCCAATGCTCTCGGTCAATCCAAGCAACGCGGCCGCGTTCACCGTGGCGGCCTGGATCGCTCCCAACGGGGAAAGCCCGCCGCGCACCAGCGCCCCGAATTCCTTCGACGAAAAATCCGGATCCTCGTCCGTACCGTAGACGATCCCGATATGGTGCTTGAGCGCGCGCTCGAAGGCCGGCTGCTGGGCCTTGAGAATCGCTTGGCCTTTCGCTACCGAAACCGGATCGAGGCCGAGAGAGGTGCCCTTTTCCACTCCATGCTGGAACGTGTAGAGGGTGGGGTCGAGCCAGGTCCCGCGCTGCTCCATCAACGCGGCTCCTTCTTCGTCCATCATGGTGCCGTGCTCTATGGAATCGACGCCGGCCCGAACGGCCGCCTTGATACCCTCGGCGCCTTCGGCATGCGCCATCACACGCTTCCCGGCCCGGTGCGCCACCTCCACGGCCCGCGCCATCTGCGCTTCGCTCAGCTCCTGCACGTTGAAATCGCTCATCGGGTCCATGACGCCGCCGGTGGCCATGAGCTTGATCCAGTCGGCGCCATACTTCAGGTCGTGCCGCACGGCTTCGCTGACCTGGTCCACCGTGTCCGCCAGGTTCGGACGCCGCGCCAGAGCCTGGTCAGGCGACAGCATATCGGAATCGCCGTGGCCGCCGGTGACGCTGACGAAGTTGCCAGACGAAACGATCCGCGGCCCGCGAATGATTCGTTCTTTGATAGCATCGCGTAGCGCCAGTTGACCGTACGCCAGGTCGCTCTCGCCGGCATCGCGCATCGAGGTGAAGCCGTGATCGAGCCAGGTTTGGAGGTTGTGGTAGCCCCACAGCGCGGCCTTCGGCGACGACATGCGCAGGCCAGCGGTGGCGGTCTCGTCTTTCGGGTTGCCGAGCATGTGGACGTGACAATCCGTCAGTCCCGGAAGCACGGTCTCGGACGTGAGATCGATCACGCTCACGCCCGCGGGCGCTGACGCACCCACGCTGGCGATCCTGTCCCCCTCCACTACGATGAACACATCGCTGGCGTAATTCCCGGTCTTCGGATCCAGCAGCCGCCCGGCATGAATCGCCACGCGCGCAGGCGGCGCCGCGGCCACTGCGGCGGCACACAGGCAGTAAGTTGCCAGTAGCTTTCTCATTCGGCATCCCCTGTTTCTTTGGTTGTTGCTTTGAATGTATCACTCGAGCCCAGCCAGTTGCCTTAGTCCCGCGAGGTGGGGCAGGTGTCCACACCTGCAGCGGGTCTCCAGACCCGCTATTGCGCCCGCTTCCTCCAAGCTCGCAGGCGCTCCACGATCTGCTGTAGCTGCGGACTCGGCTTAAGTCGCAGGGCGATCTCACACTCAGCGAGCGCCTCCGCCTCGCCGCCGGGCATCCGAACCAGCGCGCCGGCCAGGTTGTAATGCGCGTCCGCGTAGGTGGGGTCTAACTGCACCGCGCGCCGGTACTCGGCGACGGCATCCGGCAAACGGTCCGGCAATCGCGACAGCGCGTACCCCAGATTGTAGTGCGCGACCGCGGAATCCGGCCTGATCCGCAGCGCCGCTTCATATTCGGCGACGGCATCCGGCAGCCGCCCCGGGATGTGCGACAACGCCGTCCCCAGGTTGCTGTGCGCATCGTAATAACCCGGCCTGGCCTGAATCGCCGCCTCGAATTGAGCGACGGCCTCCGGCAGGCGCCCGGGCGTCTGCGCCAGAATCTCACCCAGATTGTTGTGCGCGTCAGCGAAATCGGGGTTCGCGCTCAGCGCCGCCCGGTATTCGGCGATAGCGTCCGGCAAGCGGCCGGGCAGGCGCGCGAGCGCGTTTCCCAGGTCGCTGTGCGCCACCGCGCTCGAGGGCTGAATCCGCAGCGCTGTTTCGAACTGCGCAATCGCTTCCTCGTTCCGCCCGGCTCGCAGCAACGCATTCCCCAAATTGGTATGCGTCCTCTCGAACTCGGGCGCAAGACGGACCGCGGCTTCATACTCGGTGATCGCGCCGTCCAGACGCCCGGGTATTTCGAGCAGCGCGTTGCCCAGGCTGAGGTGCGCTTCCCAGTAATCCGGATTGGCCCGTAGCGCCGCCTGAAACTGAGCAATCGCCTCAGCCCGCCGGCCGGGAGCCTCGAATAGCAGATTGCCCAGGTTGTTGTGTGCCAGCCAAGCCTCGGGATTGCGCTCGATGGTCGCGCGATACAGTGTCGCTTCGTCCCGGTAAGTGCCCGCCTGCCGCCACGTCAACAGGCCGAGCGCCGCCACCAGGATCGCTGGAACCACCGTGCCGCCGGTCCTTCCCGGCCAGAGCTTCGCGGTACCGATCGTCACTGCCCACGCTGCCGAAATCAGAATGCCCAGACTGGCCAGGTACGCAAAATGGTTGGCCACGTACGAGTAGCGGAACGGATACACGTTGAAGAAGCCCAGCGTCGGGAAGAGCGTGCCCGCGAAGACCAGAAAGCCGGCTAGCGGCCCGCGGTTGCGGCGCGCCAGACGCCATAGCCCAATTCCAACCGCCGCTACCCCAAGCGGGAACAGGTACTGCCACCACTGGGTGGCATCCAGGCTCCAACGCGGATACAGAAACGACAAATCGGCCGGCCAGACTACTTTGGCGAAATAGAACCAGATCGCGCGGCCCGCCAGCAGAACGCGTTGGACCGGAGTCAGCGTGAACTCCGCGCCGCTCGCGCCAATGAGTGTCCTCTCGACCCACGCGGTGAAGAGCCCCCCGGAGGCACCCACCACAAGCCAGGGGACCAGCGGCCGGACATCGCGCTTCCACTCGAGCCTTCCGCGCCGCCACCACAAGACCACCAGGAGCGCGGCCGGCAGCGTCGCCGTTACGGTCTTGCTGAGCAGTGCAAGCACGAACAGGCCCGTCGCCGCCCAATAGCGCGAGACCCGCCGCGATTCGTCGAAACTCAGGTAGACGAGCGCCGCGCCAAGATAGAAGACCCCAGAGAGCGTGCTCTTCTGCTCTGAGATCCACGCCACCGCTTCCACCGAGATCGGGTGCAGCGCAAAACACAGGCCCGCGAGCCATGCACCGGGCAGCGCCATACGCCTCGCGATCCTCACCACCAGGCACGCCGCCACCGCGTGCAGCGCCACGTTGACCAGATGGTATCCCGTCACGGCATCGCCCCAGACGGAATGCTCGAACCAGAACGCGCTGTGCAGCAGCGGATAATACTGTTGCGTGGCTCCCAGGTCGAACCAGATCCGCCAGAGACCGTGCAGAGACCGGAGATCC
>CAZBQQ010000255.1:0-2258 GCA_964493965.1 uncultured Solibacteraceae bacterium
GCTGCCCTGGGGCCGTATGAGATCGTGTCTCTGATCGGCGAGGGCGGGATGGGAGAGGTCTATCGAGCCCGCGATACGCGCCTCGGCCGGACCGTCGCCCTCAAGATCTCCAAGGAAAAGTTCAGCGAGCGTTTCGCACGCGAGGCCCGCGCCATCGCCGCCCTGAACCATCCCCACATCTGCACCCTCTACGACGTCGGGCCGAGCTACCTCGTCATCGAATACCTCGAAGGCGAGACGCTCGACGCGCGCATCAAGAAGGGCCCGCTGCCGATCGACAAGGCCCTCCCCATCGCCATCCAGATCGCCGAGGCGCTGGCCGCCGCGCACCGCAAGAACATCGTTCATCGCGACCTCAAGCCCGCGAACATCATGCTCACGAAATCCGGCCCGAAGCTTCTCGACTTCGGACTGGCGAAGAATTCGGCGACGCTCGACTCGGGCATGACGGCCGCGGCCACGCAGGAAGGCCTGATCGCGGGAACCATCCAGTACATGTCACCGGAGCAGCTCGAAGGAAAAGAGGTGGACGGCCGCACCGACATCTTCGCCTTCGGCTGCGTGCTCTACGAGATGATGACCGGGAAACCGGCGTTCACCGGCGACAGCGCGGCCAGCCTGATCGGCGCGATCATGACCGCCGAGCCCGCGCCCCTCGCATCGATTGCGCCCGCGACCCCGGCCGCGATCGACCGCGTCGTCCGCCGCTGCCTCTCCAAGGACCCCGACGCCCGCTGGCAGTGCGCCGGCGACCTCGCCGCCGAACTGCAATCCATCGCCGTGGCCCCGCTAGAGCCCGCCGCGACGGCGCCACCGGTGCCCTCGCGCCGCCTATCCCCGCTCCTGGCCATTCCCGTGTTGGCCGGCCTCGTGGTGGTGTTCCTCGCCGGCTGGTGGTGGCCCCGACAGCAGGCGGCCGAGCGCTGGTCCGGTGTGCTGCTAGGCGGCCCCAGCATGGCCATCGCGCCGCGCGTCTCGCCGGACGGGCGCCTGGTCGCATTCGCCGCGCTGGTAGACGGCATCACCCAGGTCGCGGTGATGAAGCCCGAGACCGGCAACTGGACCGTGCTGACCCACGCCCGCGATGCCGGTCTGGTGGACTCCGTTGCCTGGTCCACCGACGGCAGCCGCATCTACTTCGATCGCATCTGGGACTCGCCGCACGGCATCTACAGCGTGCCGCTGTTCGGCGGCGAACCGCGCCAGGTCCTCGACGCGGCGGCCGATCCCGAGCCCCTGCCCGATGGCAGCCTGATCGTCCTCCGCGTCAATGCCGAGCACCAGGTCCAGCTCCACCGCTTCTGGCCGGATTCCGGCCGCTTGGTGCCGCTCGCGGCCGCGCTGATGCAGTACGAAGTGGGCGGCTCGGTGCGCGTCTTCCCGGACGGCAAGGAGGTCGCCTTCTATGGCCGGCCTCTGGCGGGCGGCGACCCGCACCTGTATGCGCTCGACCTGGCCACGAATAAGACCCGCAAGCTCGCGCCAGGCCTCGAACTGCGCCGAGTGATGGGCCCCCGCTTCCCGGTCGCGGTCACGCGCGACGGCCGCTCGGTGATCATCGATGTCATGGCCGGCAGTCTGCACCGCATCACCGCCGTCCCCCGCGACGGCCGCTCTGGCGAGACGCTTCTTCTCACTACGACTGCCACGCCCTGGGATATCGACGCGTCGGCCGATGGCAGCCTCTACATGGATCAGATGGACCGCCCCGTGGACATCCTCCGCTTCCCCGTCACCGGCGGAGTTCCGGAGCGCATCTCCGGTTCGTTTCACGAGGGGATGCGCGGCATCGTTCCACTCCCGAACGGCGGGCTGGTGGCCCCAGGACCGGCCGGCGCCCGCGAGAGCCTGCTGCTGGTCGAGCCCGGCCGGGACTCCACTCCACTCCTCGAAACCGCCGACCAGACCCAGCCGCCCGTCGCGCTCGGCGGTCCCGATCTGGTTGTCCTCACGCTCCGCAGCCCGGCGGGACTCGAGATCGGAGTGGCGTCCGTGAGCGCCCGCAGGCTCGTCAAAAGGGTTCGAATTCCCGAGGAGTCCATCCAGAGCGTGGCTCTCTCGCCGGACGGCAAGGAAGCCTACTATGCCGCCGCCGGCACCATTTTTGCTGTGTCCTTCGACGGAGGCAAACCGCGCACGGTGTGCCCGGGCGACTCGCTGGCCATGTACCCGGGCGGCGAATCGATGCTGGTGCAACTGGTCGATAAGGACGGCACCCGCCTCGAGCGCGTGTCCCTGAAGGGCGGCCCGACCGTGAA
>CAZBQQ010000255.1:2358-5769 GCA_964493965.1 uncultured Solibacteraceae bacterium
CTACTGCCCCCGCCACGTCATCTCAATCCGCACCGGTATTTCGTTCTTGACCGGGACCGCCAGCAGCGATGGCGGGTCGATCTTGAAATCGGTCAGGGTCGCGGGAATCGCTCCCGAGATCCGGATCTGGTTTCCCTGCGTCGCCACTTGAAACGGGACCTGCTTGTACTGCGCCGTCTGGCCGGCAAACTGGACCTCCAGATCGGCGTGGATCGTTGCTTGCGCGGAGGCCGTTTCGGGCAATCGTGTGCGCACCGTCACCATCGGGAATTGCGCGCCGCGCGTCACTTGAATCATGTGCAGATCGCGGTTGCTGTCCCCCGAATCGAACGACTTCACAGGCACCGCGATCAGAAAATCGCATTGTCCGGCATGACAGACGCCCTTGCCTCGGGCCGTGTGGCTGACGCCCTCGGACTGATGCAGCGGGTGAGACACGTGATAGGTGAGAGTGGATTGCTCGAGCACCCACTGGCGGTCCGCCTGCGCCAGCGTCAACAGCGGCAGAGAGAAGATGGCCACGAGCAGTCGCTTTTTCATAAGCCGTACCTAGAACTTAACCGACACCGACACCACCGCCAGCCCGAACGCCGCGTAAGTCACGGTGGCCACCGCCCCATGCGCCTTGGCGATCCCATGAACCTTCTCCCCACGGTTCTCCTGGCTGAAGGCCATCGCTCCCAGGATGGGTGTCAGGATCATGCCCGGGCCGTGAATCCAGGCCAGGGCTTTGTGCAGGCGGATCGGCCCGCGTGTCGGCGTGCCTGGAATCCTGGGGGCGCGGATGGCGAAGTAAGCGGTAGTGAAATACATGCCCGCGGTCACCGCCCCCAGGGCGCCGTGTACGTCGCGGCCGGTTGCCGTGCTGTGCCTGCCCCCGGCGTAGCTGGAGGCGACGATCGTGGCCACCAGCGGAGCCAACGTGATCAAGCCGAACCGTTGATGCATCTTGAGCATGTGCGTCCGTCTATCCAGCCTGGCCTGATCGGCGGCGCTTCCCTTGGTCTGTTCCGGAGGGAAACCCAGATCGCCCAACGAGGGCGGCGGCGCCACGTTGGTGGAGGCGGCCTCCAAAGCCAGATCCAGCGTCTGTCTGGCCCCTGCGCCGAGCGTCACCTTCGCCACTTTGTTGCCGAACCCTTCCGCCGACACGGAAACCTCGTAGTCTCCCGGCGCGAGGTTTGGCAGGCTGTAAGTTCCAGAAGCGCTCGACTGGGTCTCGGTGGATTGACCCGAGGCCGCATTCTTGACGGAGACCTTTGCGTTAGGAACCGCCGATGCCGAAGGGCCCGTGATGGTGCCCGCCAGCACCGCGCCCGTTTCTTGCGCCAGCACCGGGCGCGAACTCGCGAAACAGAGCACTAGAATCCCAACCCCAACCGACAGCCTTGACGCTGGCAGAGTCATCTGACGTTTCCTCCTCACGCTGTGGCCAAGTGCCCCCTCTTAGATTGTCGAACTACCGACGGCCCGCCGCTGGCTCGGGTTTCGGCGCATCCCGCCTTTCCGGCAGCCCGAGCCCGTGGGCTGCCAGAATCCGCCGCCCCTCCTCGCTCCCCAGCAGCTCCAGAAACCGCCGCGCCACCGCTTCATCCGGCCTGCCCGCCACAACGCCTCCCGCCTGGCGTATGGGGTCGTGTCCGCTATCCGGCAGCAGGATCCCGCCCCGATCGAATACCAGGGACCAGGCCGTGATCACCGCATCGGCGTTCCCGCTCTCGGCGAATTGCAGCGCCTGCCGCACGTTCTCCCCGTACACCACCTTGCCCTCGACCGCTTTCCAGAGCCCCACGCCTTCCAGAAGCTGCCGCGCCGCCGCGCCGTAGGGTGCGCTGGCCGGATTCGCGATCGCCAGGTGGACCACCCGGCGGTCCCGTAGCTGTTCGAGGCGCTTCACGGCCCCATCCCGCGACCACAGACCCAGGCGGCCGTAGGCGTAGACCCGAACGGAGTCCGGCGCGAGCCGCCCGCTCTTTGCGAGATCGGCCACAAACCGCTCATTCGCCGAGAGAAACACGTCGTAAGGGGCGCCTTGCTCGATCTGCCGGGCCAGCATTCCACTGGCGCCAAGGACAAACTTCGCCTTTCGTCCTGTGATTCTCTGAAATATCTCAGTCACAGGCTGCTCGATCCCCGTGAGATCGGCGGCGGCGGCAACGAGTAAGTCATTGTTTTTCTGAGGGGTTTGCATAGCAGCACTTAATGTGAAAACCAGCAAAAAGACCGCTATGCAACTTGACAATAGGACACTCAAGTTGCATAATGGTACAGTGCTAAGGAGGGCGGCCGAGCCGTTCTTCAGGCCTGAAATCATCTGTTCTTATTCTAGGAGGCTGGGAGCGAAATGAGCAAGATCATCGGAATCGACCTGGGGACGACGTTCTCGTGCGTGGCCGTGATGGAAGGTGGCCAGCCGGTCGTCATTCCTAACCAGGAAGGCACC
Source organism: uncultured Solibacteraceae bacterium (assembly GCA_964493965.1). Classification (GTDB taxonomy): domain Bacteria; phylum Acidobacteriota; class Terriglobia; order Bryobacterales; family Bryobacteraceae; genus DASWZN01. The sequence goes on from CAZBQQ010000255.1 coordinate 4,802, forward strand.
CGGACGACTCCGTCCGTGGTGGCCTTTACCAAAAGCGGGGAGAGGTTCGTCGGCCAGATTGCCCGCCGCCAGGCGATCACCAACCCCGAGAACACCATCTATTCCATCAAGCGGTTCATGGGGCGCCGCTACGAGGAAGTCTCGGACGAGATGAAGCTGGTGCCCTACCACGTGGTGCGCGGCGACAACAGCGACGCCCGGGTGGAGATCATGGGCAAGAAGTACTCTCCTCCCGAGATCTCGGCCATGATCCTGACCAAGTTGAAGGAAGCGGCCGAAGCCTACCTGGGCCAGAAGGTCACCGACGCGGTCATCACCGTGCCCGCGTACTTCAATGACGCCCAGCGGCAGGCCACCAAGGACGCCGGCAAGATCGCGGGTCTGGAAGTGAAGCGCATCATCAACGAGCCGACGGCGGCGGCGCTCGCCTACGGCCTGGACAAGAAGAAGAACGAGACCATCGCGGTTTACGATTTCGGCGGCGGCACCTTCGATATTTCGGTCCTCGAAGTGGGCGAAGGCGTGGTGGAAGTGAAGTCCACCAACGGCGACACACACCTGGGCGGCGACAACATCGACCAGCGCATCATGGACTGGATCATCGATGAGTTCCGGAAGGAAAACGGCATCGATCTCTCCAAGGATCAGACCGCGCTGCAACGCCTGAAGGAAGCCGCCGAGAAAGCCAAGATCGAGCTCTCGAATGTGCTCGAGACGGAAATCAATCTGCCCTTCGTCACGGCCGATGCCAGCGGTCCTAAGCACCTGCTGGTCAAGCTGACCCGCTCGCGCTTCGTGCAGATGATTCAGGAGATCCTCAACCGTACGCTGGAACCGCTGAAGCGGGCGCTTTCCGATGCCGGCGTGAACCCGTCGCAGATCGACGAGGTCGTTCTGGTCGGCGGTTCGACCCGCATCCCGCGCGTTCAGGAGATGGTCCGCGAGTACTTCGGCAAGGAGCCGCACAA
>CAZBQQ010000256.1:0-3733 GCA_964493965.1 uncultured Solibacteraceae bacterium
GCGCGGCCTGTTCGGCGCAAACGCATCCGCAGAATGCGTATCGCAATGGCCCGCTCTACGCTTCCTACGAGGCGGCTTCGATGAGTGGCATCCTCAAGCTGGCGGCGCGCTACAAGGCCAACCTCGAAGGCATGCTTACCTGGGCCTTCGAGTTCGAGGACCAGCCGTACTTCGCCGGCTTTCGGACCCTGGCCACCAACGGAATCGACAAGCCCGTCCTGAACTTCTTCCGCATGGCGGGGCTGATGACCGGCGAGCGGGTTGCGGTGGACGGCGATGCGTTAGCGACCAAATCCGCGCGCGAGGTCTCCGTCATGCTCTGGAACTACAGCGACGAAGATGCCGAAGCGCCGGCTGCGCCCGTCCGCCTGACGATCGCGGGCCTGCCTGCCGGCGCCGCCCGCGTCGAGGTCCGCCACTACCGCATCGATCGCGACCACAGCAACTCGTATACAGTCTGGAAGCAGATGGGCGCGCCTCAGAGCCCGACCCCGGAGCAATACGCGCGGCTGGAGGCGGCGGGGCAATTGCAACTGCTCAATTCTCCGCGCTGGGTAGCAAGCCAGTCCGGTCAGGTCGAGCTTAGCTTCGCGCTCCCGCGGCAGGCCGTGTCACTCGTCCAAGTGGCTTGGTGATCCTGTATCCTGGACCACCATGGGCGCAATCTTGCGTGCTCTCGCGTTTCTGTCCACCGTGCCATTCCTTTCCGCCGCGGACGGGCCGATTCCGGCGGAAGAGCGTCAGGCCCTGATCGATCTCTATAATTCAACGGGCGGCAACAATTGGACTGATCATTCTGGCTGGCTCGGGCCTCCGGGCACCGAATGCCAATGGCACGGAGTTGCCTGCGCCCCGATCACGCTGCACGCGGATGACAGCGCCATTTTCTTTAACTCGCGCTGCCGCAACGCCACGCCCGACGACAGAACCACCTATTGCGAGAAGGGCGAAATCACGTTTGGGCTCCCCGGCTGGACCGGGTTCGGCGGCGTCTTGACGCTGCACTTCGCTCCCCGCCCCGGCCTTTACGGCAGGCGAGTGCTCGCCGGGTTACCACTGGCAGTTCGATCCCGACGATACGGGGGCGGGCGCATGTTACCTGACTCCAACGCCGAAGCCGTGAGCTGCCGTGTTGAAGTGATTGTGAGGCGCTCACGCCGGGGAGTCGGAGGTTGCACGGATGCGTAGGGTTGCGGCGGCGCTTGCCAGCCTGGTGCTCTCGGTCTCGGCAGGGGGGAATCGGGCCCTGTCGCACGCGCCGTCGCTCTCGCTGCTCCGTTTTAGCCCTAACGGGCGATACGTCCTCGCGCAGGACGATTCGAGCATCATGGTGCTCACCGTGCAGCCCTTCGCGTTTCTGTTTCGGATCCCCGCCGAGAACGCCCTGCCTGCCCAGTTCACGCCGGATTCCCAGCAGATCGTGTTCGTCAGTTCTGCCACGCACGCGAGTTCGCAGCGCATTGACATTGTGCGTTCTCCGCCGCGCGTAGAGCGCTGGCGCGTCGCCAACCAGGCGCGTGTGGAGTCCACTCAGGTACGTTTGCCGCCGTGCGGCACCCAAGCCCTGTCGCCGGACGGCAGTACTGTGGTGTGCGTGGACTTTGGCGGAACGCTGCACCTGGTTGACGTTCTGTCCGGCCAGACCATCTTCGAGAGGGCGAAGTTCGGGCGACAGATCCTGATCGAGGACTCGGCGCTCACGTACCGTTACGAATATGGCGATCCCGCGTCCGCCATAATCCAGTTCTCGCCCGATGGCGACTTCATTGTCGCCGCTCCAGAGGGTTGGATGGCGGTGGGCTCTCCGGTCGGCTTCGACTTGCGCCAGGAGAAGCCAATGAAGCTGGAAGGGAAACTGAAGGACCTCGAGCACTTCGTGTTCGCCTTCGCCGGACCGACGCGACTGATCAAGGCGTATCTCGATCTGTTGGATCCTGCTGTGACAGCCGCGGTCATCGCGTGGCCCTCCGGGAAGGTGCTGATGAAGACAAAGATCCCCGGCGGCGGGCTCCTGTTCCAAGCCACGGACCCGGGTTTCATCCTGGTCCGTCCCTTCGGGCAGGCTGCCTTCTCCGATCCGCAAGCGAAGCGGAGCGCCGCCACGGAACTCACGACCGGCAATGTCATCATCAGCGAAACTCCAGCTTTGGACGTGCTCGGGAACCATTACGTGACTCAGCTCACGGACGGCCGAGTCGCCCTTTACGAGAGGGGTAGGCCCGAGCCAGTCGCGACCATCAGGCTCGACGTCTCCTCGGATCCGGAATGCCGTACACACTAGCGCGCCACAAAGCGCGACCGGTGGCATGCGCCCCCGGAAGGCGAGGGTCCCGCGGATTGCCTGCTCTCCAGGCTGCGCTCGTAGCTGCCTCGGTCCTCTTGGCCACCCTTCCTGCCATCCGCGGCGCCTACGTCGAGTTCGATGACCAGCTCTACCTGCGTGATCATGCGCCTGCTCACGGCCTCAAGGAAGGGTCTCTGCACTGGTCGCTATTCGCAAAGCTCGGGCGCCTGATCGACAAGAACGGCTTCTACGGCCTGCAGACCTCTTACAGCAGGAGCATCACACACGGGGGTTTTGAAACCACGCGCGTGACCCGGAACGGCAAGGTCTATGCGGTCGAGAATTACGCCGACGCCGCACCGCTCGAACTCTGGACCATCCAGCGCGCCATCGAAGGCGCCGCCTTCGACATCGAGTGGCAGAACACCACGACACAGCCGGCGTGCCCGGCGTACGTCAGCCCAGTTCCTTCTCAATGACCCGCGCGATGCGCGAAGCGAACACCTCAACCTGCGCCAGATCCGGCCCTTCCACCATCACCCGCGCCAGCGGCTCGGTGCCCGAGAACCGCACCAGAACGCGCCCCGCGTCGCCGAATGCCTGCTCGGCCGCGCGGATCTCGGCGGCCACCGCGGGCATCTCCTCGAGCGGCCGCCTGTTGTGCACCTTGATGTTCAGCAGAAGCTGGGGATAAACTTCGAGCTCTGCGGTCAGCTCGTCCAGGCCCTGGCCGGATTCCAGCATGATCTCGGCCACGCGCAGGGCGGTCAGGATTCCGTCGCCGGTAGTGGCATAGTCGAGGAAGATCACGTGGCCGGACTGCTCGCCGCCCAGCACCGCGCCCGTCCGCAGCATCTCCTCGAGCACATATTTGTCGCCCACCGGCGTGCGCAGCATCCGGATTCCGTGGTTCGCCAGCGCGCGCTCGAGGCCGAGATTCGACATCACGGTCGCCACCACCGTGGGCCTGCCCTCCGGCCCCGGCAGCCGGCCGAGGCTGGCGAGGCGCCGCGCAACCATCAGCAACACCCCATCGCCATTCACCACTTTCCCGCCGGCGGAGACGAAGATCGCCCGGTCGGCGTCGCCGTCGAACGCGACGCCCAGGCTGGCACCCGAAGCCAGCACGCGCTCGCGCAGCCCATCGACGTGGAGCGCGCCGCAGCCCAGATTGATGTTGCGGCCGTCGGGCGAGGCGCAGATAGCTTCGACGCTCGCTCCCAAACGCTCGAAGAGTTCCGGCCCCAGGCGCGAAGCCGCGCCGTTGCCGCAATCCAGCACCACGCGCAGGCCCGCCAGCGGGCGCTTCATGGTAGCGGCGAGCGAATCGACGTAAAGGGAGTCGAGATCCGGATCCTGCACCAGCTCACAGCGCTCCGGCTCCAGGCCGGACTCGAGCAGCGCGAAGATCTCCTGCTCGATGGCCTGCTCCTCGGCGTCCGGCAGCTT
>CAZBQQ010000256.1:3833-5752 GCA_964493965.1 uncultured Solibacteraceae bacterium
GGATAGTCGCCCGCAACACCGCGAACGCCGTCAGTTCCGAACAGTTGGCGAACCACTCGAAGGGGTCCCTCCTCGCACGATCTTCTCCAGCGAAATGCTTACCTCGACGAGCGGGGACGAGACGAAACGGACCTGGGGATCCGCCACGAATGCGTGCACCTGGAAGCGGGCCTTCCCCACCGTGCGCGAAAGATCGATGGGGTCGGCATCGACGGATCCCACCTGACGCACGCGACTTTCCGGGCCCACGATCCTGAGGGTATTCGGAATGGCTTGCTGCTTCGAGACGTGATATCCCTCGGGCGGCGGCGCTGCGATTCGCACCCTCACCGGAACACTGGCGGAGACGCTGCGTTCAAAGGTGAGCCGGACCTGCGCCGGTATCGCGCGGACCAGGTGGAGCCCCGCGGGCAGGTCGATGTGGCGCTTCTCGATGGTAAAAGTCCACTCCCCGGGCCGTTGCACCGCTTCCATGTTCAGAACCACCTTGCGGTTGGTCAGATCGGCTTCGTGAACCCGGGCGGCCGGTCCGCTGATTTCGAGCGACACCCGTCGGGGAAGCTCCGCGGCTGTCTCCAGATCCTGAGGCATATTCTGGTATTCGATGGGCGCCGAGATGGAGGTCACCACCTCCGGAGTTCCCGTAAAGATCAGCCACAGAACGAACGCCACGGCGACAGCCAACAACTGCCATCCGAGTCGTGCGAAGACCTGGCGCTTCATACGTGCCCTGCCCGCTTCCAGTCGGGTGAGGTGCGGTCAGCCGGCGGTTCCGCATCCCAGGCCGGTTCCCGAGCGGCCTGACGCCAATCTTCCTTCCTCTTGCGCCCGAAATGTTGCGCCACGCGCTCCGCGACCCGGTTCAGCGTCACATCGGATTCCAGTTCACCGAACGCCGCCACGGAGATCTTCCCGGTCTCTTCGGAAACCACCAGCGCCAGGCAGTCGGCCTCTTCCGTGATCCCGATGGCCGCCCGGTGCCGCGTGCCGAGCTTGCGCGCCAGCAGGGGATTCATGCTCAGCGGAAGGAAGCAGGCCGCGGCCGCAACCTTCTCACCTTGGATGACCACGGCGCCGTCGTGCAGCGCTCCGCCGGTGTGGAAGATCGCGAGCAGCAGGTCCCGCGAGAGCATCGCATTCAACGCCACCCCGCTCTCGATGAAGGTGCGCAGGCCGGTGTCGCGCTCGAGAACGATGAGTGCCCCGATCTTCTGCTGAGCCAGGCGGGTCAGGGCGAGCAGAATGTCGTCGGTGGATTCCCTCCGCTGCAGGTTGCCGCCGAAACCGAGCCAGCGCCGCCGGGCTATGCGCGCCAGTGTGCGCCGGATCTCCGTCTGGAACAGCACGATCAAGGCGATCCCGGTGTAGGGCACCACCATCGCCAGAACGCTCCGCAGCAATTCCAGATGCGCCCAGACCGCCATGGTGTACACCAGCAGCATGACCAGAATGCCTGCCAGAACCTGGGCAGCCCGAGTCCCCTTGACCACCATGATGAGCTGGTAGATCAGGAAGGCGACCAACAGGATGTCGAGCGCCGCGCTCACCGTGAGCTCGGCGGTCAACTTACTGAGCGGCGACATCCAATGGGGCATGGTTTGGCTCCCGAAATCAGCGAGTAACTATTATCGCACTGGAGGTGCTCGCCGCTCACCGCGGCGGGGGTGCGCGCCGTAGAAGTGGATGCGTCGACGGCATCGGAAACAAACCGCACCATTCCGAACGTACCCCTACGCAAACCGCTTCAGAGCGAAGCGGGAGGGCGGGCCTTCAGCCCGCGCGGGGCTTCAGCCCCGCTCCGCGGGAGGGCTTCGTGCGCTCGCCGCGAAGCATCACGGGGCGGCGGGCGGGGGCGCGCTGGCAGCCTGCTTCATCTCCTCGATCGCCCGCATTGTGTCGCGCCACGCGCGCTTGTTGCG
>CAZBQQ010000257.1:0-1131 GCA_964493965.1 uncultured Solibacteraceae bacterium
AATGGTGGGCGCGACAGGACTCGAACCTGTGACCTCCTGCGTGTGAAGCAGGCGCTCTAACCAACTGAGCTACGCGCCCGAACGGTTGAATTCAAATTGTACAACACCACACGGCGCAGCCGTGCGCTCACGCGGACACACCCGGACTATTCCAGCGGCTTCCGGACTTCGCCTACCAGGAATGCCCGCTTCTGCCCGGTGGTCACCAGGTGACCGTCGTACTTCCGCGCACCATTCGCCAGCAGGCACACCGGCCTGTCGAGAGGGAAGTCGAACCGCAAAACATCTCCCGGCGCCAGCCGTCCCAGATCTTCGGCCAGCACGACCGGTCCTTCCAGACGCGCATCCAGCCGCAGGTGCCCGCTCTTGAGCAGGCGCAGGACCCGAGCCTGCTCTTCGTCGGTCGATTGCGCGCGCCGTACGCTCCACTGCTGCTCGAATTTCTGCCGCAGCATCTTGATCACGATCGACGGCATCCCGATGTTGATCATCCCGGAATTGTCGGCCATGCGGACCTCGAGGCCTATGGCGACCACCGCCTCGTTCGGCGCCATCACCTGCAGTAACTGTGGTTCGGTCTCGCGCGCCTCGATGGTGAAGTCGATGGGCGAGATGCCTTGCCAGGCCTGCCTCAGGTCGTGCAGGATGATGCGATACAGTCCGTCGAGCACCACCTGCTCGATCTCCGTTATTTCGCGCCGCATGTTGCTGCTGCTCTTGCCGCTGCCGCCGAGCAGCATCTCGAGAACGGGAAACACCAGGGCCGAGCTGATCTCGAGCACGGCGTTTCCTTCGTAGGGCTTCAGCCCCAGCGACACCAGGCAGGTCGGCGAGGGCAGGCATTGGGAAAACTCGGCGAAAGAGAGCTGCTCTACCGAGACCAGGTTCACCACCACGTACGCGCGCAGGTAGGCCGACAGGCTGGAGGCCAGCGTGCGGGCGAAGCTGTCGTGCAGGAGGTGGACGGCGCGGAGTTGCTCCTTGGCAATGCGATCCGGGCGGCGGAAGTCGTAGGCGATGGCACGCGCCGCCGCCTCTTCCGTGTGCCGGCCGATCCGGAACAGGCCGTCAATCTCGTCCTGGGTGAGCGATCGATCCAAGGGGAAACCCTCCCGATCGAGAATCGGCTGG
>CAZBQQ010000257.1:1231-2457 GCA_964493965.1 uncultured Solibacteraceae bacterium
TTGACGATCCAGTTGCTGCCGGCGCTCCGCGTGGTAAAGTTCCGGCCGTAAACAACGCTGGGGATGCCCAGCCCGATCGGTCCCAGATCCCGCTCCATGGTGTTCTTCACGTTTCCGATGATCATGTTCGCGATTTCGGCCACCGCATCCAGCACTTCTTCGCTGATGCCCTCGTTCGCCGGGTCGCACTCGGTCATCAACAGGCTCGCGTAGAACTTGCGCGCCAGGGACGCGTCGCACTGTACCACCCCTCCGCCGGTCCATTGGCCCGCCAGCCCGATCAGCGCCACCACCCCGTCCACGTTGCCCGTCGAATTCGACTCCTCGTAGGCAGGCTCCGGCTCGACCTCCAACCCCATCATCATCGAGAAGACTTCACGGGTCGCCACCCGGACCGCGTCTGTCACCTTTGCGTGATCGAGCGTTTTCATTTCGCCCCCCCGGGCCTAAACTGCGAAGATTCCATCCAGCGTCTGCCGGAACTGTTCCGCCGAGAACGGCTTGCGCACATAGCCCACGGCACCCATCTTGGCGGCCGCCATGACCTTGCTTTCGCTGCCTTCCGTCGTAACCATCACCACCGGCAGCTGCTTCCACTTCTCGTTCGCCTTGACCCTCTCCAGCAACTGCAGCCCGTCCATGTTGGGCATGTTGATGTCCGCCAGGACCAGGTCCACCTTGTGGCTTTCCAGCGTCTTCAGGGCTTCCAGGCCGTCGCCGGCCTCGTAGATTTGGCCGAGCGGCAACTCCGCTTGTCGGAGCACCCGCTGGACGATCTTGCGGATGGCGGCCGAATCGTCCACGATCAATACGTCGAGGAGCATCACCAGTCTTATCGGCGGTTCGGTCGCGGAGCTTGAGGGGGAGCGCCATCCGCCGCGCCTTTTGCCACCTGGCCAGGCGTTCGCCGGCGCTTCGGCGGTGCTAGAGGGAGAGCGCCACGGCTAGTCGAGCAGCTCGACCTGGAACTCTTCGATCACCGGGTTGGCCAGCACCTCCCGGGCGATCTGTTCCATTTCCCCCCGCGCGCTCTCGCGCGAGATGCCGGGCGCGAGCTCGATGTCGAAGAACTTCCCCTGTCGCACACTGCCGACCGAAGAGTGCCCCAAGCCATTGAGCGCGGCGCCGATGGTCTTTCCCTGCGGGTCGAGAACGGTTGGCTTCAAGGAAACGAACACTCGGGCTTTCATGGGAATCCCCATTCTAGCCCACTTTCCCCGCCTCGG
>CAZBQQ010000257.1:2557-5719 GCA_964493965.1 uncultured Solibacteraceae bacterium
CGGCGCGCGCGGCGCACGGCGCAGAATCTGCGCGATGTCCACCACCGCGTGCCGCGCCATCGCGAAGGTGAGCTGCGCCTGCCGCGGCGGGATTTCGCGAATCCCCGCCATCACCAGCGCGCACGCGTCCAGGATCGTGGTGGTCGCCCCCAGCCAGGACTGGTTGTCGTGCTGCGAGCGGAAGTAACTCAGCACGGGATACGAAATGTGGCTCTCCAGCAGCTCCGCGGTCCAGCGCTCGGACTCGTGCAGCGAGACGTCGAGCTGATTCAGAGCGCGCGTCTCGCTGAAATGCCGCAGAAACTCGAGCGCGCTCGAAGGCGAGCCGGCGCGCGCGTCCAACAGCACGATGCTCACCTCGCGGCGCGAGAAGGCCTGGTACAGCACCGGAAAGTACCCGATCACGATGGCCAGGAATCCAAATCCGAGCCCGGCTTCGATTACCGTCAGCGCGCGTCCCGGGCCGGCGGCGGCGGTCACGTCGCCCAGACCGAGCGTGAAGTAGTCCGTGCCGCTCATGTAGACGTAGGTCCAGAAATCCGGGTGCTTGTCGGGCGAAATCAGCTTGGTTTGGAGCGCCCAATGCAAACCCGCGAATGCGAACACCATGCCCGACGTCCAGATGCTCAGCAGAAACAGAACCGACAGCGGACCGAAGTAACTCAACGTGGCTTCGCGCCGCCGCGGCTTGCGGATGCGGCGCGCGACGGCCGACCAGGGCCGCCAGCTCAGGCGGTAGAACCCCGCCGTCAGCCGGATTTTGCGCGTCACGCGGCGCGGCAGGATGATGGTCTCGAAGGCGTCCCATAGGACGATAAGAATCAGCGCGACACTGAGGATTCCAGCCAGCGTATGCATTCTAGTGTCCCGAATTCGGCCCAGGAAACAGCAAAACACCACTGGCCACGAATGAACACGAATGAACACGGATAGGAAACTTCTCAGAAAGAAGTTTTTGTTCTATTCGTGTGCATTCGTGTTCATTCGTGGCCCTGATTCCGTTTTCGATACGCACCGCTACTCCTCGTGAGCGTGATGCTGCCCGCTGGGGATCGGGCACCCCGGACAGTTGACGTGCTCGAATTGCACGGTGGTGTGGAGGATGCGGAAGCGCTCCGAAAGAACGGTGTTGAGGCCCCGCAGAATCGTCTCGCTTGCCGAGAGCGGCAGATCTTCGATCAGCACATGGCAACTCAGCGCATGGGTGCTCGAGCCCAGGCTCCAGATGTGCACGTCGTGGACGTCGATCACTTCCGGAACGCCGCGCATCGCCGAGGTCACCTGCGCCAGTTCCAGCCCGCGCGGCAGGCCCTCCAGGAGGATGTTGAGGGTCTCCTTGACCACGTCCCAGGCCGTCCACACGATCAGCAGGCCGATCAGGCCGGAGAGCAGCGGATCGGTGCGCTGCCACCCGGTGTAGTGGATCGCCACCGCCCCGGCCACAATCGCCATCGAGCCTAGCGCGTCGCCGAACATGTGAACCCAGGCGCTGCGGATGTTGACGTCGTGGCCACGCTCCCCGTGCAGGCCCCACATGATCGCTCCGTTCAATAGCAGTCCGCCCGCCGCCACCACCAGCATGGTCATCTCCCCGACTGCCTGAGGGCGCAGCCAGCGCTGGTAACTTTCGAAGATGATATAGCCGGCCAGGATCAGCAGCGAAAGGGCGTTGACAAATGCGGCCAACACGCCGGCGCGATGATACCCGTAGGTCTTCACGCTGTCGGCCGGCTTCCGCCCGAAGTAGACCCCCAGCCAGGCCAGCAGCAGCGCCAGGGCGTCCGTGAAATTGTGGGCCGCGTCGGAGAGCAGCGAGAGACTGTGCGCGCGGATGCCGGCCGCGGCCTCGACGACGACGAACAGCAGCGTTCCGACCAGGGACCAGACCAGCACTTTCCCCATGTCGTTACCGTGCTGGTGTTGGTGCTGGTGCAAGGCCGGCCTTTCAAAACCAGTGTAGCGCCGGGTCGCCGCCGGGTGCGCGACATAAACGGAGGGCGGGCTTCAGCCCGCGCGGGGCTTCAGCCCCGCTGCGCCCCTTGCAATCGTCCGCGGTTTGGACCAAATTGGAGGAATGAGGTCGCCGGTTCCCATCCAGTTCCTGAGGGTGCTGCTCGGCCTGATGGCGATGGGCTTCGCCTACATGCTGGGCCGGGCGGCGACACGCCTGCATAACGCCGGCCAGCCCATGACGAGGGCGCTGGCCTGGGTACTGCGAACGGTGGCCACCGTCGGAGCCGTCCTCTGGACTCGCGGCTTCGACCCGCTCGCCATCGTGGTGCTGGCGGCCGCCGCGGCCAGCCTCGCCGCCGGCGTCTACATGGAATCCCGCCCCCACAGAACGGAAGAGATCCACCTGTTTACGGAAGAATGACACCCGCCCTTCCCGGGCGGCGGAAAAATCCACCCTTGTTTTCTCCAGTCGGGCATGTATAATCTCCCCATAGGCTCAGGCTGGTGCTGGTTGCGCGTAGCTCCGCTTGTGCATGGACGGCTCGGTGCCTGAGGGGCGGCCGGGTTTTTTGGGAGTAAGTTCCAATATCGCTGTATCCAAATTGACTTGACTTGGAGGGTGCTCATGAGCTTCCTGAGGTATGGTGTGCGCTTTCTCCCTTTGCTGCTTGCTGCGGGGCTTTTGCCCGCCGGGCAAAGGATCCAGACGGTCGGCCCGGCCGCGATCGGCCAGCAGGCCCAATTCAACATTCACTTGCCGCTTCAGAACGCCGCAGAACTCGACCAGTTACTGGTCGACTTGCACACTGCCGGCTCTCCTAACTACAGGCAATGGCTTACACCTGCCGAGTTTCGGCAACGCTTCGGCCCCAGCCCCACCACCGTGGCCCAGCTCACCGCTGACCTCACGGCCCGGGGTCTTACCGTGGTGAAGACTCACTCGCACGGCCTGACCGTCCAAGGCAACGTGGGCGCCATCCAGAAGCTGATTGGCGTTCCCCTCTCCGAGGCCGTCAGACAGAATGGAACCCGGACGCTGGTCGCCACCGGGCCCCACAAGCTGCCGTCCTTGTACGTCCAGGCCGGCGCTCACGTGGCCGGCTTTTCGGCGGCGGTCCGCAACCATCCTCACTCGGTGCAGGCGGGCGTGGTCCCGGCCAATCGATACAGCCCCGTCGGGCCCTACTGGTTCACCGACCTGAAGGAGGC
>CAZBQQ010000258.1:0-5713 GCA_964493965.1 uncultured Solibacteraceae bacterium
GGATGCAGAGACCGGACAGCGAGGCTACATCATCACCGGCGATGAGAGCTTTCTCGGGCCTTATCAGGCAGCGGACACGGCGATCGTGACGACCGTCAACGAACTCCGAGAGCTGACCTCCGACAATCCCGCTCAGCAGAAGCAGATCGGCCAAGCGGAACCCCTCATCGCGGCGAAGCTATCCGAGCTGAAGCGAACCATCGAAATGCGCAGGAACCGAGATGTCGTGCAGGCGACGAAGACCATACAGGCCGGAGAGGGAAAGAAGCTCATGGATGACCTTCGACGCATTCTTAGGGAGATGGAGCAGGAGGAACGAAATCTGCTCAAACAACGCGCCGGGGAAGTGCGGGCCACGGCAACCGCTGCGACCTTTGCCATTACCATTGGGACCCTGTTGTGCCTGCTGCTCGTAACCGCCGCTGGCTTTACAATCACCCGCTCGTTGACGAGTCGAATCGGAGCGGCGGTTCAGCACATGCAGAGCTCATCCGGCGAGCTGCAGGCCGCGGCCAATCAGCAGGCGACAGGCGCCAAGGAGCAGTCCACCGCGATGAATGAGATCACGACGACGATGAGCGAGCTGCGCGCGACGTCGAAGCAGATTGCCGAGAGCGCCCAGCGCGTGGCCCAGATCGCCGAGGAAACGGCCAAGGGGGCACGTTCCGGAGAACAGACGGTTTCGAAGGCCAACGACTCGATCGGAAGCATCAAACGAAACGTCGACCTCATCGTGACCCACATGCTCGACCTCGGGAAGAAGTCCCAGCAGATCGGCGGCATTCTCGAAATCACCAACGAGCTCGCCGAACAGACCAACATCCTCGCAATCAACGCGACCATCGAAGCGGCCGGCGCCGGCGAGAGCGGCAAGCGTTTTGCCGTGGTCGCCGACGAAATCCGTAAGCTCGCCGACCGCGTCGGGGGTTCCACCAAGGAGATCCGTGGGCTCATCGATGAGATCCGCGCCGCCGTAAATACCACCGTGATGACCACCGAGGGCGGTACCAAGGCGGTGGACGCGGGCGCGCGTCAGTTCTCGGACGTGGCAACAGCCTTCAGGCAGATCGTAAGCCTCGTGAGCACGACCACCGAGGCGGCTCGAGAGATCGAGCTCAGCACGAAGCAGCAGTCGACGGCGGTCGAGCAGGTCCACATCGCCGTCTCCAACGTCGCGCAGGCGACCAAGGAGACGGAGACCAGCTCGAGCCAGACGCTCCAGACGGCGTCCCAGCTCGCCGACCTTTCACGGGACCTGATGCGGCTGGTTCGGCCCCAGGCGAACGGGTAGCCGAATGGCGAAGGACCCCTACAAGTATTTTCGTGTCGAGGGGCGGGAGCTCCTCGATGGGCTGGCGCAGGGCATCCTGCAGCTCGAGAAGGACACCCCCGCGCCCGAGGTCATGGCTCGCCTGCTGCGCCTGGCGCACACCCTCAAAGGCGCAGCCCGTGTGGTCAAGCAGCCTGGGATCGCCGAGCTGGCGCACACGGTCGAAGGCATTCTGACGACCCATCCTGAGGCCGGACAGCCCCTATCCAAAGAGCAAGGGAGCGAGCTACTGGGCCTCTTGGACGAGATCGCCTCGCGTCTTTCGGCCCTGGAACCCGCGAGCGACGTTGCGGTCGCCGACCCCGCTCGCCCGCCGGCCGAGGAGCCACTCGAAACCTTGCGGGTCGAGATCCGGCAGATGGACTTGCTGCTTCGCACGGTCACCGAGGCCGATGTGCAGCTCGGCGCCGTACGCAAGGGACTCGGCGCCGCCGACCGCCTTCGTGATTTGACGAGCCTGCTAGTGGATCTGCTCGTCGCGCGTCCCGGTGAGAACGGGGCCGGACCCTCTGCGGGCATGGTCCGCGCGCGCTCCCTCGCCGAGGAACTACGGTCAAGCCTCGATCGCTTTCAGCGCAGCCTTGCTGTCGGCCTCGATCGCGTCAATGGGGAGCTTGTCGAGATTCGCGACGTCGCGCATCGATTTCGGCTGATCCCGGCTCAGACCGTGTTTCCGTCGCTCGAGCGCTCCGTGCGCGACGCAGCCCAGACGCTCGGCAAGCGCGTCGTTTTCGAGGCTTCAGGCGGCGAGGTGCGCCTCGACGCGAACGTGCTGGCGTCACTGCGGGATGCGCTCATGCACGTGGTGCGCAACGCCGTCGCGCACGGAGTGGAAACCGAGGCCGAGCGTGTCGCGCTTGGGAAGTCCCCGGCCGGGCAGGTGCGGCTGGAGGTCTTGCGGCGCGGCGGTCGGGTGGCTTTTGTGTGCAGCGACGACGGACGGGGCATCGACGTAGAAGCGGTCAGAAGGGCCGCGGTGGATCGAGGGCTCGTGCCCGCATCCGAGGCGCAGTCCCTGCCGGCAGACAAGGTCATCGCGCTGCTGGGCGCCGGCGGACTCACGACGTCAAACGGCGTCACCGAATTGTCGGGAAGGGGAATAGGCCTGGATGTCGTGCGGGCGACCACGTCCCGGCTGAAAGGAGAAATGAGCATTCGTAGCGAGCTGGGGCGCGGTGCGACCGTTGAGGTCCGGGTTCCGATTTCCATCGCATCGCTGCAGGGGATCGTCGTCGAGGCGGCAGGCGAGCTGGTTGCGATCCCGCTCGACGCCGTACGGCAGACGCTTCGAGTTCGCGATTCAGAGGTCGTTCGCTCAGCGGAGAGCGATTCGATTCTCCACCAGGGCAACGTCATCCCCTTCTTGCCGCTCGACCGTATGCTCCGGCGCTCGGGCTCGGCCGGCCGGAACCGTGGCGTCTGGTCGGCCGTGGTCGTCCAAGCCGGGCTCCGGAGCGTCGCGGTTGGAGTTGACAGGCTGCTCGGCACCTCCAACATCGTGATGCGGGCGCTTCCCGGCGCGGTCGAGGCCGATCCAGTGGTCTTGGGCGCATCTCTGGATGCCGAGGGCAACCCTCAGCTCGTGCTGGACCCAGAAGGCCTCGTGGCGGCCGCCGATCGCGGTCGCGGCGCAACTTCCGAGGAAGCCCACCCGCAGCGGGCGCCGGTCCTCGTCATCGACGACTCGCTGACGACCCGAGCGCTGGAGCAGAGCATCTTGGAATCGGCGGGCTACGAGGTCGATCTCGCCGTCTCGGCCGGGGATGCACTCACGAAGGCTCACGATCGTCGCTACAGCCTCTTCATCGTCGATGTCGAGATGCCCGGCATGGACGGCTTCGAGTTTGTGGCTCAGACCCGGTCCGACGCGGCTTTGCGCGATACCCCCGCCATCCTGGTCACCTCCAGGAATGGCGTGGAGGACCGGCGGCGAGGAGAGCAGGTCGGCGCTCGGGCCTACTTCGTCAAGGGCGAATTCGACCAGGGACAGCTCCTGCAAACAATTCGAACGCTGATAGGGTAGCCATGGCGAAGACACGTGTTCTGGTGATCGAGGATTCCCTGACGGTTCGAAACCGTATGTTGGAGGTGCTCGCCGCCGATCCTGACATCGAAATCGTCGGCCAAGCCGACGACGGCAAGCGCGGAATCGAGCTGTGCCAGCACCTGAGGCCGGACGTCGTCACCCTGGACATGATGCTGCCCGTGATGAGTGGCCTGGCAGCCACCGAATTCATCATGGCTTACTGCCCGACGCCCATTCTCATCGTGTCCGCCTCGACGAACCGGGGAGAGCTCTTCAAGACGTACGAAGCCCTGGCGGCCGGCGCCCTGGACGTGCTCGACAAGCCTCTGGGAAACGAGCCCGACGATGCCTGGGAACGGAAGCTCGTCTCCACCGTCAAGCTCATCTCGCGCATCAAGGTCATCATGCATCCACGGGCTCGACTTGGCCCCATGGGACGGCCGCCGGGTGGCCCTGCTTCGATTGAGTCCGCTGCCCGCGGCACGGCGCTCGCTGCGCCCGTGGCGGAACGCCAGGCGCTGCAGCGAGAGGGTCGTCTGCGCGCCGTCGCGATTGGGGTCTCCACGGGCGGACCAGCGGCGCTCATCGAGATCCTGCGCGGGTTGCCCCACGGCTTCCCGCTCCCCATTCTCCTGGTCATCCATATCGGGAAGCTCTTCGCCCCCGCCTTCGCCGAATGGCTGGATGGGCAGAGCCCCATCCGCGTTGCCTACGCGGCCGATGGCGACCCTCTCCCTCCATTCGGAGAGGGGAAAGTGCTGGTGGCATGTCCCGACAGCCACCTCGTGCTCCGGCAGGGCAAGCTCCGGCTCACTCAGGATCCGGAACGACACTCCTGCCGACCGTCGGTCGATGTTCTCTTCGCTTCCCTGGCGCAGGAGCTCGCTGCCGACTGTGCGGCCTGCCTCCTCACGGGGATGGGCAGGGACGGAGCCGAGGGCCTCTTGGCCATACGGCGTGCGGGCGGAAGGACGATTGCCCAGGACGAAGCGACGTCGGTGGTGTTCGGCATGCCGAAGGAAGCGATCCTTCTTGGAGCGGCCGAGCAGATCCTTCCTCTGGAGAAGATGGCGCCGGCGCTTGGCGCGCTGGCGCGCGGTGCGGACACGGGGAGGTGGATATGAAGCCGCGGGTCCTCATCGTGGACGACAGCCTGACGGTGCGAATGGACATCGGCGAAGCCCTCCAGTCCGCCGGCTTCGACACGGTTCTGTGCGCCGACCTTCGAAGCGCGAGAGAGGCGCTCGCCCGTGAAGGCTCTGTCCTGATCGTCCTCGATATCCTGCTGCCAGACGGGGATGGGCTCGATTTTCTCAAAGAGTTGAGGAGTTCGCCGGCGACAGCCCAAATCCCGGTGCTGCTGCTTTCCACCGAGGCCGACGCCAAGAACCGCGTCCGAGGGATGGGCGCGGCCGCCGACGAGTACATCGGCAAACCCTATGACCTCGGACTGGTCGTCGCGAGGGCACGGGCTCTCACACAAGCGGATGCGAGTGGTGGGGTTGGATTGGGCCGCCGCGTGCTGGTGATCGGCGACAGCGTCACCCTCCGCGACGAGCTCAGACAATCGCTCGAAGGCGCCGGGTATCGCGTTCGGGAAGCCGTCACCGGGGAAGAGGGCCTGGCGCTGGCTGCCGCCGACCGGCCTGACGCGGTCGTCGTGGACGGCATACTCCCGGGCATCGATGGAGCCACCGTCGTGCGCCGTCTCAAGTTAGACGCGGCGTTGCGAAGCACACCGTGTCTGCTCTTGATAGGCGCCGAGGATACCAGCAACGGACTGCGGGCGCTCGAGGCGGGTGCGGATGCTTATGTGCGCAAGAGCGAGGACCTCGGCGTGATCCTGGTTCGCCTCGCGGCGCTCCTGCGCGGCGCGATTGCTACCGGTGGCGAGACGAGTCCGAGCCTCCTCGGCCCCAAGCGCCTGCTCGCCGTCGACGACAGCATCACCTACCTTCAGGAGCTCGGTAGCCAGCTTCGCCGGGAAGGTTACGATGTGGTCATGGCAGGGTCCGGCGAGGAGGCGCTGGAACTCCTCGCGGCTCAGCCGGTGGACGGCATTCTGCTCGACCTCGTCATGGCTGGATTGTCCGGCCAGGACACGTGCAAGCGCATCAAACAGCGAGCCGAATGGCGCGACATTCCCCTCATCATGCTCACGGCGCGCGAGGATCGGGATGCGATGATCGAAGGCATCAACGCCGGCGCCGACGACTACATTGCCAAGTCCGCCGACTTCGACGTTCTCAAGGCCCGCTTGCGCGCTCAGCTCCGCCGCAAACATTTCGAGGATGAAAACCGCCGTATCCGTGAGGAGCTCGTTCGGAGGGAGACCGAAGCCACCGCGCGCAAGCAGG
>CAZBQQ010000259.1:0-5643 GCA_964493965.1 uncultured Solibacteraceae bacterium
TCGATGAAGTCCACCACGATGATGCCGCCCAGGTCGCGCAGCCGGATCTGCCGCACGATCTCCTTCACCGCTTCGGTGTTGGTCTTGACGATGGTGTCTTCCAGGCGATTCGACTTGCCCACGAACTTTCCGGTGTTGACGTCCACCGCCACCAGCGCCTCGGTCTGGTTGATGACGATATAGCCTCCCGACTTCAGCCACACCTTCGGCCGCAGCGCCTTCTCCAGCTCCGCGGAGACGTTGAACGCGTCGAAGATCGGCGTGTCCCTCGTATACAGCTTCACGCGGCTCACCAGACCGGGCTGGAACCGCTCCACGAACCGCAGCACGCTCTCGTAGACTTCCTCGTTGTCCGTCCAGATGGTCTTGAAGGTGTCCGTCATCTGGTCGCGCAGGATGCGGTGCACCAGGTCCAGATCGTGGTGGATCAGCGCCGGCGCCCGCCGCGCTTCCGCCTTCTGCCGTATGTCCAGCCACAGGTTGAACAGGAACCGCATGTCGGCGGCGATCTCGTCCTCCGGCTTGCCTTCGCCCGCGGTGCGCACGATGAAACCGCCGGTCGTCCCGGCGCGGTGGGCCTGCAGAATCCGCCGCAGCCGCATGCGCTCGTCGTCCGAAGCGATCTTCCGCGAGACGCCCATATGGTCGACCGTCGGCATGTACACCACATAGCGGCCGGGCAGCGCGATATGGGAAGTGATGCGCGCGCCCTTCTGTCCCAGCGGCTCTTTCGCGATCTGGACCAGAATCTCCTGGCCTTCGCGAAGCAGCTCCGTGATGGAGGGCTGCGCCGGTTTCTCGGCACGCACTGGAGTGCGGCCATTCGTCTTCGGCGCGGAGACTTCTTCTGGCGCCGGCGCCGGCGCCGGCACCGGCTCTGCCGCCTGGCCTTCAACGGGTCCCTCGGGACCGCCGGTATTCCGCATCTTGCGCCGCATCCGGCGCGAAACACGGTGCATGTAGCGATAGCCTTGCTCTCGCAGGGTGGCCGTGAGGCTCACCGGCATCCTGGCCGGCTCGACTCCTTCTTCCTCCGGCGCGGGCTCTGCCTCGTCGCCCGCGTCCCCCGGCTCGGAGAGCTCCTCCGCAACAGCGCTTCCCTCTGCCTCGAGTTGATCGGGGATGGCGCCCTCGGGCAGCTCGGCCACCTGTTCGGAGAGCGCCTCGACGGCGGGTTCCTCGGATTCGACCGCCTCCGGTTGAGCCGCTTCGACGACACCGGGCTCGGGCCCGGCCTCGACTGCCGGCTCCGGCTCAATCGCCACAGGTTCGACCGCCTCGACGATAGCGGGCTCGGGCACTGGCTCGGCCTCGACCGGCGCCTCTTCCCGAGCTTCGGACTCGGCGACGAGCACGGGTTCGGGGACCTGCTGAGCTTCCTCCTGCGCTTCGGGCTCGGCGACCAGTACGGGTTCGGGGACCTGAGCCTCGGGCTCAGCGACGAGCACGAGTCCGGGACGCTGCACCTCTTCCTGCTCTTCGGACTCGGCGACCAGCACGGGCCCGGGAGACTGAGCCTCTTCCGCAGCCTCGTCCTCGCTCACCCGCGAGTACTTGGCAAGTGATTCGCCCGGCAGAACGGAAAACTCGGACGCCGGCATGGGAGCCGATTCGAACTCCGGCTCCGCCGCTACCGCGGCCGGGGCCTCGACGGCCGCCTGCGGCTGCTCCTCGCGGAAGCTCGCATACTTGGACTCCGGGAAGCCACGCCCTCGCGCGCGCCGCCGGCGCGACCTGCGGCCACGCCTGTCGCGGTCACCGTCCTCGGGTCGCTCGTTGGCTGCCACGGGTCGGTCCGGCGCCGTTGGCGGCGGCGGTTCCACCGCCACGGGCTCCACGGGCCGTGGTTCGGGCGCGCGCTCGACGATGCGATCCGGAATGCGCTCCGGAACCCGCTCCTGAACCCTCTCCGGAGCGCGCTCCGGTTTGAGCGCTTTATCCTCGGCCGCACCCGCGATCTTGTCGTACTCCTCGTTGTCCTCGAAGAAGTCGGAGACGTAGAGGAAAGCGTCGCGCTCCAGGCCGATATCGACGAACGCCGATTGCATGCCCGGCAACACGCGCGTGACGCGCCCTTTGTGGATGCTGCCCGCCAGGGAGTATTCGTTGGCGCGCTGGAAGACGACCTCCACCAACTGGTCTTCTTCGAGAATGGCCACTTTGGTTTCGTGGCGGTTGGAAGCGATGACTAGCTCTTTTCCCATTGGGTCTCTCCGCTATCCGCGGCGAGCGTAGTCCTCCTGGGAAACCGAGGCTAGGAACGGATCGGGGCCCCGCGGGCCGCGAGCCCGCTCAAAGGGCAAATATCTTGTTTCGCCCGGCGGATGGAGCCAAAGGCTCTGACATCGGCGCCGGACCAAAGTCGCCCGGCGGGCCGGGAACCATCCCACGCGGCCCGCTCGAGCTTCTCTGAAATCCTATCGAACCGAACCCTTCGCCAACCTCAATCTCTTTGCCGAACTACGATCGGCCGCTAATTCGCCCGCCTTGCGGGCCGTAGCACAACTCAACTCACAAACCGCTGCAGCCTGACGCTATTCACCAGGCCCAGCATCAAGAAAAACGACAGGACGTTCGAGCCGCCGTAACTCATCAACGGAAGAGGAATGCCGGTCACCGGCATCCGGCCCGCCACCATCCCGATGTTCACCAGAACGTGGAACAGCAACAACGCGCATACGCCCATGCAGATGTACATCCCCGCTCGATCGGGGGACATTTGGGCGTTCTGGACAATCTGCATCAGCAGAACGAAATACAAGCCGAGCATCACCACGACACCGACAAATCCGTGCTCCTCGGCGAACGACGAAAAAATGAAATCCGTATGCGGCACCGGCAGGAAGCGATACTTCGTCTGGGTGCCACGGGTCACGCCCCGGCCCCACATTCCTCCGGCGCCTACTGCAATCTTGGACTGAATCACCTGGTAGCCGGACCCGCGCGGATCGCGCCCCGGATCCAGAAACGTCACCAGGCGAGCCTTCTGGTAGTCCTTCAGGACGAAGACCCAGCCGGCCGGAAGCACCAGCGTCAGGATCACGGCGAGAGTCACCAGATACTGCCAGCGCAAACCCGCCAGAAAGACGCCGATCGCCAGGATGGGAATGTAACACAGCGCTGTACCCAAATCCGGCTGCTTCGCCACCAGCAGCACCGGCACCAACACTAACCCGCCCAATTTCAGCAGGTCACGGCCCTCCACCTGGTCGCTCTTCAGCTCCGTCAGGTAACGGGCTACCAGCAATATTATCACCGTTTTGACGAATTCCGATATCTGGAGATGGAATCCGCCGACGGAGATCCACCGACGCGAGCCGAACACCTTTCCGCCGATCGCGAGCACCAGGACCAGGCCGCCCAGCGACAGGCCATAGAATATGAACGCCCGGCTCAACAGGGTGTGGTAATCGATTTTGGCCATGATCCACATGATCACCACGCCGGCCGCCACCCACAGCGTCTGCTTCCACCAGGCATCGCTCCAGACCGTCTCATGGGCGGCGCTGTAGATCTGCAGAATGCCCATCCCGCAGATCACCAGAGTGATGATCAGCAGCGGCCAGTCGAGATCGCGTACGGAACGGTATCGGGCCATATGGTTACACCCGGACGCCATGCGTCGGCTGGAGAGCCGACGCGGCAGGCTGAAGCCTGCGCCACGAAGCCCGGCTGAGTCTGACAGGCAGCATAACCTACTCCTGTTGCTCCGGGGCTTCGGGCTTTTCTTCTTCCTTCGGGTCAGGCATCGATGGAAGCAGCGGAGGCATCGCCTTGTTCATGTTCGCCACTGCCTGCGCCTTTGACTCGCGGGCCTTCTTGTCGAAATAGGCCTTGAGCACGTCCTTTGCGACCGGCGCCGCGAGCATGCCATGCTCGCCACCCTCCCACAACACCGCGATCGCGATCTCGGGCGCTTCGCACGGCGCGAAGGCGACGAACCAGGCGTTGTCCTTGAGCTTGTGCCCGCTCTTCACAGCCTCATTCGAGAGCCGCTGCGCCGAACCGGTCTTGCCGCACACGCTCACTCCGGGCAGCCGCGCCCGTCCGCCGGTGCCTCCGCCTTCGTTCACCACGCCCCACATTCCGTAGATGACCTTCTGCACGTTCGCCGCCTCGACCTTGCCGATGCGGTGTTCCGGCTGCTCCGATTTCACCAGGTGCGGTTTGTACCACACGCCGCCCATGGCCAGCCCCCCGATCGCCGAGGCCAGTTGCAGCGGCGTCACCGTCAGCGCACCCTGTCCGATCGAGACCGAGATGGTTTCGCCAGCGTACCACTTCTGGCGGAACAGCCTCATCTTCCATGCCGAGGATGGCACAACACCCACAGCCTCGTTGGGAAGGTCGATCCCCGTCTTCTTCCCGAAGCCAGCCATGGCGGCAAACTCGGCGATGTTGTCGATCCCGAGCCGGTTCCCGACGTTATAGAAGAAGACATCGCAGGAGTGGACGATCCCCTTATGCAGCTCCACCGTTCCGTGACCCGACTTCACCCAGCACTTGAAGTAACGTCCGAAGAACGTTGCGCCGCCGGGACAATGGACCTTGAAATCGTCGTCGATCACGCCTTTCTCCAGGCCCGCCAGAGCCATGATCGGCTTGAACGTCGAGCCGGGCGCGAACTGCGCCTGGATGGCGCGGTCGAGCATGGGATTGTCCGGGTTGCTCGCGATCTCCTTCCAGTCTTCCGAGCGGATCCGCCCCGCGAACTTGTTGGGATCGTAGGTCGGGTTGCTGACCATGGCCAGCACTTCTCCATTGCGCGGGTCGAGCGCCACCACGGCGCCGTTCCTGCCCTGCATTGCCAGCTCGGCCACCACCTGCAGGTCCAGATCGAGCGTCAGTTGGAGGTTCTTGCCCGGAACGGCATCCTTAATAGAAGCCACCTCGTGCTCGTTGCCGCGGTTGTCCACCACCACCTGCCGCTGGCCGTCCTTGCCCATCAGGGTGTCGTTGTACTGGCGCTCGATGCCGGCCTTCCCGACCACATCTCCCTGGTCGTACTTGATGAACTCGGGAGAATCGAGCTCCGTTTCGCTGACTTCGCCCACGTAGCCGATCACGTGCGCCGCGACTCCCTCCTGCGGATACAGGCGCCGCTGCGTCCGCAGCACCTCCATCTCGGGAAAGGTCTCCGGGTCCCGGTGGGCGGTGACGAATGACAGTTCGCCCGGCGTCAGTTCGTCCTTGATGATGATCGGTTCGTACCGCGGCCGCGACCGGAAGCGCTGGAGCCGGGCCACCAGCCGCTGGTAATCGATTCCCAGCCCGGCCGCGATTGGCTGGATGTGGTCGAACTTCAGGTTGTCCCTGGACAGGATCAACCCGTAGGAGGAGTGGTTGTCGACGATGACGCGCCCGTCCCGGTCCAGGATCTTGCCCCGTGGCGCCGGGATGGGCAGGGCCTTGATCATGTTGCGCTCGGCGGCCTCGTAGTAGACCTCCGGGTTGCGCACCTGCAGGTCCCAGAAGCCGGCGATCAGAAACAGGAAGATGCCGATCGCAGCGTATTGATAGAAGGCGATCTTCCCGGTGGCAAACTTCGTGTCGTCCCGCAACGGCGGCTTGGACGGCAGGCGCGATTCGTGGCTTTCGGGGTCGGTGATGCTCACTGGAGGACGGTAGGGGAACTCCCTCTAT
>CAZBQQ010000260.1:0-5624 GCA_964493965.1 uncultured Solibacteraceae bacterium
GGGTGCCGCGGCCGGCTGTTGCGCCGGCGGAGCGGTGACTCCGGCCGGCGGTTCCCGTTTGGGCCCGAGGCCCAGGGTGATGAGCGACATCGAATTCAGTTTGCCCGTTGGCTCGAGCTTCTGATCCTGCTGGTAGCGCTTGAGCGCGGAGGACCACTCGGGTCCCCAGACTCCGTTGGGCGCCTGCGGACCGTAGCCCTTGACAACCATCGCCTGCTGGATCTCCTGGTAGCGCTCGGCGGTGGGCGCCGTCTGCGCCAAGCTCCTGGGCGTGGTGCCGCGCCGGCGGCCCTTCTTCGCGGCCGGCTTCTTTTTGGCGGCAGCGGTGGAGGCAGTGGAACTGTGCTTCTTCTTGGGCTGGACCGCAAAACCCGGCCAGGACAAACAGAGAATCAAAAGCAACGCGGCTATGATCCGCAAACGGTACTCCTGGACCGCTCCCTTGCGGTCGCGGCTCGGTAAGGGCCGAAGCCCGTCCCCCAAAATGCTATCACGGATTCGCCGGCAGAGTTCCGGCGACGAACAGGGGCTGCCACACCATTTCCCCACGCGCGGTGCGGGCTCCCCGCAGTACCTTGAAAGCCGCCGGCTCGCCCGGCTTGAGCGTCGCCTGGAGCTTCTGCACGTCGTCGATGGAATTCACCGGACGGCGGTTGATGGTGGTGATGACATCGTTCGGCTGCAGGCCGATGTCGTCGGCGAAGGACCCGGGATCGACGGCTGCGATCAGGACTCCGCCGGGCTCCGCGAAGTCCCGGTGGTCGCGCCAGGCCTTGGTCAGATTCTGGATCTGAAGCCCGAACCTGACCTTGGTCGAAGCCTGGTCGCCGCCGGCCTGCGGCTGGTGGAAACGGCTGAAGCGCGGATCGTCCGCCCAGACCTCGGTGCGTTCGCCGACGGTCAGTTTGAAGTTCGTCCGCTTGCCGCCGCGCAACACATCGACGGTCGCCTCAGAGCCGACCGGGGTGGCCGAAACACTGTTGACCAGGTCGTCGCCGTCCTTGATCGGTTTCCCGTTGAAACCCACGATTACGTCCTCGACCTTGAGGCCGGCTTTGGCGGCGGGCCCGCCGGGCTCGACCCGGGTCACGAAGACGCCGTGGCTGGAGCCGTAAACCTTCAGGGTTTCGGACTTCTGGTTGGAGTCGAAGCCGATGCCGATGGAGCCGCGGGAAACGCGGCCGCTCTTGACGATCTGGTTGTAGACGCTGGCGGCGAGGTTGATGGGCAGCGCGAATCCGATGCCCTGGTAGCCGCCGCTGTCGGTGGCGATGGCGGTGTTGATGCCGATGACCTGGCCGCGGATGTCGAGCAACGGGCCACCGCTGTTGCCGGGGTTGATGGCGGCATCGGTCTGGAGGAATCGCTGTAGCTGGTGGTCGGGACCGATGTCGCGGCCTTTGGCGCTGATGATTCCCGCCGTGACGGTCGCTTCGAGGCCGAAGGGAGAGCCGATGGCCACAGCCCAGTCGCCCACCTGCACGCCATCCGAGTTGCCGATTTTGGCGGGCACGAGCGGGCGGTTGTAGCTCTCGAGCTTGATCACGGCGAGGTCGGTCTCCGGGTCCGAGCCGAGCAGCCTGGCGTTGTACTCGGTGGTGTCTCCGGTGAACTTGACCTGGATGCGGCTGGCGTCCTCGACCACGTGGAAGTTGGTGAGGATATACCCGTGCGCATCCACGACAACGCCGGAGCCGGTGGCCTGCCGGTGTAGGAAGGGATGCGGGGAGTCGCCGAAGGGATCCTGGCCGAAGAAGCGGTGGAACAGATCGGAGCCGCCGCCACCCTGGCCCTGACCTTGGCCCTGGTCTTCTTCGTCGTCATCGGGAGGGGCCGGGGCGCGACGGCGGCTGCGGGGCTGTTGGCCGGCCTGCGCCGTATAAGTCGCGGTGATGTTGACCACCGACGGTTCGAGCTGCTTGGCGAGCTGGGAAAAAGCCGTCGAGAGCTGGACCGGGCTGGGGATCTCGAGCAGGCCCGCGTCGCTCGCGCCGGTAGGGCTCTTCTCCGCACGCACCGCGGTGCTGATCAGGGTGCCAATCAGGATCCCGATCGACAGAGTGAACAGCAACAAGGTCGTGGAAAGAAGCTTCTGGGTCTTTAATGCTGCAAAGAAACGCATCGGTAGATCTCCGAAGGGCGGCTTCTTTGATTATAGACGCTCGTCGCTTGTCGCCCGTCGCCCTTCGGTCATGGAATCGACGGGCGACGAGCGCTTTATCGGTTTCAGCTCGACCAGGAGGATGCCGGCGAGAATGAGAATCGCTCCCAGGGCGGCGCGGGGGGCCAGTAGCTCGCCGGCTACTACAAAGGAAGTGAGCCAGGCGAAGACGGGTTCCATGGCGAAGATAAGGGCCGTCCGGGTCGGCGTGGTGTATTGCTGGGCCCAGGATTGGACCGAGAATGCGACCGCGGTGGCGAGGAGTCCGGTGACCAGCAGGGCCGCGATCAGACCCGGGGTCCAGCGAACGGTGGGCCGCTCGACCCACCAGAATGTGGACAGGCCGAGGACGGCGGCGGTGGCAATCTGGGTCAGGGCCAGCGCCTGGAAACCCAGCTTCGGGGCCAGCCAGCCGAGCAGCATTATATGGACGCTGAAGGCGGCGGCACAGCCCAGGGTGAGCAGGTCGCCGAAGTCCATCCGCAGGCTGGCGCCGCGAAGGGTGAGGAGGGCCATGCCGAGGGTGGCGGTGGCGACTCCAAGTCCCACGGAAACGCCGGGAAGCCGCCGGGCGACAAGGGCAGAGAAGACAGGGACCATGACCACGCACAGGCCGGTGATAAAAGCCGACTTGGAGGGGGTGGTGTAGCGAAGCCCTATTGTTTGAAGAATATAGCCGGAGAATAGAACGACGCCAGTCAGGACTCCGCCAGCCAGAATTGGCTTCGCTTTGTCAAACCGGCCTGGAAGCGGTCGGAAGGCGGCGGCCAGGACGACCGTCGCCAGAGTGAAGCGCAGGGCAAGAAAGAGCAGGGTCGAGGAGTCCCGCAAGGCGCTCTTCACGACGACAAAAGTCGCGCCCCAGATGAAAGTGACTGCGACCAGGGCGAGTTCGGCGCGGCGCCGGGAACGGTGAGGCATCTCTCCGATATTGTAGCGGCAGACCATCGGGAGGGATGGGGGCACGGCGGTGTCCGCCCGTGGAAGGGCCCGTCGCGATAATGGGACGGGTCTCGGAGGCTCGCTTCTTCTTTTCAATGGCTTAGAGTTGGCACGCCAAGTGCCGGGAGGGTCCAGAGGGCTCATGGGAACACTAGGTCAAGATTTGCGCTTTGGGTTGCGAATGCTGGTGACCCGGCCGGGCTTCGCGGTGGTGGCGGTGCTGACGCTGGCGCTGGGCATCGGGGCGAACACGGCGATTTTTAGCGTCGCGCGGACGGTTCTGGCGCCGCTGCCGATTCCGGAGGCGGACCGGGTGGTGATGGTCTGGACCGAGAACGCGGCACGGGGATGGCACCAATTCCCGGCCTCCGTGCCTGACTTCGAGGACTGGAAGGCCAGCGGCGTGTTCTCGAATCTCGCTGGCTATACAGACGCGGGCTTCAACCTGCGGCTGGGCGACCGGACCGAGCGCGTCAGCGGCGCGAAGGTCACTGGGGAGATGTTCGCGGTGATGCGGGTCGGGCCACGGCTGGGCCGCGGGTTCAACGATGGAGATATGCGGCCGGGCCACGAGCACGTTGCGATCCTGAGCGACGCGTTTTGGCGGTCCCACTTCGGAGCGGATCCGGGAATAGCCGGGCGGACGATCCTGCTGGATGGCACGGCGCACGTTGTGACCGGAGTTCTGCCGCCGGACTTCCCGAAATTCAACAAGGAGGAGATCTACACGCCCCTGGTCTTCCCAGCGGACATGGCGAGTGAGCGCGGATCGCGGTCTTTCGGCGCCTTGGGCAGGCTGCGGCCGGGCCTCAGCCTTGGGGTGGCACAACAACGGATGACGGCCGTCAGCGCTCGGCTGGCCAAGGGGGATCCGCAGCACGACGCGGGGAATACGGCTCTGCTCCAGCCGATTCAAGAGGTGTACGTACAGGATGCCCAGACGCTGGTGCTGATTCTGTTCGCCACCGTGGGATGCCTGCTGCTGATCGCGTGCGCCAACATTGCGAGCCTGCTGCTGGCGCGGGCCACGGGTCGGGAGCGGGAGATGGCAATTCGCACGGCGCTGGGCGCGAGCCGGTGGGCGCTGTTCCGCCAACTGCTGACCGAAAGCGTCCTGGTGGCGCTGGCGGGCGGGGCGCTGGCGACGCTGCCCGCTGCGTGGGGCGTGAACCTGCTCGCGTCGCTGCAGATGGATGAACTGCCGAACCTGGCGCGGGTCTCGGTGGATGTGAGCGCGCTTGGGTTCAACTTCCTGCTGGCGGCGGGGACGGGAATCCTGTTCGGGCTGGTTCCGGCCTGGCAGGCTCGCAGGACCGATGTCAACACCGCGCTGAAGGGCTCCGCGCGCACTACCGGCGGAAGGGTTCACCAGCGGCTGCGGGGGCTGTTCGTGGTAGGCGAGATTGCGCTGGCGCTGGTCCTGCTGGTGGCCGCCGGCCTGATGGCGCAGAGCTTCCTGCGGCTGCGCGCGGCCAAGCTGGGATACAACCCGCAAGGCGTGGTGACGATGCAGGTTGCGCTCTCGGACCAGAAGTACGCGACGCCGCAGAAACAGGCCGCATTCTTCGATCAGGTGATCGACCGCGTCCGCGCGCTTCCGGGCGTGCGGATGGCCGGCGCCAGCGACCAGTTGCCTGTCAGCGACGATCTGCACGGTGCGGGCATGTATCTGGCCGATAAACCCGAGCCTCGACCGGAGGATGTCCCAGTGGTGCTGCGAACCACGGTCACGCCGGACTATCTGCGCGCGATGGAGATCCCGCTAATTAGCGGGCGGTACCTGGAGGAGCGGGACGGGCCGGCCGCTCCGCTGGTGGCGCTGGTGGACCAGTACACTGCCAGGCGCTACTGGCCGCGGCAGAATGCGGTGGGCCAAAGGTTCAAGCTGGGGCCCAAACAGCCTCCGATGGAGATCGTAGGCGTGGTGGGGACCGCCGATCAGGGGATGGCGGTGAAGGTGGTGAAGGGGCAGTTGGGACAGGTCTACGTGCCGGTGGCGCAGGCGCCCAAGCCGGCGATGGCGTTGGTGGTACGCGCGGGCGGCGATCCCCTGGCGCTGGTGGCCGGCATCCGGAACGTGGTGCGCGGGGTGGACATCGACCAGCCGGTGTTCGGGGTGCAGACGCTCGACCAGGCACAGGCGGCGAGCCGGGCCTCGCAGCGGCTGGCGGCGGTTCTGATCGGCGGTTTCGCGGTGGTGGGGCTGCTGCTGGCGACGATCGGGATCAGCGGCATCGTGGCGTACAACGCGGCGCAGCGGACGCGCGAGTTCGGCATACGCGTGGCGCTGGGGGCGCAGCCGCTGGATGTGCTGCGCATCGTGGTGCGGCAGGCGCTGCTGCTGAGCGCGGCGGGCGCGGCATTGGGGCTGGCCGGCGGCCTGCTGCTGGCGCGCGCGATGCGCAGCCTTCTGTACGGCGTGGGGGCGAGCGATCCGCTGACGTTCGGCGGGGTGGTGGTACTGTTCGCGCTGGTGGCGGCGGTGGCGAGTTGGGTGCCGGCGCGGCGGGCGGTCCGGATG
>CAZBQQ010000261.1:0-5619 GCA_964493965.1 uncultured Solibacteraceae bacterium
GGGCGTTGCGCGTCCCAGACGAATCTGCTCGACCTTCTCCTAGCGTGCGTCACCCGGCATGGTTCCTCAGAATCACCGAAGATTGTCGACCCGCATCAGTTACCAGACGACGAATCGATCACCCGGGGAGAAGTCTGCCGCTGCCCGGGTCCAGGAAGCGGATGGCGTGGGAGTCCGCCCCGGCCGAAGCTCCTACTTGCCCGTATCTTTGGGCCTTTCTGGATTTCTTTGTCGTTTTGGCAGCCGCTTTCCGTCTTTCCAGATGAATCCGGAGGCGCCGGATAACCGGCAGACGAATTCAGGCCGGCAAGGGAGTTTCGCAACCGAGAGAATCGCGTTAAGGTCAGTGGGTGTATACTGACTGGCGATCGGCGGCAGGAATGGAGATCCCGCATGGTACTCACAAGAAAAGAACTCATCGCGTCGCTCCAAAGTGAGGTTCGGATCCTCCTGCACTTGGCAGGCAAAATCGACCGTACTCAACTGAACTACCGGCCGACGCCCAAGCAGCGCAGCACAATCGAGATGCTCCAGTATCTGAGCGTGATGGGGCCGATGGAGATCGCGTTCATCAAGACCGGGGTATTCGATGGGGCGGCATGGCAGGCGGCGCTTTCGGCTGCCCGTGGCGCGGACTTCGACCAGGTTCTTGCGGCGATCGAAGCGCAAAGAAGCGGTTACGCCGAACTGCTCCAGGGATGGTCCGAAGACGAGTTCCGCGGCGAGATCGAGATGCTCGGCCGGAATGGCAGCCGGGGTTCGTTCATCGTGAACCTCGTGCTCTGCGGGCACGCGGCGTATCGCACGCAATTGTTCCTCTACCTGAAGGCGTGCGGCTGCGATGAATTGAACACGATGAATCTGTGGGCCGGGGTGGACGCTCCGATGGCGGGCTGAGACCTTCTATCCGTCGCATCGGCCTTGGGCTTCCGCTCGGACTCGACGCCTGGCGCCCCCCTTTAAGTCATATTGAGAAGCGCCGGGCCACCTGCTTCGAGGAAGCTGGCATGCACCTGGGTGCGCCGTCGATTGGCAGTTTCGAGCAGGCGCGAGTACTCGGGCGTGGAGTGCAGCGATGCCAGCCACGGATCGCGGGACAGCGCCGATGCACACAGGAATCCACTGTCGATCACACGGGAGAGAATCTCGCAGGCACGCTCGCGCTCCTGGATTTGCGCCATGTGGCGTGCCGTGTAAAAGAGAGCCTCGGAATCTCTGCGCGTCAGAGGGTCTCCCACTTCGATGGCGCGAAGACACGCTTCGAAGTCCCCCTCCAGGTAAGCTCTGAGAGACTGCATGCTCGCCCGAACGCCACCCGTGGCGCCGCCCGATTGCTCGCGCGCGCGGAGCAGGGCGAGGGCCTTCTCGTTCTCGCCCAGCATCACCAGCGCGGCACAGTCCAGGTAGAAGGCGCCCTTCCCGTAACACTCGATCGTTTTCCGATAGTCTCCCAGCAGGAAGTAGGTGTGCGCGACGCCCGTAGCGACATGGGGATCGAGGTGCCTGGCGCGCTGGTAGGCAGCGACCGAAGCTTCCAATTCGTCGCAATAACGGCAGGCCTGCACCAGACCTGCAAACAGGTCCGGGTCGTTCCGCCGGAAACGCGCGCGTTCGAGCAGTCTCAGCATCGCCGCTGGTGCGCCACCCTGGTCGCACTCGACCGTTGTGTATAAGTTGTGCGCGATGGAAAGGTCGGGATTGAGGGCAAACGCCTTGCGGAACGCCTCGCCGGCCCGCTCCAGGTTCGCGTCGGCGTCTTCCCCGAACTTCTCGATGAACCGGTAGACCCGCCCGAGCCGCGCCCATGCCGGTGCGTACTCCGGGTCCTCCTCCAGGCACTGGACATAGAGGTCGCGGGCCAGCCTCATGCCATCCAACGCACGGACAGTCGCAATCTGGTTGGCGCGAAGGTAATACTCGTACGCCCTGGCCGTGGCGGGAGTATCGTGCCCGAGGATGCGGTGTTCCCGTTCGCTCAGCGGCAGCATGAGCGACTGCGCGATACGTTTGGACAACTCGTCCTGAAACTGGAAGAGATCCTCCATCGACACCATGGCGGTGTCCGACCAGATGACGGCGCCGCCGGGCGCTTCGACGAGCTGGAGGGTGAGCCGCAGCATATCCCCGGCGCGCATCAGGGACCCCGCCAGGATGGCGTCCACATCCGCCTCCACCGCGATTCGCCGCGGATCCGGCGGGCCTTCGAAGCGGGACGCCACCAGGGTCGAACGCACAACGATGCCGTCCGCGCCCGAGAGCGAACTGCCGATCGCGTCCGGCAGGCTGTAGGCGAGAAAGTCCGTCTCCTCATCCTTCCGGAGGACGCGAAGCGGCAGTGCAATCAGGCGTTTAACGGTTCGATTGGGCACCACGGCCACGGTGCCGGAGGGCAGCAATACCGCGCTTACCGCGTCGAGCATCTCACCAGCGGAGGCGTAGCGGTCCTGAGGGCGCTTGGCCATCGCGCGCCGTATCACCTGATCCAGCGCTTCGATTTCCCTGGATCCTGCCAGCGGCGGCGGGTTGTGATGCAGAACCGCGTAGAGCACATCGACAGGGGACGCGCCATCGAACGCCCGTCTCCCCGCGAGCATCTCGTAGAGGATGCAGCCGGCCGCGAAGATGTCGGCGGCCGGACCCGCGCCCTGCCCGCCTACCTGTTCGGGCGCCATGTAGGGCGGCGTGCCGGCAAAGCGTCCGGCAGCCGTGATTGTCGCCGCCGTCCACGCGCCCTCTGCATCGCTGGGAGGTGCGGCGCCTGCCAAGCGCGCCAGGCCGAAGTCGAGCAACTTCACCCCATGCAGCGTGAGAAACACGTTTGAGGGCTTCAGATCGCGGTGGACGATCTGCATGCCGTGCAGGGCGGCCAGGGCCTGCAGGATTTGGCGGGCAATCTGCGCCGCCTCCGAGACCGGCAGAGGCCCGCTCGCCAGCCGTCCGGCCAGCGACTGGCCTTCGAGCAACTCCAGCACCAGGAACAACGTCCCGCCGTCCTCGCCCGCGTCGAACAACTGGCAGACGTGCGGATGACTCACCCGGGCGAGCGACCGCGCTTCGCGCCAGAGCTGCTTGCGGGCCTGTTCGCTTTCCTCGGTCGCGCGGATCGTCTTGATGGCGACGGCCCTTCCCAGGCGTTCGTCCCAGGCTTCGTAGACCACCCCCATGCCGCCCTCACCGATCTTCTCGACGATTCGATAATGCGACACCATGTGCCCGGTGAGCGGTTCTTCCGCCGCCCGCGCCTGGTCGTGCGCGAAAGCCCGGGCGGCCACGTCCAGCGCCCGCTCTTCCAGAAAACCGTCGGCCCGGGTCTCCAAGGCGAGCAGCGATTCGACTTCACGGAGCAGTTCCGGATCCCCGACGCAGGCGTTGGCGAGGAACTCCGGCCGCAGGCTCTTCTCCTGCTCCAGGGCCGCCTCGTATAACCCTTCGATCTGCTGCCAGCGTTGGGGCGTCATCAGGATCGGCCCAACTCGCGCAGCAACCACACCTTGGCCAGCTTCCAGTCCCGCAGAATCGTCTGCTGGGACACTCCCAGCACCTCGGCGATCTCCGCAGTCTCCAGCCCGCCGAAGAACTTCAACTCCACCACCTTGCTCTTTCGGGAATCGATCTTTGCCAACGCTTCGAGAGAGTCGTCCAGCGCCACCAGGTCGGGGCCTCGCTGCGGGGCGAAGTCGAGGCTTTCGTCGAGGGAAAGGGGCTGGGCAGCACCGCCGCGCTTGTGCGCATTGCGCGACCGGGCGTAATCCACCAGAATCCTCCGCATCAGCTTGGCGCTGACGGCCAGGAAGTGGGTCCGGTCCTGCCAGCGCACCTGCCGGCAGTCCACCAGGTGCAGATAGGTTTCGTGCACCAGGGCAGTCGTCTGGAGAGTGTGACCGGTGCGTTGGCCGGCCAGATAACGGTGCGCCATGCGGCGCAATTCCTGGTAAACGAGGGGGATCAGCTCATCCAGCGCGGCTTCGTCACCCTGCCTCCAGGCCAGCAACAGAGTGGTCACATCCGAGGCCATGGGTCCTCCAGCCGAGGGGGCTCACTTGGCCCGTATCAGTATATCATCAGCCTTTTTTAGAGGCCTTTGTCGTTTTGGCTGACGCTTTCCGTCTTTCCCGATGAACCCGGAGGCGCAGGATTCCCGGCCGGCGAATTCAGGCCATTCGCCCACCGGGGATTGTCCAGCGGCTTCCGGGTCCTTGCGAGGGGCAGCGCCCTCGATACAAAACAAAGGAGGATGTTATGAAACGCAGTGGTTTTGTGCTGCTTTTGGCGCTCGCGCTGCTTGTGTCTCTTCCGGCGTGGGCCGGCAGGGACGGTACTTTCCCCTACCCCGGTCCCCCCCAAAACGTGGACGTCGGGGACTTCCAATCGAATTACCGCCAAACGTGCGAACCAATCGGCGGAGTGCTGTTCACGGACATCGGGTTTATCCCCTTGGGACCCTTCGGGACCAACCAGGGCCAGGCGTACGGGGATCTCGAAGGCCCAGTGGCCGCGACAATCCTCGGCGCGGATCCGAGAGGTGGCTACGCTGTCCAACACTACTGGGTCCACGTCTCCGGCGGCGAGATCTGGTTCAAGCAGGGCTGGCTGAAGCCCAGCACGGTGACACCCTTGGTGAGCGGCAGCGTAGGCCAGGTGGACACGACCCTCATAGCCGTGCGCTGGGGGGACTACGTAGTCGAGTGGAAAGGCGGAACCGGCAAGTTCGCGAACACAACGGGCTACGTGGATTGCTTTGGGGAGGCGGATTTTGTCAACCTTACCCTGGTGTTGCGCTACCGGGGCATGATGTGCCGCGAAAGCGGCCTCTTCGGCCATTTCTAGTGATTGACTGCAGCGGAACTCGAAACTCGCCCTAAGTAGGATGGACGTAAGAAAAGGAGGATGGTATGAAATGGAGTGTTCTCGGTATGCTTTTGGCCCTTTCGCTGGTTGTGTCTCTTCCAGCCTGGGCCGACACTTTCCCCTATCCTGGCCCCCCCCAAAATGTGGACGCCAGTAAGTTCCAAACGGATTCCAGCCAAATCTGCGAACCAATCGGCGGAGTGCTGTTCACCGACATCGGCTTTATCCCCTTGGGGCCCAGCGGGACCAACCAGGGCCAGGCGTACGGCGATCTCGCGGGCCCAGTGGGCGCGACAGTCCTCGGCGCGGATTCGAGAGGCGGCTACGATGTCCAGCACTACTGGGTTCACGTCTCGGGCGGCCAGATCTGGTTCAAGCAGGGCTGGCTGAAGCCGAGCGCAGTGACACCCACGATCGGCAAAACCGCGGGCCATGTGGACACGGCCCTCGCAGCCGTGCGCTGGGGGGACTACGTAGTCGAGTGGCAAGGCGGAACCGGCAAGTTCGCGAATACAACGGGCTACGGCGATTTCTTTGGCGAGGCGGATTTTGTCAACAATACCCTCGTGCTGCGCTACCGTGGCATGATGTGCCGGCCAAGGCAGTAGTGGCCGCAGCGGAACTCGAAACTCGCCCTGAGGAGGACGGGCGCGCACGCCCGTCCTACCTGACCTTCCAGCGGTCACTGCTCCAGCCCTATGCGGTGCAGCTCCCGGTGAACGATGTTCTTGCGGTGCGCGGCGGCCAGCGCCTCGGCGATCTGGATGGCGA
>CAZBQQ010000262.1:0-5614 GCA_964493965.1 uncultured Solibacteraceae bacterium
GACGGAGACACCCACGGCCAGTTGCGGGTCCGGGAAGCCTGGGGCGGTTTCACGGCCGGCGATTTCGATTTCAGCCTGGGCAAGAAGATCCTCCGCTGGGGCACCGGATACGCCTTCACCCCCACCGGCGTGCTCGATCCGCCGCGTAACCCCATCGACCCGACCGATCGCCTCAGCCTGAACGAAGGCCGCGAAATGGTGGCCGCGGACTGGGTCAGCGGCCGTCACGCCCTGACCGCCGTGTGGGCCAGTGCCGGCGTCTTTGGCAACCGCCCCACCGGAATGACCGACACCGCCGCGCTCCGCTACAACACGATGATCGCGGGCTTCGATTCGGCCGTCATCTTCGCCCACGATCCCGGACGGCCCGATTTCTACGGCGCCAACTTCACCCGCGTGGTGGGCGAGGCCTTGGAGGTTCACGGCGAACTCGCACATCGAGACTCGAACGCCGTGCTGCTGGGAGGCAAGTACATGCTGCGTTCGGGCGTCAACACGATCTTCGAGTGGTACTCGCCGCAGACTCCACGGCTGGGCCGCTACATGTTTCTCAGCGTGGGCAAGTCCCGGCTGCGGGAACTGCCGGGCTGGAAACAATGGGACGTCTCGCTGGGCCTGGTTGCGAACACCACCGACCGCAGCCGCATCCTCGTTCTCGATGTCACGCGGCGCGTGGCGGACCACTTCTCGCTCACCGCGCACGCCCAAACTCCGGGCGGAAAGAGGTGGCGTTCCGAGTATGGTATGATCCCGTACTCCGCCCTGGTCTCGATCGGGTTCCGGTACCAGATATGAACATCAGCAGCAAACCCGGGACATACCGCCGGCACCTCCTGCGCCTCCCCTTCATCAATCTCGGCGGCGCCGCGGTCGCTACGCTGGCGCTGGTGGGAACCGAGTATCCGGTCAGCGCCCGGTTCGTCGGCAACACCTTTCTTGTCTCGCTGGTTTACTCCTTCTCCATCGGCGGACTCGCCGGCCTCCTGCTTCCATTGATCGCCGAGAGAGCGAAGCTCTGCAACTCGGGCAAGAAGATCGCGGCGATCGGCGCCTCCATCGTGATCATGACGGTGATCGGCTGCACGCTTGCCACGGTGATTCTGGTGCAGGTGGGGTTGCGCGCGCCGGCCGACGCCTGGTCGAATTTCTGGGGGATCGTCCGCTTCTGCATCGTCATCTCGTTGCTGGTGGGCCTGGGCGTATACTTCTTCGAATCCATGCGCTACCGGCTCGCCGAAGCCTCGCTCGAGCTGCGCACGCGGCAACTCGACCAGGAGCGCGCCCAGAAGCTGGCCACCGAGGCGCGGTTGTCGTCGCTCGAGTCGCGCATCCACCCGCATTTCCTGTTCAACACGCTCAACTCGATCTCCGCGCTGATCCACGACGAGCCACAGCGGGCGGAGCAGATCGTGGGCCGGCTGGCGGCTCTGCTACGCTTCTCGCTCGATACCAACCAATGCAGCC
The DNA here is from genome assembly GCA_964493965.1 of uncultured Solibacteraceae bacterium. GTDB lineage: Bacteria > Acidobacteriota > Terriglobia > Bryobacterales > Bryobacteraceae > DASWZN01. Next base: position 1,465 of record CAZBQQ010000262.1, read on the forward strand.
TGGTCCCGCTCGAGCAGGAGTTCAAGATCGTTCGCGACTATCTGGAGATCGAGAAAGCGCGCTTCGGCGACCGGCTTCGCTACTCGATCGACGTTGACCCGGAGGTGCGGCAGTCGAGTCTCCCGCCGCTGGCCGTGGAGTCGCTGGTGGAGAACAGCGTGAAGCACGCGATCGCGCCGCGCCGTGAGGGCGGCGAAGTCCGCGTGACGGCGCGGGCCGTGGACGGCGGAATCGAAATCGAAGTGGCCGACAGCGGACCGGGCTTCTCGCTCGAAGCCATCCCGCGCGGGCACGGGATCGACAATCTCCTGGCGCGCCTCGAAGTGCTCTACAACGGCCGAGCCAGGCTCGATGTGGGGGCGGCGGATGGCCGGGCATCGGTCCGCCTGGTGTTGCCGGGGCGGGCATGAAGCTGCGCGCCTATCTCGCCGATGACGAGGCGCTGGCGCTGAAGCGCCTGACGCGGCTGCTGCTCGAGACCGGCCGTTTTGAAATCGCCGGAAGCGCCACCGATCCCGAGGCCGCGGTCGAATACCTCTCGCGCGAGCGCGTCGACGTCCTGTTCCTCGATATCGAGATGCCGGGCATGAACGGTTTCGAACTGCTGGCGCACCTGGCCGAACAGCCCGCTGTGATCTTCACCACTGCGTTCGACCAGTATGCCCTCCGGGCCTTCGAGGTCAACGCCATCGACTACCTGCTCAAGCCCATCGAGCCGGAACAGCTCGATCGCGCCGTCCGCAAACTGGAGCGGCTCGGCGGCGCGTTGCCGGAGTGGATGCGGCAGCCCGATTTCCGCGCCGTGCTGGACCAGATCGCCGCAACGCTCAAACCCGCCGAGGCGCCCATGGACCGCATCGCCTCCCGCGTGGGCGAGCGCGTGCAGTTCATCGACCTGGCGCGCATCACGCACTTCTTCGCACAGGACAAGCTGACCTTCGCCGCCTGCGGCGCCAAGAGCTATTGCGTCGATTTCACCATCGCGCAGCTCGAACAGAAACTGGCGCGGCGGAACTTCCTGCGCATTCATCGCTCGACGCTGGTGAACCTGGACTGGGTTCTGGAAGTGAACTCCTGGTTCGCCGGCGGCGTGCTGCTGCGCTTGAAGGACGAGAAGCACACCGAGCTGCCGGTGGCTCGCGACCGGGTGCGCGCGCTCAAGCAGCGGCTGGGATTCTGACCCGCCTGCTGCGGGCGCGTGTACCGATACTGAAGGAGAGAATTATGGCCACGGATGAATAGTTTTTGCGGCCTCTCACTGAGCGTAAGCCTCCAGCTCCGCGCAACTCGAAAACGAACGCGCCGGCCTGCCCACAACCCGTATGGCCACGGCCCGAACGGGCTGGTTGAGGTGCAGTGTGAACGGCTCGCCGTCGCGGATGGCCGGCACCTTGGCGGAAGTGAAGTCCGGGTAGCTGTCAAGCGGGGCCAGCGTCTCCCAAGAGCCGTTCTTGGTCTTCTTGATCTGGATCTTGGGCTTGCCGCCGGAGGTGTCGAACCAGCCGCCGTTCTCGAACGCCCTGCCATGGCGGAACACGATGCGGGCTATGTCGGCGGGCTTGTCCATCTCGACGGCATACCAGTCTTCTTTGGCGGCCTTGCCCTCGAAGGTTGTGCGGAAGGTGTCCGACCGCTCGTCGCAGATGGAACCGGCCGCGGTGCCGGTCCGCGACCACGACTCCGTTCCGAAAGCGGTCAGCGCCACCTGCCCAACCGGCACCCGCCCCGGCTTCAGCAGCCACACCCGGTAGTCCAGAGCATCGGCGAAGGGCGTCAGAAACAGAAGCTGGGGCTTGCCCGTGAAGGCGCCGTCAACCGAGTACACCTGGGCCCCCGCCCATGCTTTCGGCATCTCGCCCGCGGTGTCCTGAAACTCGACCAGCGTGGTCTCCAGATCCTTGAGCGACGCCCGGTGGATGTAAGGAACCCGTGGGTTCAGTGCCGCCTCGAGCGCCATGATCTGCGGCCCACGCGCCAGCGCCACGTAGTCCGGATAGCTGGCGCCCCCGGGAATCACGCGCGCCGGCAAATTCATCTGGATCTGGATCGTATCCCCTGAATGCCACATCCGCTCGAGCTTGAGGAGGATGCCGGGCAACCCCGGTGTCTCGCCGTCTTTTGACGTCGCCGAGAAGTGCGTGCACCACTCCGGCACGCGCAGAAAGATCGGGAAGCGAGCCGGGCGCGGCACGTGCACGGTGATGGAGACTTTGCCGTCGCGCGGAAAATGGGTGGCCGAGACGAGCGTGACCTCGAAGTCCGGCCGCAGCGGGATGGTGGCTTCTCCCGCGGTGTAGAGCAGCACCGCCACGCCGCCCTCCTCCTCGCCCCAGGCCATCTCGGGAATCATCGCGATGGCGCGCGGTTCGCTCGCCAGGGCGCAGTTGAGGTTCGCACTGGGTCGTTTGTGTCCCACCAGCGGGGTGAAGCGCGAGATGTTGCCGTTGCGAGGGTCCTGGGAGCCCAGCAGCTGGTTGTACACCGTGCGCTCGATCTCGCCGCCATAGCGGGCCTCGCCTGTAATGCGCAGCAGTTGCCGGTTGAGATCGAGCCACGCCACGGTCGCGCAGCCCTCGCCGACGTTCGCCGCTTCCTCGCCGGGCAGGTCCTGGTCGTCCCGGAAATATTCACTGGAGCTCACGGCTCCGGTAATGTAGAGGCGCTTGGAGACGATGTCCTTCCACGCCGTGGTCGCGGCCTTCAGGTAAGATTCCTCGCCCGTGAGCCGGTATAGATCGAGCAGGCCGGAGAGGTTGCTGAGGATCTCGTCCGCCCGCGCATCGGCAACGTGGTAGACACTGCCGGTCGCCTCGAGCGACGCGATGAGCCTGGAGCCCCGCGGCTTGTCATAGGCGCGGACGATGTAGCGAGCGAAGTCCAGGTACTGCTGCCCGCCGGTGTAGCGGTAGAGGACGCACATCGGTCCCAGCACGTTGGTGGCGGAAAGGCCCATGTGTGCGCCCGAGGCGACGATATCCTGCTGGCCGGGGCCGTCGCCGAAAGTGCGCGCCAGCATCTCGCCGATCCGCCGCGCGCCTTCGAGGGACTTGGCGTCGCCCGTGACCTTGTAGTGCTCGAGCAGGCCCGTGAGCGTCCACCGTAGGTCCCCGATGCGCCAGCCTGCCTGAATCTCGGAGGTCGCCAGGGTGTAGGCGACGCGGTCCATCATGCCCTTCAGGCGTGCATCGCCCGTGTACGCCCAGGTCCGGGCCGCGGCGTCCAGAAACTTGCCGGCATTCTCGCCGCTGGCCCCCTGCGCGCCGGGTTTCGTGGGATAGGAGGCCAGCAAGGCCGTCTCGCTGACGTGCAGCAGCCGTCCCTCCAGGTTCACGCGCATTCGCTGGCCGAAGAGGCCCTCGATCTTCTGCCGGTCCAGAGGGGCGGCCAGAATCCGGTCTTTGATTTTGTCGGGAACAGCAGGCTTGGGGGCGCCGGCCAGACGTGGCCCGGGCGCGGCCAGGGCGGCTGCGGCAAGCAGGCACCCCAGCGACAGAACTCTTCGCATCAGGAACAAGCTTACCCCAGGTGGAGGGTTGCCAACGCGGGGAAGATGAGCGGGGGGCGCGGCGCATTTGTAGGCAGGCGCGCGGCGGTGTATAGTCGCAGGGATGATCCTCCTGAAGTGGTGCCTGGCGCTGGCGTTCTGGTTCAGCGGGACCGCGCTCCCACCGTTCGCGGCGCTATCCGCAAATTATCCGAACGGCACCGATGAGCGGGTCAGACAGCGGATCGGGGGCCGCGTCAACGCCGCCTGGATCGATCACACTTGCGCCGTCCGTCTGAGCCGGGCTTTGAACTACTCCGGCGTCGCCGTGCCCTCCGGCTTCGCCGGGATGAAGGTGGTTCGCGGCGGAGACGGGAAGTATTACGCGTTCCAGGTCCGCGGCATGCGGCCTTGGCTGGAGGCGGCCTTCGGCCGGCCTCAGATCCGCGCCGTGCGCCCGGTGGACCGCCGCCTGTTCCTGGGGAAGAAGGGCGTGATCGCCTTCGTCATTCCGTTTTCAGACGCCAGCGGCCACGTGGATCTGTGGGACGGCTCGCACTACACCTACGAGCAAGGCGACCAGCGCGACTCGAGGGACTACTTCACCATGGCCAACGAAGTGGTGCTCTGGGTGACTCAATAGCACCGAACCGCGCTCAGCACCGA
>CAZBQQ010000263.1:0-5546 GCA_964493965.1 uncultured Solibacteraceae bacterium
GCCGGAGCCTGGTTGTTGAACGCCCGCTGAGGCCGGCCCGGTCGATTCGCGCACCACCAGTTCTGGATCCAGAAAGACATGCCGCGGCGCGGGTGGAGCGCCTGCCGCATCCGGCACCAGCCCTGCCACCACCAGCCGGCCGATCTCCGTCCGCGGTATATGGATGGTGGTCAGCGACGGGCAACAGAACTCGGAAATCGTGATGTTGTCGAAGCCGGTCACCGAGACATCGCCCGGCACCGCGAGCCCCTGATTCCGCAATTCGCGAATCACGCCCACCGCCACCCAGTCGTTCACGCACAGAATCGCCGTCGGGGCGAAGCCCGAGCGCAGCAGTTCGCGCGCCGCCGCGCGGCCGCCCGCGAATCCGTCTTCGGGCGGCGTCACCGCTACGCTCTCGCAGCCGCAACGGGCGCTGGTCTCCATGAATTCCTGCCGCCGCGCTTCGGTGGGTTGCAGAAACAGCGGCGCTCCGATGTACGCCATGCGGCGATGCCCCATCGCATGGAGCAGGTCCACCAGCATGCGGATGCCTTTGCGGTGGTCGAAATCGATGGTGGTGAAGTTGTCGCCGGTGGCGCCGGGATCGAAGAGCACTATCGGGATCTGCGCCTCGCGCAGCTCGTCCAGAATGGCCGGCTCCATCTCCGGAAACACTCCCAGCCCCGCGACCTGCTGTCCCAGCAGGCGGTGCACAGCGGCCTTCAGCAGCTTCACATCGTGGGAGCTGTTGGCCAGCAGGGTTTCGTATCCGCACTGCCGGGCGTGGGTCTCGATGGAGTGGTAGATATCGGCGAAGAACGGGTTATAGAGGTTCGCCATGACGATGCCGAGCACGCGGCTTCGTCCCCCCGCCAGACTGCGGGCGTGCAGGTTGGGCTTGTACTTCAGCTCCTCGACGGCGCGCAGAACGCGAGCGCGCGTGGAACTCTTGACGGCGGGATGTCCGTTCAGCACACGGGAAACAGTGGCGGTTCCGACGCCCGCCTTCTTGGCGACATCCTCGAGATTCATCTCACCGGGCCTTTGACCTAATACAGCTTACATCAGGAAACTCGCCAGTAGATCGAGTAGCGTTTGTCGAACATGCGATTCAGCGGAGCGAGTGTAACATCGCGCGCCTGACCAGTAGTCCGGAACGCCAGAGGCTCGCCGGCCGGTTGAATCCAGTCCTTGGGCGCTGCACCCGCCGCCTTGAAGCTGGGAATCTCCAGCGGTAGGTGCTCCACGTCAGGACCTTCCGGACCGACGATCATCTCTTTCGTCAAGCCCTGCGAACCGAGCTCACCAGCGAGGACGATGGGGCCGTAGAGCACCGCCCCGAGGCCCGCGTCGTCCGGCATTGCCGAGATGCGCAAGCCCATCGGCAGCCCCATTTCGATTCGATCGCCGCCCTTCCAGGTGCGTGTGATAGTCAGGTAGCTGCCTGGGGCCGCGGACGCCTCGAGCGGCTTGCTGTTCAGCGTGACCGAGCCACGGCCGTCCAGCCATTCCGGCATCCTTAGCCGCAGGGTCAGCTGGACCGGGCGATCGGCGCTTACCGCCAGCGAGGTGCCCGGCTGCTCGGGGAACTTTGTTTCCTGGCGCAGGCGAAGGCCCTTCTCTGCCCAGTCCAGCTCGGAGGGGATGAACAGGTTTACGAAGACGCCGTCGTCGTCGTGGAAATAGATGCTGTCGGTGAGTTTCGAGTACTCCTCGACGCCGGTTCCCGTGCAGCACCAGAAGGACTGGTCCTCGGTACCGAAGGTTTTCCACGCGCCCGGGGTGTGCGAGAGGTAGTACATCGTGGCCCCCGTCTCGGGATGAATGGTGCCCAGGCGGTGGTTGAGCAGCGTGCGCTCGTAGTAGTCGAAGTAGCGGGGATCGGCAGTCCAGGAATACAGGTGGCGGGTCAGCTTGAGCATGTTGTAGGCGCAGCAGCATTCCGCCGTGGCTTCGCTGCGTACCAACTCTTCGGCCAGGTGGCGGGGTTGGGTCAGCCAGCCCTCACCATTGCTCGTTCCGCCGGTGGCGTAGCTGCGCGCCGTCACCACCTCATACCAGAAGAAGTCGGCGACGTCGTGGAACCGCGTGTCGCCCGACAGCTCGTAGCGGCGCGCCGCGCCGGTTACCTGCGGGATATGCGTGTTCGCGTGCAGGCCGCGCAGTTCGTCGCGGCGCATGGCAAGCGGGTTGAAGAATCGCTTCTTGGTGAAGCGATCGCCAGCTTGCACCCACTTGTCGTCGCCGGTCGCCGCCGCGAGGTTGTAGAGCACCTCGTTCATGCCGCCGTACTCGGTGTTCAGAATGCTCTGCATGTGCTCTTCGGTCTTGCCGGCGGTCCACTGGTCGGCCCACTGCGCCATGCCCTGCAGCGTTTCGAGGGCCTGCTTGTTCGCGCAGTGCTGGTACATGTCCAGCATGCCCGCCATGATCTTGTGGATCGTGTAGAACGGCGCCCACACGCGCTTGCGCGCATCCAGGCGATCGAAGTATTCCATGGGGAAGGCGCTGAGGTAGCCTCCGGCGCCGAGCTTGGTCTGGCACTTGGCCATCTCCGCCACGATGTAGTCCCCCGCCGCCTTGATCTCTTTGTCGCCGGTGGACGCATAGAGCAGCGCGCAGGCGGAGAGATAGTGACCGGCGAAGTGGCCGCGCAGCTCGCACTTCGGCTCTTCCCATCCTCCCAGCGGCTGGGCGGATGACGGCAGGCCGGCATTCAGGCGGAAATTGTGGAGCAGACGGTCGGCCGGCAGCCGGCGCACGTAGGCACGGTTCCACTCCTGGGCATCGAGGAACGGACCGGGCAGCAGTTTGACCTCGCCGAGCGCAAACGGGCGCACCTTGAGCGGGACGTTCTTCCGGGTGAAGGATAATGCGGCCTGGAATGGCGGAGTCTCCGGAGTCGTTCCCTGCCGGTGTGCGGCTTCGGGAGCGGTAAGCTGTTGGGCCGCGACGGGAGAAGCGAGGGCGCCCAATGCCGCGACGGCGCCGGTGAAGCCGCGCCTAGTCAAGAGGGCGGGAGGGGTGGGAGGTTTCATCTGTTTGCTCCAGTTCTATGGTAACGCTTCCGTTGTGCGATCTCTACTGTTATCCGTCGTTCTTGTGAGATTGTCAAGCGCAGTTGCGGAAGCGATTGCAGTACATTTACAATCTGAGACACGGACCCACCATCATGACTTCCAAGATCACGCTACTCGGGCTTGTCGGCCTGGCGCTGGCGGCTGGTTCGGCTCACGGCCAGGGCACGCTCTCCGATTATGAGCGCGCCAGCGGCCTGCGGGAGAAGTTCCAGAGCCTGGCCCTGGGAATTCCGGAAAACGCAACCTGGATCGAGGCGACCAGTCGCTTCTGGTACCGGAAGTCCGTCGCCGGCGGGGTTGAGTTCGAGCTTGTGGACGCCGCCACGCTCGCCAAGCGACCGGCTTTCGATCACGAGAAACTGGCTGCGGCGCTGTCGAAAGCCGCCGGTGCGAGCTTCAACCCGCGCAAGTTGCCGTTTCGCGAGGTCAAGTTCGTGGATCACGAGCAGGCGATCGAACTGGTGGCCAAAGGGAGCCGCTGGAAGGTGAAGCTGGCGGACTACTCGTGCGAGAAACTTGGTCCGATGGACCCATTCAGTGTGGCCGTGGCGCGGCCGCTGACGCCGGGCCTCCCTGCGGAATCCACCGAACGCAAGGCCTCGCCGGACGGCCTGTCGGAAGCGTGGGTGAAGAACTACAACGTGTTCCTGCGCGCGAAGGCCGGCGGCCAGGAGATCCCGCTCAGCTTCGATGGATCGGAGGGCAACACCTACGACATTGAGACATTCCGCTGGTCCCCGGATTCGAAGCGCCTGGTGGCTTATCGAATCCGGCGTGGATATCATCGCCGGATCGACCTGGTGGAGTCTTCGCCGGCCGATCAGCTTCAGCCCAAGACCATCACGCTCGAATACGAGAAGCCCGGCGACGTGCTTGATCTGCCCCGCCCGGTCCTGTTCCAAGTGGAGGCGCGGAAGGCGATCGAGATCGACAACCGGCTGTTCCCGAATCCGTTCGAGATTTCCGAGACCGAGTGGCGGAAGGACGGCCGCGCCTTCACGTTCGAGTACAACCAGCGCGGCCACCAGGTCTATCGCGTGATCGAAGTGGATGCGGCCTCCGGCAACGCCCGCGCACTCGTCGACGAGCAGAGCCCGACGTTCTTCTGCTACTCGGGCAAGAAGTACCGCCACGACGTCGCGGACGGCAAGGAGGTTGTCTGGATGTCGGAGCGTGACGGTTGGAACCACCTCTACCTCTACGACGGCACGACCGGCCAGGTGAAGAATCAGGTCACGCATGGCGACTGGGTGGTGCGTGGCGTCGAGAAGGTGGACGATGACAAGCGGCAGATTTGGTTCGCGGCGAGCGGCATGACCGCCGGCATCGATCCCTATTTCGTCCACTACTACCGCATCAACTTCGATGGCAGCGGCCTTACGGCGCTGACGTCGGGCGACGCCGACCATCACGTCGCCTTCTCCGACGACATGAAGTACTACGTCGACACGTGGTCGCGGGTGGACCTGGCGCCGGTCTCCGAGTTGCATCGCACGGATGACGGCAAGGTGCTTGCCGAGATTGAGCACGGCGACCTACAGCCGCTGCTCAAGGCCGGATGGCGCGCGCCCGAGCCGTTCGCGGCCAAGGGCCGCGACGGCGTCACGGACATCTGGGGGGTCATATTCCGCCCCACCAATTTCGATTCCTCGAAGCGGTACCCGGTGATTGAGTTCATCTACGCGGGGCCGCAGGACTCGTTCGTTCCCAAGTCGTTCCGCGCGTACTACCCGATGCAGTCGATGGCCGAGCTGGGTTTCGTGGTGGTGCAGATCGACGGGATGGGCACCTCGAACCGCTCCAAGGCGTTCCACGACGTGTGCTGGAAGAACCTGGCGGACGCGGGCTTCGCGGACCGCATTCTGTGGCACAAGGCGGTGGCGACAAAGTATCCGTACTACGACATCAGCCGCGTGGGGGTGTATGGGCACTCGGCGGGAGGGCAGAACGCGCTCGGAGCGTTGCTCTTCCATCCGGAGTTCTACAAGGCTGCGGTGGCCGGCAGCGGCTGCCACGACAATCGTATGGACAAGATCTGGTGGAACGAGCAGTGGATGGGCTGGCCGCTTGGGCCTGAGTACGTGGCCGATTCGAACGTAGTCAACGCTCCTCGGCTCAAGGGGAAGCTGCTGCTTACCGTGGGAGAGCTGGACACGAACGTGGACCCGGCCTCGACGATGCAGGTGGTCAACGCACTCGTCAAGGCGCACAAGGTTTTCGATTTGCTGGTGCTGCCTGGCCAGGGGCATACGCCCGGCGGCCCTTACGGAGAACGGAAGCGGTTGGATTTCTTCGTCCACAACCTGTTGGGCGTGGAGCCGCCGGACTGGAACAATCTCGATAGAACATTACCGGAGGATTGACGTCATGGGCACAACCGCAGTTCCTGTTGGGGGCATTGCTGCCTTCCAGAACGAAGCGACGATTGACTTCTCGGTGGCCGAGAATCGCTCGGCCATGGAGCGCGCGCTGGCGGAGGTTCGC
>CAZBQQ010000264.1:0-3604 GCA_964493965.1 uncultured Solibacteraceae bacterium
GAAGACTGGTACCTGGGCACGGCGGACGCGGTTTTCCAGAACATCCAGACCCTGATGGCGGAAGGTCCGGAGCATTGCCTGATCCTCGCGGCGGACCACATCTACAAGATGAACTACCACGAGATGATCGCCTGGCACGAGCACCATCACGCGGACATCACGCTGGGCACCATTCAGGTCCCGCCCGAGGACGCCACCCGCCTGGGCGTGGTGGACATCGGGGACAATTACGAGATCCGGGGCTTCGAAGAGAAGCCGCAACACGGCAACCCGGTCCGGTCGGTTTTCAACCCGGCCATGGTCAGCGCCTCGATGGGCGTGTACGTCTTCAACACGGAAGTGATGATGCGCGCGCTCATGGAAGACGCCGAGGACCCGAATTCCTCGCATGACTTCGGGCGCGACGTCATTCCGCGCTGCATCGCGAAGAAGCGCGTGGTGGCTTACGACTTCATCGATCTCAACGACAAGACGGTGAAATACTGGCGTGACGTCGGAACCATCGACGCCTACTACGAAGCCAACATGGACCTGATCTCAGTCGTGCCGGATTTCAACCTGTACGACAAGCGCTGGCCGATCCGGACCAGCATGCCCCAGACGCCACCGGCGAAGTTCGTTTTTGCGCAGGAGGGGCGGCGCATGGGAGTGGCGATCGACTCGATCGTCTCGGGCGGCTGCATCGTTTCGGGCGGCCGGGTGGTGCGGAGCATTTTGTCTCCGGGCGTCCGAATCAACAGCTACTGCGAGGTGGAGAGCTCGATCCTGATGCACAACGCCGAGGTGGGCCGTTACAGCCGCATCCGGCGCGCCATCATCGGGCCGGACGTCAAGATTCCGGAATCGAGCGTGATCGGATACGACCTTCAGGCGGACCGCGCCAAAGGCCACACGGTCACCGACTCCGGCATCGTAGTGGTCTGCCAGGAGCAGCAAATCTATACAGGCCTCGAGCCTTACACGATCAAGCAGACGGGCTGAGGCCCAGGTTCTTTTCGACTACTTTTCAGGAGCGAACTGTAAATGATGACCGAAATCGTAAAAATATCCGGTAGAGAGATTCTCGACTCGCGCGGTAATCCGACGGTCGAGGCGGACGTATGGCTGGGGTGCGGTGCCATGGGGCGGGCGGCGGTTCCTTCCGGAGCCTCCACCGGCGAGCATGAAGCGGTGGAACTGCGCGACGGCGACAAGAAGCGCTTTCTCGGCAAGGGAACGCTGAAGGCCGTCAGCCATATCAACGGGGAGATTGCGGCGGCGCTGAAAGGCAGGGAAGCCTCCGAACAGTCGGAGATCGACCAGGCCATGATCGACCTCGACGGCACCCCCAATAAGGGACGGCTGGGCGCCAACGCGATTCTGGCGGTCTCTATGGCCGCGGCGCGGGCCTCGGCGGCCTGCCGCAACATGCCGCTGTACCGCTATCTGGGCGGCGTCGGCGCGCACGTGCTGCCGGTGCCGGAGATGAACATCCTCAACGGCGGCGCGCATGCCGACAGTTCCGTTGACGTGCAGGAATTCATGATCGCGCCCTACGGCGTGGCGCGGTTCTCCGACGCATTCCGTGCGGGCTCGGAGATCTTCCACACCCTGAAGGGCGTGCTGAAGAAGGCCGGCTACTCGACCGCGGTGGGCGACGAAGGTGGTTTCGCCCCCAACCTGAAGTCGAACGAAGAGGCGCTGGTCCTGATCCTCGAGGCGATTACCAAGGCGGGCTACAAACCCGGCGAACAGGTCGGCATCTTCCTCGACCCGGCGGCGAGCGAATTCTACGACGCCGACAAGAGCCGCTACGTTTTCAAGAAATCCGACAACAGCGAGCGGACCAGCGAGCAGATGGTGGAGTTCTGGGCCGACTGGGTGCGCCAGTACCCCATCCGCTCCATCGAGGACGGCATGGCCGAGAACGATTGGCCCGGCTGGAAGCTGATGACCGAGAAGCTGGGCAAGAAGATTCAGCTTGTGGGCGACGATATCTACGTCACCAACACGTCGATTTTCAAACGCGGCATCGAGCAGGGCATCGCCAACTCGATCCTCATCAAGTTGAACCAGATCGGCACCGTGACCGAAACCATGGCGGCCATGCGCATGGCCTCCGAAGCGAACTACACGGCGGTGGTTTCGCATCGCTCCGGCGAGACCGAGGACGCTTTCATCGCGGACCTGGTGGTGGCCACAAACGCCGGACAGATCAAGACCGGCTCGGCCAGCCGGACTGACCGCATCGCGAAATACAACCAGTTGCTGCGCATCGAGGAAGAACTCGGCTCGGCGGCGGAGTTCGCCGGGAAGAAAGCCCTGCGCCAGCAGGCCTGATCCTTGTGGGGCGGACCCCCTGGTCCGCGCGGGTCCCCCTGGACCCGCCACCAGGGGGGACCCCAAGCCACGCTCATCGATTTCTGGAGATTCAAAATGTACAAACTGGTTTTGGTTCGTCACGGCGAAAGCGACTGGAATAGAGAGAATCGGTTCACCGGCTGGACCGACGTCGACTTGTCCGAAAAGGGTCGCGCGGAGGCCCTGGAAGGAGCGCGCTCCTTGAAGGAGGCCGGTTACACGTTCGACGTGGCCTACACGTCCGTACTGAAGCGTGCCATCCGCACACTGTGGACCGTCCTGGACGAACTGGATCTGATGTGGATTCCGGTCTTCCGTTCCTGGCGGCTCAACGAACGGCATTACGGCGGCCTGCAGGGGCTCAACAAGTCCGAGACTGCGGCCAAGTTCGGCGAGGACCAGGTGAAGATCTGGCGGCGGAGTTACGACATCCGTCCTCCCGCGCTCGAGAAATCCGACCCGCGCTGGCCGGGCCACGACCGCCGCTACAAGAGCCTCGCGGAGGCCGAACTTCCGCTCACCGAGTGCCTGAAGGACACCGTCGCGCGCTTCCTGCCGTACTGGCACCAGACCATCGCGCCGGCGGTGCTATCGGGGCAGCGCGTCGTCATCGCGGCGCACGGCAACAGCCTGCGGGCGCTGGTGAAGTTTCTCGACGATGTCTCGGACCAGGAGATCGTCGGTCTGAACATCCCCACCGGCATCCCGCTGGTCTACGAGCTCGATGGCTCTCTGCGGCCCATCAAGCACTACTACCTCGGCGACCAGGAAAAGATCAAGGCGGCCATGGACGCCGTCGCGGCCCAGGGCAAGAAGAAGCCGTAGCGTCCGTTCCGAGCCGCGCGCGTCAGCAAGCGGTGCCGTAGCCCGGCGAGGTCATTGACACTCGCCGGCGCCTGACCCAAACTCCTTACAGACAAGGAGGGGCATCCATGCCTGATATTACAGGTGTGTTTTCCGGGAAGTTCGCCTCGCGAGCGTTTCTGTCTCCGAGGGACCAACCCAACCACGAACTGAGCATGGCGGAAATCGATGGGGTGCAGAGATCCTCGGATCCGGACTGGAACGGTGTGAGGATGACTTTCTGGGGTACCCGGGACGTTCAGTCGGGTCTGGGCACAGAGCGCGGGTACTTCCTCAACGAGCACTCGGGAGGCGACCGCTGCTGGGGTACGCTCGAGGGGACGGTGGCGCAAACGGAAACCAGCCTGACCGCGGAAGGGACGTTCCGGTTCACCGGCGGCAGCGGCAAATTCAATGGCAT
>CAZBQQ010000264.1:3704-5501 GCA_964493965.1 uncultured Solibacteraceae bacterium
GTCAGCCCATCGCGACCAAACTGGCCGGCGAGCAGCAGCGGACCGTAGAGCACGGCCTGTATGGCAGGATCGTCGGGCATCGCCTCCCGGCGCAGCCGCATCGGCATTTCCATCTCCACGCGATCGCCCGAATTCCACGTGCGGTCGATCCTGATGTAACTGCCGGGCCCGCCGGAGATCTCCGCCACGCGGCCGTTGACCTTCACGCCCGCCGCGCCGGCGACCCAGGCCGGCACGCGGATGTATAGAGTCATCCTGGCAGGCTTGTCGCAACTTACTCGCAGCGTCGTGCTCGGGACCTCCGGGAACTGCGTCTCCTGCCGTATGCGGGCTCCCTTCGCGCCCCATCTGACCTCGGAGGGGATGAACAGGTTCACGTACAGCCCCTCTTCGTCGTGGAAATAGATGCTGTCGTTGAGCTTCGAGTATTCCTCCACGCCCGTCGAGGTGCAGCACCAGAAGGAGTCCCACTCGGAGTTGAACGCGCGCCACGATCCCGGCACCAGGCCGAGGTAATACTGGGTCGCGCCGGTGTCCAGGTTGATCGTGCCCAGGCGGTGATTGTAGAGCACGCGCTCGTAGTAGTCGAAATAGCGGGGGTCGGCGCTCCAGCCGTAGAGCTTCCGGGTCAGCTTGAGCATGTTATAGGCGCAGCAGCATTCTGTGGTGGCTTCGCCGCGGCCGAGCTCAGCCGCCAAACGGTGCGGATTGGTCAGCCACCCTTCGTTGTTACTCGTGCCGCCTGTGGCATAGCAGCGTGCCCCTGTCACCTGGTTCCAGAAGAACTCGGCCACGTCGCGGAAGCGCGGGTCGCCGCTGATCTCGTAGCGGCGTGCGGCCCCGGTGACCTGCGGGATGTGAGTATTCGTGTGCAGCCCGCGCAGCCGGTCGCAGCTGAGCGCCAGCGGGTTGAAGAAACGCTTCTTGGTGAAACGATCGCCCACCTCGGCGAGTTTGTTGTCGCCGGTGACCGCGGCCAGGCTGTAGAGCACTTCGTTCATGCCGCCGTACTCGGTGTCGAGAACGGCTTGCATGTGTTCCTCGGGAATGGCGGCCGTCCAGGTGTCGGCCCAGCGCGCCACGCCCAGGGCGGTCTCCAGCGCCTGTTTGTTGCCGCACATCTGGTACATGTCGAGCAGGCCGGCCATGACCTTGTGGATCGTGTAGAACGGCGCCCAGACCTCGCGGCGCGCGTTCAACCGGTCGAAAAGCTCGATCGGGAAAGCGCTGAGGTAGCCGCCGCGAAGCCGGGCCTGGCACTCGGCCATCCCGGCAACCATGGAGTCGGCCTTCGCCTTGATGTCTTCGTCTCCGGTGGAGGCGTACATGTGCGCGCTGGCGGTGAGGAACTGGCTGGCGAAGCAGCCCCGCACCTCGGAATCCGGCTTCTCCCATCCGCCCAGCGGCTGCGCGGACGATGGGAGCCCAACGTTGAGCCGGAAGGTGTGGAGCAATCGCTCGGCCGGTATCCGCCGCAGCACCGCCTCATTGATCTGCTGCGTATCGAGGAACCGCCCCGGCAGCAGCCGGACGTCGGTGCCCGCGAAGGGCTGCACTCGGGGCGTGACGTCCTGGCGCGTGAAGTGGAGCGGGCCGCGGAACGGCTCCTCTTCCGGAAGTGTTCCCTCCTGGGGCCCGGGCGCGATCGGGTCGCCGGGCACCGATGCCGCCGTGATTTCCCGCGTTGGCTGCTGCGCCAGAGCGGCCGCGCCGGCGCCACCCGCCGCCGCAAGCGCGGCAAAACCACGCCGGGTCAGTTTGCTCATCGAAACACCTCGCTACGGAAGAGTCTACAAC
>CAZBQQ010000265.1:0-1983 GCA_964493965.1 uncultured Solibacteraceae bacterium
GTCCTCGGGAAAGCTGGCGTAGGTTCCGGCCGATTTCAGTTCGTTGGCGATGCGGCGTGTCAGGCCGAGAGCGGCGCGGGCCAGGGCCGATCCGAAACTCACGCGGGCCACGCCCAGGCGCTGCAGTTCGGGGACGCTCGGGGCGCCGGGGCCGGCGAGAATGTTGACCGGGCCGGCGATCGCTCCGACGAGGCGGGCGATCAGAGGCGGCTCGCGAACGAGGATCGGGAACGCGCAATCCGCGCCGGCCTCGAGGTAGGCGTTGAGGCGGCGAACAGCCTCGGCTTCGTCACCGAGGTCGCGCAGGAAGACGTCGGTACGGGCGTTGATCACCAGCGGAATCGAGGCGGCCTCGCGTGCCGCGCGGATCCTTTCCTGCTGGAGGGCGAGGTCGGCGAGCGCAGGGACGCCATCGCGATCCCAACTGTCTTCGAGGTTAACTCCCACGGCACCGGCCTCCACCACGCCACGAATCGTTTCGGCCACCGATTCGGGCGTCTCTCCATAGCCGGCTTCGATGTCGGCGGTCACGGGCACGCGGACCGCGGCGGCGATGCGGCGAATGGCGGCGAGCATTTCGGCGCGGCCAATGCGCTGGCCATCGGGATATCCGAGCGAGAACGCGACGCCTGCGCTGGCGGTGGCGATGGCGGGGAATCCCGCCTCTTCGATTACGCGCGCGCTGGCTGCATCCCAGGCGTTCGGAAGCACCAGGATTGAAGGGCCGTGGTGCAGTGCACGAAGTTGGGCGGCTTTCTCGGAGGGGGCCATAGCCCTAGTATCAATTATTGAGTAGCACGAGCTTGCCTTCTACCGAACCTCCCGCAAGGAGTTCGATGGCCTGTCTCGCTTCAGCAAGGGGAAACGTGCGGGTGACCAGCGGATCGATCTTGTTCGCCGCGAGGAGTGCGAAGATCTTCAAGAGGTCTTCGCGCAGCGGCTTGGGGTCCTTCCGATACAACATCGTGATGCCGTAAAACTTGCCCACACGTCCGCGGAGGCGCGCCCCGATGAAGATATTGGCGAACATGGCCGCCTGGGAGAGCATCCCGGGCGCGCCCATAAAACCGAATCCGACCAGCGTCCCGCCCGGCCGCAGGGCGCTGATGCACGCGCCGATGTTGGCGCCGCCGACCGCGTCGAACGCATAGTCGACACCCCCGGGTTCGAGGGCACGCACGAGGCGATCGATCGGCCCTGCCCGATAGTCAATTGGTGTGGCGCCGAGAGAGCGCACCGTGGCGTGCTTCGCGGCAGAAGCGGCGCCGTAGGTTTTGAGTCCCGCCAGTCTTAAGAGTTGCAGGGCGGCGGTGCCCACGCCTCCTGCCGCGCCGGTGACCAGCGCGGTCTCGCCGGACTTTGCTTTCGCGACTCGATGGATCATCTGCCATGCGGTGCCATAGTTCAAGATCACCGCGGCGGCGTCGCGATCGGAGACGCCCTCGGGGATCGGAAGGAAATCCGCGGCCTCGCGTACGATCAGTTCCGCGAAGCCACCGTACACGGTGAGGGCCGCCACATGCTGGCCTACTTCGAAGCCGGTGACGCCGGGGCCAATGGCTTCGACGGCGCCGGCGACCTCATAACCAGGGACGAACGGGATCTTCGGCGCGAACGGATAGTTCCCGCGCAACATGGTCAAGTCGGTTGAGCCCACGCCGGCGGCGCGCACTCGGACGCGCAGTTGCCCCGGGCCTGGCGGGGCGACCGGCAGGTCTACGAGCTGGAGAACTTCGGGGCCGCCCTTCCTGGTCAACATCACTGCGCGATAGGTGCCTGGCATGCACTCCCTTTCCCGGAGGGGGGTTCTCTGAACGATATTTTAGCGTGGGTAGCGTGAATCGCGAGGAGTATTGCTGACGGCACCGGTGTGGGACAGGCACGAATTTCGCAAGTGCGGCGAAATTCGAGCCAGTCCCGGGTCTGCGACCACGTCCGCCACTCCAATGCACTCAATTGCGTCACCTGGGCGCGCGGTGGCGA
>CAZBQQ010000265.1:2083-5279 GCA_964493965.1 uncultured Solibacteraceae bacterium
CCGGAAAAAGGGTGAATCGCCACGAAGGCGGCGCGCTCGACGTGCGGGCATGCGATGCGTGGAATGGCCGGCCCGGAGTCCTCGCTCACCTGACGAAGATAGAAATCGGCCGCGTGCACGCCGGGCCGGTCAGGCAGCGCGTCCAGAAACCGGAAAGGCAGGCTGGCGACCGAGGCACGGAACTCGGGCCGCCGGGTTCCATACCAGGACACGATCGAATCGAAGCGGGCCAGCGCGTCGAGGACACCGTGGGGCGCATCGCGGTCCGGGATCCCCAGCAGGTCGAGGCCGGTCGAGGCGATCGATCGCACGGAATCCGCAAAGCGGATAAGGGGCAGGTTCGCGGAGGCTGCCCAAACCTCGGTGGTGCCGGCGCGCAGGCTCTCCATCGCGGGCAGCGCGAGGATGCAGTCGCCGACGCCGCCAGGGCGGATGATGAGGCGCTTCAACGAATCTCGTAAGGCAGGCGGATTTCGAGCGTCGTGGGCCGGTAGCAGGTGTCGTCGCTGCACGCCTGGTAGCGAAGCTTGCCGACCAGGACGCCTTGGCCCGCGGGCGCGCTCGCATCCACCTTGAAGCGGGTCACCACCTGAAAGGCGCCCGTAAACACCGACACCGGCTTCGTGGAGAACGGATAGTTCTTCTCCTCGGGCTTCGGATAGACCACGTCGACCGTTGCGAGCGGGCCCGATTCCCACTTCAGCCGCAGCGGGATGAGGTAGTCCTCGTTGGGCGTGTTGCTGTTGGCGTGGTAGCCGCTGCGAACCTGAATGGAAACGCGCGCCTCGACGGTGGCGTTGCGGCTGGCGGTGATCTTCTGCGGCGGAGTGGCTGTCAGCAGGGGGCTATCCTGCGCGCCGAGAGCCGACGCGAACAGGACGAGCGCCAGCGCCGGCAGTCTTCGCGGGTGTCTCGAGAAGTTGTTGAAGGTCATTTTCGTACCTGCTCTTGCTCACGAGGCCGATGTGAACGGCGGCGATGCGGCCCTCCCTGTCGATCACGAACGAGGTGGGGAGCGAGTCGATCCCGCCGTAGAGGTCCGACACCGTGTCGTTGCCCAGCAGGACGCGGTAATTGATGCCGGCCTCGGAGACGAAGGGCTTTATGGCCTGCCACCCGTCCTCATCCATCGATACGCCCACAACCGCAAAGCCCTGCCCTTTGTGCTGGCGCTCGAACTCGACGAACCAGGGGATCTCAATCCGGCAGGGATCGCACCATGTGGCCCAGAAATTCAGCAACACGACTTTGCCGCGAAAGTCGGAAAGCTGTACGAGCCTGCCGTCGGCGTCCTTGAGCGAGAAGTTGGGAGCGGGCTTGCGGGACGACTCGGCCTTGAGGCGGGACGCCGGCTTTGGCGGTGCGGAGCACGAAGGCAGCATCAGCGCGGCTACCATCGCCGCGACGTACAGCTTCCATCCTTGAGAAATGGGGTGAGGCAAGAGGATTCCGTCTCAATTATATCGAGATCTCGTCGCCGATGAGCGCGCGGCGGAACCAGTCGCGCCGCGAGCGCCGATGGCGGACCCCAAGCGTGAATTCCTCGTGCGCCCGCAAGCCGGCCAGGAGCCACGCCGCCGAGTCGCAGAAGCTCTCGCACACGTACTCACGCCAGCGGCGCGAGCGGCGGAGACGGTCGCCGATCTTGAGCGATCGTTTCCTCGACTCGGCCGACCAGCCCAGCTCGCCCCACACCTGCCCGATCATTTCGTTCTCGAGAAGCAGCTCGTAGGAGCGCCGGGTGGGATTGCCGGCGCGCAGCCAGACGAAGTGAAACAGCTCATGCACCAACACGCGGGCCAGTTCCGTCGGATGGGCGGCCAGGCCGGATTCCATCACAACCTCACGCCTGTGGATGAACGAGCCGGCGTGAACCTCCGTGCCGGTATCGCCTCCCGAGCGCAGCTGTCCTCTGGTGGTCCGCAGCTCCGGGCGAAAGCTGAAATGCAGCGGCCGCCCGCATAAGCACGGCAGCGACGGCAGGATCTTATTCAGAGCCCGTCTGCACGCAGCTACTTCTGCGGCGGAGCCGTGGATGCGGACGGGGCCGGGGCGGACTGCGCTGGGGCGGCCTCGTCTTCCATCTTGACCTGGATGCTCGTCTTGAGGTCGTCCAACCATTTCTTCAACTGATCTTTTTGGAGTTCGGCTTTGATTGAATCCTGTACCTGCGCGAGGGGTTCAGCTCCGGATTCGACGATCTTGAAAATATAGAACCCGCGGGCCTGCTTTACCGGGTCGGTCACTTCGCCCGCCTTGGCTGCGAACAACGCCTTGACGATCTCGGGCGGAACCTTGTCGGTCTTGTGGATGGGAGGGAAGTCCCCGTCCTTGGCGACCGAGGTGGGGTCTCCGGAGTTATCCTTGACCAGCTTGATGAAGTCCGCGCCGGCACGTGCCTGCTTGACGAGGTCGTCAGCCTTCGCCTGGGCGTCCGCTTCGCTGGCCAGCGCCTTACCGCTGCCGTCCGGCGCCGATGTGGGCGATGTATTGAACGGTAGATAGATGGCCTTGAACTTGACCAGGTCGTATTTGTCCTGGTTGGCGTCGTAGTACTTCTTGATGTCTTCGGGCGAGACGGTCAGCTCCTTGCCCTTCTGCTCGACGGCGGCGCCTTGCAGGACCACCATGGTCTGATATTCGATGTTTTCCTTGTACGGGCTCTGCTGGTCGAGCTTTTCCTTGCGGGCCATGTCGACCAGGCGCATGAACATTGCGTACTGTGTAACGAACTCTTTCCGGTCGCCCTCGATCTTCTGCTGGACCGGCGCGGGCACGTTCTTGAGGATCGCCTGCAGTTGCGCGGCGGTGACCTTCTGCCCGTCGACCGTCGCCACCACGGTGGCAGGCGGAAGTTCGGTGATCGGAGTGGGCTTCGGCGTGGCGAGGCCCACCTGGAACGAATGCGGCTCGGCGCCGGGGGTGACTTGGATAGCGACGGGCTTCGCAGCCGGGGCGGCGGGGGGCGTGGCGGCCGGGGTCTGGGTCTGCGCCGAGACGGTCAGGGCGACAGCGATTCCTAATGCAAACAAGGTTTTCATTCGGGTAAGGGTCCTCAAAATGGGCAAACAGTTATTCTAGCATTCTCGCGCCGCCCAACCGCTTGCGGGCGCGCTGCTGTCTCGAAAGTGATGGATTGGTGGGAATGCAGCCAAGTGGAGGGAATCCGAGGGTAGCGGTACGCGCGGTCCGCTCC